>NZ_JALAHB010000223.1 GCF_022712115.1 Brevibacterium sp. | reverse complement strand
GCACACCGGCGCCCTCGCTGTCGCCGGCGGCGCGAACGGTCGTGGCGGGGTCGCCGGTGTGCGGGTCGAGTTCAGTGATCTCGGTCATGAGGCTCCTCCTCGGTGCGACGAAGGGACGGCGCGATGGGCGGGACGTACGAGGGTGCCGCGGGCGCACGGCTCGAGGGGATCGGGCGGATCGCGGTCCTGCGCGGCGGGGGCCTGGGCGACCTCATGGTCGCCGTCCCCGCCTGCGAGGCGCTCGCGGCCGCCTATCCGGAGGCCGCGCTCACCCTGCTCGGCACGCCCGCGCACGCGGAGCTGCTCGCCGGCCGGCCGGGGCCCGTCGACGAGGTCGTCGTGGTGCCGCCGGCGCCGGGCGGGCGGCCCGGCGAGGGGGGCCCGCCGGCGCGCGCCGCCTTCTTACGCCGGATGCGCGAGCGCGAGGTCGCGCTCGCGGTGCAGGTCCACGGCGGCGGCCGGAACTCCAACCCGTTCCTGCTGGAACTGGGGGCGCGGCACACCGTCGGCACACGGACCGAGGACGCCGCGGCCCTCGAACGGAACCTGCCGTACGTCTACCACCAGCACGAGATGCTGCGGGCGCTGGAGGTCGTGGGCCTCGTGGGCGCTCCCGTGCGGAGCCCGGAGGCCCGCCTCGCGGTCACGCCCGCCGAACGCGAGGCGGGTGCAGAGCTGCGCGACGAGGCGGCCGCGGGGCTGCTGGTGCTCCACCCCGGTGCGACCGACCCGCGCCGGCGCTGGCCGGCGGAGCGCTTCGCGGAGCTGGCCGCGCTCGCGGCGGGCGAGGGCTGGCAGGTGGTCGTCGTCGGGGACGGGTCCGATGCGCCCGCCGGGGAGGAGATCGTGTCCGGGGCGCGCTCGCGCGGGAGCCGGAACCCCCGCGGCTCGGTGGCCTCGCTGGCCGGTGCGCTGTCCCTCTCCGCGCTCATGGGGGTGCTCGCCGAGGCCGATGTGATGGTCGGCAACGACAGTGGTCCCCGTCACCTCGCCGCGGCGGCGGGCACCGCCACGGTGGGCCTCTACTGGGTGGGCAACTGCATCAGCGCCGGCCCCCTGGGGCGCGGTCGCCATCGCGTGCACCTCTCCTGGGTGACCCGCTGCCCGGAGTGCGGGGTGGACGTCACCCAGGTGGGCTGGACGGCCGACCGCTGCGCGCACGATCCCTCGTACCTCACGGCGATCGCGCCGGAGCCGGTCTGGCCGGATGCCCGCGCCCAGGCTGCAGGCCGCTGAGCGGCCCCTCACGGCCACGACCCCTCGTCCTCGTGCGCGACGAGCATCTCGCGCACCTCCGCGCCGCGGGGCTGGGAGAGGGCGAAGAGGATCGCCTCCGCGACCCGGGCGGGATCGTTGAGGCGGGAGTCGTCCTGCGGGCGGTACTGCTCCTCGCGGCCGTCGAAGAAGTGCGTGCGCATCCCACCGGGGATGATGTTCGTGACCCCGACCCGGCCCGCGGTCTCCGCCGCCAGCGCCTGGCTGAAGCCGCGCACGGCGAACTTCGAGGCGCTGTAGGCGGTGGCGCCCGCCGCGCCCCGGAGCGCCAGGGTGGAGGAGACCGTGACCACCCGCCCGTGGGTGCGGGAGAGATGGGGGAGCGCGGCCCGGACGGCGGAGACCGTGCCGAGCAGGTTGACCGCGAGGACGCGCTCCCACTGCGCGGCGGCGATCTCGTCGAGGCCTCCCGGGACGTCGATCCCCGCCGCGCAGACGAGCGCGTCGACGCCTCCCAGCTCCTCCGCGGCCTCGTCGATGCGGCGTCCGACCGCGGGCCGGTCCGTGACGTCGAGCGCGCGGGCCCGGTGCGGCGCGGCCGCGGAGACGTCGAGGTCCAGGACGAAGGGAGTCCCTCCCGCGTCCGCGACGGCCTCGGCGCACGCCAGCCCCAGTCCGGAGCCTCCGCCGGTGATGATCACTCTCCGCTTCTGCTCGTTCATCGCTGTTCTCCTCTCCGTTCTCGTCCGCTGCTGTGCCGTACTGTGCCGGGTGCCGTGCTGTGCCGGGTGCCGGACCTGTGTCATCCCGCCGCGTCCCGCGCCGCGGCCAGGGAGGTCGTGGAGCGCCCGGGGAGGAAGGGCACCGTCACGGTCTGCCCTCCCCACCGGGACACGAGCTCCGTCTCCGGGAGGGAGTCCGCCGTGTAGTCGCCGCCCTTCACCCAGAGGTCCGGCCGGAGGCGCTCGAGGGTCCTCTCCGGGGAGTCCTCCTCGAACACCACCGCCGCGTCGACGCAGGCGAGCGCCTCCAGCAGCGCAACCCGGTCCTCCTGCGGCACGAATGGGCGGCCGGGGCCCTTGAGCCGGCGCACGGAGGCGTCCGAGTTCACACAGACGACGAGGACGTCGCCCAGGCGGCGGGCGGCGGCCAGGGTGCGGGCGTGGCCGGCATGGAGGAGGTCGAAGCACCCACCCGTCGCCACCACGGTCCCGCCCTGTGCCCGCACGGTCTCCAGGCGCGCGTCGAGGGAGTTCGAGGTGCCGAGCCCGTGCTCCGCCGTCTCCTGCGCGGGTGCGCCGACGCCGCCGGCCGCGATGAACGCCGCGGCCTCGGCGACCGCCGCCTCCGTCGCCCTGCCGAGCGGGGCGCCGGCGGCGAGGTGCGCGCAGAGGCTGCCGGCGAAGCGGTCCCCGGCACCGCAGGCGTCCCCGGCCGCAGTCCGGTGCACGGGCGCGAACAGGGGGAGCCCGCCGCGCTCGAGGGCGAGCGCCCCCTCACCGCCCAGCGTCACCACGGCGGCCTCCGCGGGCCAGGTCCGCAGGAGCGCCGCGGCGGCACGGGTGGCCGTCCGGCAGTCGTCCGCCGGCGTCCCGGTGAGGGCGGCGGCCTCGGCGGCATTGGGCGTGACGGCGGCGACCCCGGACACCGGCTGAGCACCGCGGGGGTGCGGATCCCACACCACCGGCACCGCGGCGGCACGGAGGCGCAGCGCCTCGCGCAGGGCGGGGTCCTCGCAGAGCCCGCGTCCGTAGTCGGAGACGAGCACGGCATCCGCTCGCTCCAGCGCGGCGCGCATCTCCGCCGTGCTCTCCGGGCGGGCTCCCGCGCCGCAGCCCTCGTCCATCCTGGCGACGACGTGCGCTCCGGCGAGCAGCCGCCGCTTCACCGGGGTGGGGGACCCGGACGGTCCCGCGACCACCTCGGTGCCGGTGAGCACGTCGCGCAGCCGGGTGCCGGCGTCGTCGTCGCCGAGGACGGTGACGAGGACGACCTCGTGCCCGGCGGACGCCAGCAGGCCGGCCGCGAGCCCGGCGCCGCCCGCACGGCGCCGGGTCTCCTCGACGTCGACGACCGGCACGGGACCGTCCGGGGACAGCCGCCGGGCACCACCGCGGACGTCCTCGTCGAGCAGCACGTCGCCCACCACCGCGATCCTCATGACGGCACCCTCTCGCCGGGATGCGCGCGCACCGGGACCGGTGCCGCGACGGGCACCGTGTCCGGCGCCGAGTGCGGGAGGGCGGATGCGGCGACCTCCGCGTCGAACACCGTGCAGAGGGCGTGCACCGCCGTGAGGTGGGCCTCCTGCACGTGGGGCGCCGGGGCGTCGACGCACACGGCGGAGTCGCACGCAGCACTGAGCGGGTTGGGCCCCGGGCCGGTGAGCGCCCAGGTCCGGGCACCGCTCCGGCGGGCGGCCTCGACGGCCCGGAGGAGGTTGGGGCTGCGTCCGCTCGTGGTGAGGAGGACGAGAACGTCCCCGGGCCGTGCGTGCGCCTCGACCTGCCGGGCGAAGACCTCCTCGTAGCCGTAGTCGTTGCTGATCGCGGTGACGGCGGAGGGGTCGGTGCTGAGCGCGAGCGCCGCGTACGCGGGCCTGTCTCCGCGGAAGCGTCCGACCAGTTCGGAGCTGAGGTGCTGCGCCTCCGCCGCGGAGCCGCCGTTGCCGGCCGTGAGGAGGCGCGCACCGCCGGAGAGCGCGGCGGCGAGATCACGGCCCCAGGCCTGCAGGGTCGGCACCTGGTCGCGCAGCGAGGCCAGCGCCCGCTCCGTCCCGTCGAGGTGGCCGCCGAGCCCGCCGGCGCCGCCGCGGGCGACCGCCCGGCCCCGGACCTCCGCGTAGACCTCCTCCGTCCGTGCGGCCACCGTCGCCCAGGAGTAGCCGGCGCGGACCCTCTCCGTCCCCGCCGCACCCAGCCGCCGGGCGAGCTGCGGATCGGAGAGCAGCCGGGCCGCGGCGGCGGCGAGCGAGGCGGGGTCGTGGGGCTCCACGTGGAGCCCCGTGCGCTCCGGCACCACGGTGTCCTGCAGGCCGCCCACGCGTGCGGCGACGACGGGGACTCCGCACGCCATGGCCTCGAGGGGGACGATCCCGAACGGCTCGTACCAGGGGGTGCAGGCGACGAGACGGGCGCTGCGGAGGATCGCGGGCATCTCCTCGCGCGGAACCTGTCCGCGGAGGACGACGCGGTCCGCCACGCCGAGGTCCTGCGCGAGGTCGCGGAGACGACGGGCCTCCGGGTCCGTGTGCAGGCAGGCCTCCTCCGCCCCGCCGCCCACGACGTGCAGCTCCACGTCCTCGAAGCCCTCGGCCGTGAGCGCCGCGAGCGCGTGGACGACGAGATCGACGCCCTTGCGCGGCACGAGCCGGCCGACGCACACGATCCGGCGCTTCCCGCCGGTCTCCTCCGCCTCGCCCTCGGGGTCGAAGAGGCGGAGGTCGACGCCGCAGGGGACGACGGAGACGCGGTCCCGGTCCAGCCCCATGGCGATGAGTTCGTCCACCTCGTCGGAGCACGTGGCGATGATCCGGTCCGCCTCGCGCCCCACGTGCGGTTCGAGTGCGGTCCGTTCCGGCGGACTCGTGTCGAGCACGCCCTGATGGCGGCGCTTGACGGTGCCGAGCGCGTGGAAGGTGTGCAGCAGCGGCACGGCGTCGAGTCCCGCGCTGCGCAGCGCCGTCCCGGCGGCGAGGCCGGACATCCAGAAGTGCGAGTGCACGAGGTCCGGCCTCCGCGCCGGATGCGCCCGCCAGTGGGCGGCGATGCCGAGCCCCAGCTCCGTCATGTGGGGGAGGAGCTCGTCCTTCGGCACGGCGACGGGCGGTCCGGCGTCCACGTGGACGACGGTGACCCCGCCGTCCGCCTCCACGACCTCCGGGAGGTGCGGATCGTCGCGCCGGGTGAAGACGGTGACGCTGTGGCCGCGTGCGGACAGCGCCCGTGAGAGCTCCGCGACGTGGACGTTCTGCCCGCCCGCGTCGACGCCGCCCAGGGCGGCCAGCGGGCTCGCGTGCTCGGAGACCATCGAGATCTTCATCGCTTCTCTCCTTCCCGGAGCCGCGCGGCGGCCCCCGGGTCAGTGGTGTGAGGGTCTGCGGGGACCAGGGCGGACAGCAGGGAGTCCCAGTCCCGGAGGAACCGGTCGAGGCCGTAGTGCTCGAGGGCGAAGGCGCGTGCGGCCCTGCCCCGCGCCGCGGCCTCCTCCGGGTCGTCGAGGAGGCGCCGGGCCGCGGCACGGAGCTCGGCCGGGTCCGCGGAGACGGCGCCGGCCTCGGGCGGGACGGCACGGGCGGCCTCGGTGGTGGCGAGGGCGAGCACCGGCATGCCCAGGTGCATGGCCTCGAGGAGGGACAGGCCCAGAGAGGTCCAGCGGACCGGATGCAGGTACATCCGGCGCCGGGCCATGAGCCTGTGCAGCTGACTGCGCGGGAGGTCGCCGAGCACCCGGAGCCGGTCGCGACCCAGACCGGTCGCCTCCGCCAGTCCCTCCGTGCCCATGCCGAAGACGTCGACGGGGGCGGTTCGGGCGAACTCCGGGAGGAGATCGGCACCGGTCACCCGCCAGCGGCGCACCGGCTCGTTGCCGACGAAGGCGAACCGCGGGATCTCTCCGGTGTAGAGCGGGCCGGGATCGCGGATGCCGTGCTCGATCACCTCGGTGCGGGCGCCCCCGCAGTCCCACAGCAGCCGGTTGACGTGCGTGACGTGCACGAGCGGGATGTCCTGCTGCCCGGCCAGCGGGTGGACCGTGTCCGGCACGTCGCCGCGCGGGGTGTTGTGCTCGACGTAGACCGCCGGCACCTCCCGTCCCGGTCTGCGGCCCAGCAGGCGGGCCGCCTCCTCCCGCTCCTCCGGGCGCTGCAGGAGCACGAGGTCGACCGCGGTGTGCGCGAGATCCCGGGGCGCGACCTCCCGGACGGAGCACGGCCACTCGCGGCCGCCGCGGCCCAGCCCCCAGGGGCCGCCCTCGGGGAGCACGGGCAGCAGGTACTCGTGCCGTCCGTGGACGAATGCGTCCGTCCACGAGCCGTGGACGTGCCAGAGGAGGATTCTCATGCGCAGCTCCTTGTGCGGTCGACGATGCGGCGGACGGCCTCCGCCACGGCCTCGGGGGCCACGGAGGCGAGGCAGGGATGGCCGGGGACGGGACACTCCCGGGCGCGGGTGCCGCGGCAGGGTGCCGTCTGGTCCCCGAGCAGCTCGACGGGGACGCCGTACGGTGCCCAGCGGATCGCCGGGACGACGGGGGAGAAGAGGCTGACGACGGGCGTGCCCACGGCTGCGGCCAGGTGCGCCGGCCCGGTGTTGCCGGAGACGAGGGCCGAGGCGCGGGCGAGGAGGTCCGCGGTGCCGCGCAGGTCGCACCGTCCGCCCAGGTCGATGCCGTGGGCACCGGCCACGGCGGCCGTGAGCTCCCTCTCCGCGGGCCCGCCGGTGACCGCGACCGTCCAGCCGCGCCGGGTGAGCAGTTCGACCGCCGCCCGGCTGCGCTCCGGCGGCCACATCCGTGCCGGGGCGGCGGCACCGGGGTGGAGGACGAGATAGGGTTCGTCGGGCCGCAGTCCGGCGGCTGCAGCGGCGGGCGTGCCGAAGAAGGCGCCGGAGGGATCCGCGATGCGCATCCGGCCCGCGTCGCCCGCCGGCAGGCCGAAGCCGGCCGCGGCGGCGATCCGCAGAGCCCTCTCCACCTCGGGCTGGTCCTCCGGGAAGTCCTCCCCGGGACGCAGGCGGACGTCGAGCAGGCTGCCGGGGTAGTCCGTCGAGGCGCCGGTGATGTGCGCGATGCCAGCGGTGCGGAGCACGAGGGCCAGGGGCAGCGGCGACTGGTGGAACGAGGTGAAGACGACGGCCGCGTCGTAGCCGCCCGCGGCCACCGCGTCGCGGAGCTCTGCGAGGTGCGCCGAGGTCGCCGGGGGAGCGGGTGCGAGCGTCCACGGGCTCGCCCAGGAGAGCAGGGCGTCGGGCTCCGGGAGCAGCTCCGCCGCAGCCCGTCCCTGCGGGCCGCACAGCAGGGTGAGCGCCTCCACCCGGGGATCGGCCGCGATCGCCCGCAGCGCCGGCTCCGTGACGAGGACGTCCCCGGCGCTGTCGAGCCGGGCCGCGAGCACCCGCGTCATCGCGAACCTCCCGCGGCCTCGGCGCCGAGCGCCAGTCGCACCGCCTCCCCGAGGTGCGCGGCCACGGCCGGCGCCGCGGCGACCTCGGGGGCGAGGGTGACGGCGGTGGGCACGAGCACTCCGCGGCAGCCGGCCGCGCTCGCCGCGACCATGTCCGCCCCGATGTCGCCGATCATCACGGTCGCGGAGGCCGGTGCCCCGAGCCGCTCCATCGCCCGCAGCAGCATGCCCGGGCGGGGCTTGCGGCAGAAGCACCCGGCGGCGGGGGCGTGGGGGCAGGTCTCCCAGGCGCCGAACGGGCCCAGGAGCTCGGCGGTCCGCCGGTTCACGGCGCTCACCTGGGCCTCGGTGAGGAGCCCGCGGCCGATCCCGGACTGGTTGGTCACGACCCCCAGCCGCACGCCGTGGGCGCGGAGCAGCTCCAGCGCAGCCCGTGCCCCGGGCATCGGCTCCACGAGCTCGGGCCGGCCGTTGTACGGCACGTCGCGGATGAGCGTATCGTCACGGTCGAACAGCACCGCCGCCGGAAGGGGACCAGGATGGCTCAGCCCACAGTGCTCGCACTGCGCGCCCTCAAGCTCGGCGATCTGCTCGTGGCGGTGCCCGCCCTCCGGGCGCTGCGCCGAGGCTTCCCGGACCACCGGCTGGTGCTCGCCTGCCCCGCCTGGCTGGCCCCGGTCGTCGAACTGATCGGCGGCGTGGACGCGCACCTGCCGGTGGCCGGGCTGGAGGAGCCGCTGCTCCCGGCCGCCGGCTCCGTGGAGGGCGCGGTCAACCTCCACGGGGGAGGGCCGGAGAGCCGAGGCCGTCTCGAGGAGCTCGGGTCCCCGCGCCGCATCGGGCACCGGGCGCCGGGGTGGGACGGCCCCGTCTGGACCGAGGCGCTCCACGAGCGCGAGCGCTGGGTGCGCCTGCTCGCCTGGCACGGCATCCCCGGCGACCCCGCCGAGCTGCGGCTGCGGGCCGAGGCGCTCGACACCGGCGCCCGCGGCGGGGGAGCCGGCTGCGCCGTCGTCCACGTGGGCGCATCCCACGGCAGCAGGCAGTGGCCGGTCGAACGGTTCGCGGAGGTGGTGCGCGGACTCGCGCAGGACGGGCTGCGGGTGCGGGTGACGGGCGACGACCGGGAGCGGGCGCGGGCGGAGGCGGTCGTGCGGCTGGCCGGCGGGGGAGACGACGGCGGTGCGGTGCGCTCCCTCGCCGGTGTGCTGAGTCTGCGCGAGCTGTGCGCGCTCATCGCCGGCTGCTCCCTCGTGGTCTCCGCCGACACGGGTGCCGCGCATCTCGCCAGCGCCTTCGCCCGCCCCTCCGTCGTGCTGTTCGGCCCGGCGGCGCCGGAGCGCTGGGGACCGCCCGCCGGACCGCACCGGGTGCTCACCGATGCGCGGCTGCGCCGGGGCGAGGTCTTCGCCGCGGACCCGGACCCCGCGCTCCTCGCGGTGGGTGCCGCCGAGGTGCTGCGCGAGGCCCGTGCGCTGCTGCGCTGAGGGGGTGGGGACGGAGGTCCGAACCTGTGGGGTGCTCATGTCCCCATTGGAGCGCTCCTGCTTCAAAAACACAAGGGGCCTTGTGTTAGAAGTTGAGGTCAGCGGCATGGAGTGCCGTGAGCGGAGGCCGCGAGGAGGCTGAGAGCGGCCGGCCTCAGTCCGGTTCGCTCCGGGGAGTGCGGAACCCGCTGAGCTTGTGCGAGCCGTCGCAGAGCGGAGGGATCCCCGTCATGCCGCAGCGGCAGAGCGCGGTCACGTTCCGGCGCGCGGCCTCGGGCGCGGCTCCCGGGGCCGGTGCGAGCGCGAAGTCGCCCCGGACCAGCAGCGGGCCGTCCGGGCAGGGGGTGATGACCACGGGGTCTCCGCCGCCGTCCGTGTGTGTGCCGCTCATGCCTGCTCCTCCTCGTGTGCGGGTTTCCATGCGTCCTCGTCGCAGTACCCGCGCTCCCTCCGCCGCAGCCATCCCTCGGAATGTGCGGCGATGTGCAGGCGCGAGCCGCGATAGCCGATCCCGCCCCGCATCCCTGCGGCGAGGGCGATCCAGGCGCAGACGCCCCTCTCGAGCAGCCAGACGGGTGCCCACAGCGCGCTGCCGGCGGGGAAGGCGGACGCGCCGCCGTCCCGCCGTCGCCCGCATTCCGCGAGTGCGATTGCCCCGAGCGTGCAGCAGAGCAGCAGGGGCGGCCGCCGCAGTGCGAGGAGGACGAGCGGGACCAGCAGCAGCTCGGCCGCCCGGCGCACGGGCTGCGCGCGGCTGTCGTACGCCTGGCGGACCCGCTGCTCCCAGAATCGCCGGACCGTGGGCGGGCGCCGGGGGACGTACACGTCGCGGCCGCATTCGACCCTGCCTCCGCGTGCGCGGACGGTGCGGATGAGCTCGAGGTTCTCGAACAGGACGTGCGGATCGTAGCCGCCGTCGAGGAGCTCCCGCCGCACGGCCAGGGTCCCGGGGTAGTCGGTGCCGAACGCGCGGTTGAGCAGTGAGCGGGCCGTGTCCCACCGGGCGTGCCACGGCAGGGGCGACCCGTCCGCGGTCGTGAAGACGTTCTGCGGGACGATCATGTCCGCGCGGTCCAGGCGCCGCAGGACCTCGCCGAGGCCCTCCTCGGTGTAGCGCACGTCGTCGTCCGCGATGACGAGCGCCCGCCGGGTGAGGCGGGGGAGCGCGGTGAGCACGCCGATCACCTTGCCGTTGGCGGCGGGGACCTGTGCGGCCGGCAGGTGACGCACGTGCGCGGGCAGCGCCGCCGCGTGGAGCGCGCGGAGACCCGGCGGCGAGCCGTCGACGACGGTGACGCGCACGTCGCCGGGCAGCCCCGAGAGATAGCCGACGAGGTCCGCGAGGGCCTCCCCGTGCCGCTCGCCCGCCTGCCAGCGCAGGGGGAGGAGATAGTCGGCCGGGGCGCTCACGGTCCGACGCTCCGGAGGGAGCAGGCCCCGGCCTTCCACGCCGCGAGCATGTGCGCGCCCGCCTGCTCGTCCGCGTACAGGCACGCCGCGGCGCCGAAGACGATCTCGGGGACGAGGGCGGGCTCCGCATCCGCGAGCCCGCCGGCGAGGTCCCGCGCCGCGATCTGCTCGTGCCCGGCGTCGGCCTCCACGTGCTCGTCGAAGTACTCCCGGACCTCCGCACCCCAGCCCCACCGGCCGAAGGCGCGCGAGTAGAGGCGGTTGGGGATCGACGAGGTCATCTCGAAGGCGGCGAGATGTCCCACGATCGCCCCGCGGTGCCTCCGGTGCAGGCCGAAGAGGCTCATGGTGTTCATCGGCAGCAGCGTCGTGGCCGGGATGAGGTCGAGGTAGGCCTCCGGCCGGCTGTCCAGACCGAACCCGCGCATGGTCCGGGCGAAGATCTCCGCGTGCACGCGCTCCGGCCGTCCGCCGCCGTACTCGTCCGCCTGGATCTCCACGAGTGCCGCCTTCGCCCTCCCTCGCAGGCGCGGGATCGCCCAGCTGTGCGGATCCGCCTCCCGGAGCGTGTAGAGCGAGCGGTGGACGAGGAACTCGCCGAGCTGTCCCGGGTCCGCGTGGCGGGCGAACCAGGTGGCGAGTGCGGGGCGGGCCGCGTCGGCCGTCATCGCGAAGAGCAGATCGGCGAGGCCCTCGCCGTCGGCGGGGGCGTCGCCGGGGGGCGGGGCCCGTGCGCGCAGCGCCGATTCGTGTGCGCGCTCGAGGAGCAACCGCGTCCGCAGGAGCCCCGGGTCCCATTCCCACTCCCCGGCGACGTAGTCCTCCGGGCCGTAGTGGAGCTGGTAGAGGAGGAACAGCGAGAGCTGGAGGTCCTCGTCGGCGAGAACCTCCTCGGCGGCCTCGACGGCGTCGCGGGCGGTGGCGCACAGGCCGTCCGGCCCCGGAGGGGGCTCGGGCGAGGACAGCAGCCGCAGGAGCGCGGCGCTGAGCGGACCCCGTGGGAGCGGTGGGCGGTCGGAGGGGCGGGAGAGCGGCTGGGTGTTCACGAATCCTCCTGAGGAGAGTGGTGGTGAGTGTAAGCGGTGTCCGCGGGGCCGAGGCTCCGCGCCTGTGTGCTCAGTTGGGGCAGGAGCTCCTCCGGCAGCGCCTCGACGACGGAGAGGACGAGGTCCTGGATCCGCCAGTCGAGGCCGATGCACCGCTCGCGCAGCTCCGTGACGCGTTCCAGCGGCGGCAGCGAGGCGTCCTCCGGGACGACGAAGGCCTCGACGTGCAGGACGTGGCCCTGATCGCGGATGCGGCAGTCGGCCTCGGCCACCCAGTCCGCGGCGAGCAGGGTCGCGCGGACCTCGCCCACGAGGGGATCCGGATCCTCCCCGTCGTACTGCGTGGCGCGGGAGTCCATGAGATCCCGGAGGGAGTCGCGCAGGTTGGTCCAGCCGTCGCGGAGGATGCTCAGCGAGACGGCGATCGCCGCGGCCGCGTCCATCCACCACAGGCCCACGCCGATCCCCGCGACCCCCACGATCGTCGCGAGCGAGGAGGTCCAGTCCGCCTTGTTCATCTGCGCGTCCGCGTACAGCACCTTGTCGTGCAGCAGCGGGGCGAGCCGCAGCTTGAGTCGGCCGAGGACCACCGGCGGGATGATGACCAGGACCATGACGGCGAGCATGAGCCAGCCCTGCCAGAGCAGGAGGCCGCCCACCTCGAGCACGCCGATGGGCGGGCGCTCGCCCCGGGCCAGGCCGATGCCCGAGTCGATGAGCAGGTATCCGCCCATCGTCAGCAGCGCCACCGCGGAGACGAGGTGGGCGACGCCGATCGAACGGTGCCAGCCGTAGGGGCGGCGGGGAGTCGGCCGGCGACGGATGAAGCGCACCGCGACGAGGAAGGCCAGCGGAGGGAGGAGTGCGAGGGAGTCCTCGATCCATGCCGCCTTCATCGCCTGGGAGCTGCCCGCGACGAGGAGCACGAGCGTCATGGTCATGAGCGTCATGCCGATGCTCACCCGTTCCAGCCGGACGGCGCGCCGCAGCGCCCGCGCCTGCTCCTCGGGCAGCTGGGTGTGCCCGAACCGCGCGCTCACGGCGCCGTCTCCCGCAGCCGCTCCTGCACCTCGGGCGAGAGCAGGTGGCGTTCGAGCTCGGTCTGCAGGGCGTTCTCACCCATGCGCACGGCCATCACGTGCCTGTCCTTCCCGCCGTCGCTGCCGGGGGTGGTCGTGTAGTCCGTGGTGAGTGCGGCCTCGGAGGTCCACGGGGAATCCGTCGTCAGTCCGCCGACGACGAGGTCCAGGTCCCCCTCCTCGAGGAGGGTCATGAGCCGCTCCTCACCCGCGACCTCCCAGTCGACCTCGGCGTCCAGGGAGTCTGCGAAGCTCCGCACGAGCTCCGGCTCCGTGCCGGTGGGCGCGGAGCCGCGGGCGTCCGTCCAGGGCGGGCTGTGGGAGACGCCCACCACCAGCTCGCCGTGCCGTGCACGGTCGAGGGTGCCCTCGGGATCCGCGGGCACGGAGCACCCGGCGGTGCCGAGGGCGGAGAGGGCGGCGAGGACCACTGCGAGCGTGCGCTGTCCGATCATGCTCTGATTCTGACAACATAACTTGATTCTGTCACCGGGGTGCGAGCGGGGATTCCCGTGGGGCTCAGCGGTCGCTGGCGACCCGCTGTGAGATCACTGCCCGGTGGGCTGGCGGAGGCAAGGAGCATTGTGTGCTCGCGACATTCCGCATACGGTTCCAAGAACAAGATGACTTGTCATTGTTCAGGATTCCGGAGTGCCCGCGGGCACATGCGTGGAAAGCGAGAGTGGTGTGGCTTCACCGAACATCTTCGTCCTGGCGCTCACGGACGAGCAGCGCAGAGAGCTGGAGACCGTCCGCGGTGCCGAGGGCTTCGCGTTCAACGGCCTCCTCGACCGGGAACGGCTCGTCGACGTGCACGCGATCGACTTCGCCTCGCTCCTCGACGCGGCGCGGGCGGAGCTGGACGCCTTCCCGGGCACGGTCGACGCGATCATCGCGCACTGGGACTTCCCCGTGAGCCTCCTGGCTCCCCTCCTGGCGGCCGAGAGGGGCCTGCCCGCGCCCTCCCTCACGAGCCTCCTGAAGTGCGAGCACAAGTACTGGAGCAGGCTCGAGCAGCAGCGGAGCATACCGGAGTGCGTGCCGGCGTTCGCGGCCTTCGATCCCTTCGACGACGCTGCGCTGGACTCCATCGGCCTCGACTATCCGTTCTGGGTGAAGCCGGTGAAGGCGCACTCGTCGAACCTCGGCTTCAAGATCGAGGACGCAGAGGGCTTCCGCCGTGCGCAGGCGGAGATCCGGGCGGAGATCGGGGACATCGGGGACGCGTTCAACGAGGTGCTCTCCCGGGTCGAACTGCCGCCGGAGATCACCTCCGCGGACGGCAACACCTGCCTCGCGGAGCAGTTCGTGACGGGCACGCAGTGCGCGCCCGAGGGCTCCGTGTTCCGCGGGGAGTACGGCGTGCACGGCTTCTTCGACATGCACAAGGACGAGGCGGGTACGAGCTTCGACCGTCTCGACTACCCCGCCGGCGGGGTGCCTGAGCACGTGCAGCGGCGCATGATCGACCTCACGGGGCGGTTCCTGGCGCACATCGGGTTCGACGACGGCTGCTTCAACGCGGAGTTCATGTGGGACGCCGAGACGGACGGTCTCTGGCTCGTGGAGGTCAACACGCGCATCAGCCAGTCCCACAGCGAGCTCTTCGTCAAGGTCGACGGGGCGTCCAATCACGAGGTCGCCATCGACGTGGCGCTGGGGCGGCGGCCCCGTCCGCGCACCGGCGAGGGGCCGTTCGCCGTCGCCGGTCAGTGCATGGTCTTCCACGACGAGGACGCCGTCGTCACCCATGTGCCGGACGCGGAGGAGCTCGCACGGCTGCGCGAGGCGTATCCGGACCTCGTCCTCACCTCGCAGGTGGCGGAGGGCGACAGGCTCTCGGAGCTGCCCTCGCAGGACAGCTACCGGTACGTCGTCGCGAAGTTCTTCATCGGGGCGGACAGCCACGAGGAGCTGGACCGCCTGCACCGCGAGATCGCGGGGAGGCTGCCGTACGGCTTCGACCCCGTGCCGCAGGAGGGGACGCGGGCCGGCGCGGCCTGAGGGCTCCTCCGCCTCAGAACGACGAAGGGAGATCCGCACGCCATGCAGACAGTGACAGACTTCCCGCACGAGGTCCGGGAGATCGAGAACGTCTTCATCCCCATGCGGGACGGCGCCCGCCTCGCGGCGCGGCTCTGGATGCCGGAGTCCGCCGAGCGCCGGCCCCAGCCCGCCGTCCTCGAGTACATCCCGTACCGGAAGCGGGACAGCACCCGGGGGAGGGACGCGCTCAACCACCCCTACATCGCCGGCCACGGCTACGTCTGCGCGCGGGTGGACATGCGCGGCAGCGGCGACTCCGAGGGCGTCCTCGTGGACGAGTACCGCCCGCAGGAGCAGGAGGACGCCGAGGACGTCATCGCCTGGCTCGCCGCTCAGCCGTGGTGCGACGGGAACGTGGGGATGATGGGCATCTCCTGGGGCGGCTTCAACAGCCTCCAGCTCGCCGCACGCCGTCCGCCGGCGCTCAAGGCGGTCATCAGCGCCTCAGCCACGGACGATCTCTACGTCGACAACATGCATTACATGGGAGGCGCGCTGCTCGCGGACAACCTGTCCGAGGCCACTGTGATGTTCGCCTTCAACAGCCTCCCGCCGGACCCCGCGATCGTGGGGGAGCGCTGGCGGGACATGTGGGTCGAACGGCTGCGGGGCAGCGGTCTCTGGCTGGAGACCTGGCTGGAGCACCAGCGGCGCGACGACTACTGGAAGCCGGCTTCGGTGAGCGAGGACTACGGCGCGGTCGGCTGCCCCGTCATGGCCGTGGGCGGCTGGGCGGACGGCTACACGAACGCGATCTTCCGCCTCATGGAGCACCTCGAGGTCCCCCGCCGGGCGCTCATCGGACCGTGGGGGCACAAGTACCCGCACCTGGGTGTGCCCGGTCCGGCCATCGGCTTCCTCCAGGAGGTCGTGCGGTGGTGGGACCACTGGCTCAAGGGGCACGACACCGGTCTCATGGACGAGCCGATGATGCGGCTGTGGATGCAGGACAGCGTGCCGCCGCAGGCCTCCTACCGCGAGCGGCCGGGTCGCTGGATCGCCGAGGACGTCTGGCCCTCCCTGGAGCTGGAGGACCGGGAGCTCGTGCTCGCCGGGCACCATCTGGTGGCACCGGGATCCCCGGAGGCCGAGGCGGCGGAGCGGGAGCGGGCGGAGGCCACCGTCCGCTCACCGCTGAGCGTGGGTCTGTTCGCGGGGAAGTGGGCCTCCTACGCCGCGACCCCGGATCTGCCGTTCGACCAGCGCGAGGAGGACGGCGGCGCGCTCGTCTATGAGACGCGCCCGCTCGAGCGGGCGGTCGAGGTCTGCGGCCTGGCGGAGCTGGACGTCGAGGTCGCCGCGGACAGGCCGGTGGCGATGCTGGTGGCGCGCCTGTCCGACGTGAATCCGGACGGTGAGGCGACCCGCGTGACCTACGGGGTCCTCAACCTCACCCACCGCGGCGGCAGCGCGTGCCCGGAGCGGCTGGAGCCCGGCCGCCGGTACCGCGTGCGCGTGCCGCTCAACGGGGTCGCACAGCACTTCCCGGCCGGGCACCGCATCCGGCTCTCGCTCTCCTCCTCGTACTGGCCGCTCGCCTGGCCGCCTCCGGAGACCGCCGCGCTGACCGTGACGACGGGGGCGAGCCGCCTGCACCTGCCGGTGCGGGAGCCCCGCCGTGAGGACGCGGGGCTGCGCGCGTTCGGGCCGCCCGAGGCCGCGGAGGAGCTGGCGGTGGAACGGCTCTCGCCCGGCGACCACCAGTGGCGCGTCATCCGCGACCTCGCCACGGACGTCTCGACGCTGGAGATCATCAACGACCAGGGTGCCTTCCTCATCGAGGAGACCGGCACCCTCGTGCGGCGCGCGACCGACGAGTGGTTCAGCTTCCGGTGGAACGATGTCGACTCCGTGCGGGGCGAGACGCGCACCGTGCGCCGCCTGGAGCGAGGCGACTGGAGGGTCGAGGTGATAACCCGCACGGTGCTCACCTCGACCCGGGAGGAGTTCCGGATCTCCGCCGAGCTCGACGCCTACGAGATCGACCCGGAGAGGGGAGGGAGGAGGGTCCACTCGCAGAACTGGCAGCGCGAGATACCCCGCGACCTCGTCTGAGGGCGCAGCAGCAGAAGACGACGCATGCAGAGGAGAGGACAGGACGATGACCCACGCAGCAGGGAACGACCAGCTGACCTTCCAGGATCCGGTCACCCGGTTCCCGGACATCACGCCGCCCGTGCAGGACCAGCCCGAGCCCGGTCTCGACAGGGAGCTCGTGCCGCAGACGGACCGCGGCCACGACTCCTACCGCGGCACCGGCCGCCTGGAGGGCCGCCGTGCGCTCATCACCGGTGCGGACTCCGGGATCGGCGCCGCGATCGCGATCGCCTTCGCCCGTGAGGGCGCGGACGTGGCGCTGTCCTACCTCCCCGCGGAGGAGGCGGACGCCGAGGACATCCGGAAGGTCGTCGAGGGGGCGGGGCGGAAGGCGTTCCTGTTCCCCGGCGATCTCTCCGACCCGGTGTACTGCGAGGAGCTGGTGCGGGGAGCGGTGCGGGAGCTGGGCGGTCTGGACGCGCTCGTGAACAACGCGGGCCGGCAGATCGCCGTCGAGGACCTCGCGGATCTGGGCGACGAGCAGTGGCAGCACACCTTCGACACGAACATCCGGGCGATCTACCGGGTCACGCGTGCCGCGCTCCCGCACCTCGAGGCGGGGTCGACCATCGTCAGCACCACCTCGGTCCAGGCCTACCAGCCCTCGCCGCACCTGCTCGACTACGCCTCGACCAAGGCAGCGATCAACACCTTCACCAAGGGGCTCGCCCAGCAGCTCGCACCGCGGGGCATCAGGGTGAACGCAGTGGCGCCGGGGCCCATCTGGACGCCGCTGCAGGTCTCTGACGGCCAGCCCAAGGAGGCTCTGCCGCACTTCGGGAAGAACACGCCGCTGGGGAGGGCGGGCCAGCCCACCGAGCTCGCACCGGCCTACGTCTTCCTCACCTCTCCGGAGTCCAGCTACGTGCTCGGGGAGACTCTGCACGTCAATGGGGGCACGCCCATGCCGTGAGGGCGCGTCAGTCGATCCTGCCGATGTCCGTGCGCTTCTCCGACTGGAAGCGGTCCTCGTTCCGCCCGTACGCCCAGTAGCCGGAGATCGAGATCTGCTCCCGGGGGATCTCGCGCTCCTTGAGCAGGGCGCGGACCTTCTTGATCGACTCGCGCTCGCCGTGGGCGAACACCTGCACGCGGCCCTCCGGCCAGGGGCGGCTCGCCATCGTCTCAGCGAGGAGGTCCGTGGCCGCTCCGGCCTCCGCGCCCACCGCCCAGACGAGTTCGATCCCCGCCGGGTGCGTGAGGTCGAGGCAGTCGTCCGGGTGGTCGACGACGAGGACGGCGAAGCCCCGCGCATTGGCGGGCATGGCCTCGAGTGCGGCGGCGACGGCGGGCATGGCCGAGGCGTCGCCGGCGAGCAGGTGCCAGTCCGCCCCGGGATCCGGCGCGTAGGCGCCGCCGGGTCCCATGAACACGATGGGATCCCCGGGCCGGGCGTCGCGGGCCCACGGCGCGGCGAGGCCCTCGTCCCCGTGGACCACGAAGTCGAGGGTCAGCGTGCGGGCCTCCGGGTCCACGCTGCGCACCGTGTAGGTGCGGGTCACCGGGATGTCGTCCGCCGGCAGGGTCTCGCGCAGGGCGGCGAGGTCGTACGGGGGAGTGAGCCCCAGCTCCGGCTTGGCGAACACGATCTTCACATAGGCGTCGGTGCTCTGCGAGGGGGTGAACGTGGAGAAGCCCTCGCCTCCCACGACCAGCCTCACGAGGGAGGGGCTGATGCGCTCGCGGGAGACGACTTCCATGACGTGCTGAGGACGGGGAGGGCGCTGCGGTGCTGCCATGAGTGACACAGGATCCTTCGACGGCGGGGAGGGGCGCGGGGCCCCGGTTCTGCCTCCACCCTAGACCACGCCCTTAGGCATGCCTAAGGGCCCTGCGCCCTTGCTCAGCAGGCGGTCGATGCACAAGGATGAGGGCATGGCTGAAATCACGTTCAAGGGCACTCCCATCCACACCGCAGGCTCTCTCCCCGCCGAGGGTGAGAAGGCCCCGGCCTTCCGCCTCACCGGGCAGGACCTCTCCGACGTCACGGGCGAGGACTTCGCCGGCAAGCGGGTCGTCCTCAACATCTTCCCCAGCGTGGACACGGGGGTGTGCGCGGCGAGTGTGAGGAAGTTCAACGAGCTCGCCGCCTCACTGGAGAACACCGCTGTGGTGTGCGTGTCGAAGGACCTTCCCTTCGCTCAGGCCCGCTTCTGCGGTGCGGAGGGGATCGAGAACGTCACCGCCGCCTCGGCGTTCCGTTCGCAGTTCGGTGAGGACTACGGCATCCAGCTCGTCGACGGCCCCATGGCCGGTCTGCTGGGACGCGCCGTCGTCGTGCTGGACGCGGACGGCACGGTCCTCCACTCGCAGCTGGTCCCGGAGATCGGCCAGGAGCCGGAGTACGACGCCGCGGTGGCCGTCCTCTCCTGAGACCCGCTCCGTCCGTGCGGCCCGTGGGCCCCGGTCCGCGGGCCGCACTCGGCTACGCTGGACGCATGCCTCCTCGCGCAGTGGCAGCGCGAGCCGTGTGAGCACCTGTCCCCTCGCAAAGGAGCACTGTCATGGAAGCCATCCTCGGACTGGGGATCGGCGCGGTCGTCCTCATCGTCGTCGTCCTGGTGCTGGCGGTCCTGCTGTTCAGCGGACTGCGCACCTCCGTGTTCTTCACCGTGAAGACGCAGGAGAACGTGATCGTCGAGCGGTTCGGCAAGTTCAAGAAGGTCGCCCGCCCCGGTCTCAACACGAAGGTCCCGTTCGTGGAGACCACGACGCGCCCCATCTCCCTGCGCGTGCAGCAGCTGGGCGTCGACATCGAGTCCAAGACCAAGGACAACGTGTTCGTCAACGTGCCCGTGGCCGTGCAGTACGTGGTCAACGAGGACAGCGTGGTGGACGCCTACTACCGGCTGGCGAACCCGGAGGAGCAGATCCGCTCGTACGTGTTCGACACGGTGCGTTCGGCGCTGTCCTCCCTCACCCTCGACTCCGCCTTCGAGTCGAAGGACGACATCGCCCACAACGTGGAGCAGCGCCTGTCGCAGTCGATGGCGGCCTACGGCTTCCGGATCGTCAACACGCTGGTCACGGACATCTCCCCGGACGCCCGCGTCCGCGACTCCATGAACTCGATCAACGCCGCCCAGCGCGACCGCGTCGCCGCCCAGTCGCTGGCGGAGGCGGACAAGATCAAGCGCGTCACGCAGGCGGAGGCGGACGCCGAGGCCATGCGCCTCCACGGTGAGGGCGTCGCCGCCCAGCGCAAGGCGATCGCCGACGGCATCGCGGACCAGTACGAGCGCCTGCGCGAGGTGGGCATCAGCGAGTCCGCGGAGCAGCTGCTCATGATGACGCAGTACTTCGACACCATGCAGGAGGTCTCCCGCTCCGGCCGGTCGAACGTGCTCTTCATGCCGTCCAACCCCGGTGGTCTGGGAGACATGGCCAGCGAGATCCGGAACTCCCTCTTCTCCGCCCAGGCGAACGAGCACGGCTCCGCGAACGCCGAGGTGGACCGGAGGGCCGCGGCGGAGAACGAGTCCCGCCGCCAGCGCCGCGCCGCAGAGCAGAAGGCGGACCAGGACCGCCGGCTCGCGGAGGAGCAGCGTCAGCGTGCCGCGTCCCAGGCCTCGCAGGCGGCCAGCGCGGCGGGCTCGGTGGGCCAGCGCGCGGCGAACCTCGCCGCCCGGGCACAGCAGTGGGCACAGAATCAGGGCGGCATCCCGCCGCAGCCTCCCCACACTCCGCAGTGAGCTGATACGCCCTCCCCACCTCTGCGGCCGCGTCCCCCTCCGGGACGCGGCCGCAGTCGTCCCACGGGCCCGAGCCGTACTATGCTCGGTGAGCCGGAACACGGAGTTCCGGTCTGTTCCCCTGCGGTCAGCGGCTCATCGCTGAGCGCTCCGCTTCGCGAAAGGCATCTCCCATGTCACCTGGCTCCTCCCTGCCCGCACGCCGCGGCCGTTCACGTCTCCTCGCCCTGTCCGCCGCAGTCGCGCTGGGGGCGGCGCCGGCACTCGCAGCCGCGCCCGCCTCCGCCGCGGAGCGGGTCGAGTTCTTCGACGAGGTGCCCGACGACGGGGACTACACCGGGCCCGGTGACACGCTCGAGCTCCTGGTCTCCGCGATGACGCCCGCCGACACGGTCGTCATCACCGTAGACGGACGCGAGGTGCTGCGGACCGCGGAGCCGGCGAACCACCGTGATCTGGATCTCTGCACCTGGTGCCATCTCGACGACATCGACGAGGAGGACGCCGAGGAGCTGGACGAGGCCTTCTTCACCCGCGGCGAGCCGACCGACATCTGGCTCTCCGTGTACCTGGACGAGCCGCTGGAGGACGGCGCGCAGATCACCGTGCGCGTAGGGGACGCCGAGGCGACCAGCACTTTTGTGGACACGGGCTGGGACACCCTGCCGGAATGGACGCCGACGATGGCGGCCACGGTGCTCGACAGGGAGGTCGCCGCCTCGGGCCTGCAGCTCGCGGGTGAGCTCCATCCCACGGAACTCGCGCCCATGACGTCCATCGAGCACACGGCGGTGTTCTACGAACTCGCGGAGGACGCCGATGTCTTCTGGCTGCCGGCGGGCGAGATGGCGATCGCGGAGGCGGACGGTTCGACGGTGAGCGGCACGGTGTCCCCGAGCACGCGGTTCGAGAGCTTCGTCGTCCCCTGGGACGAGGACGACTGGGAGGAGTGGGAGGACGAGGACGACTGGGACGAGGAGTCGCAGGGCGATGTTGCCTGGGCCGCCGAGGTCGCCGAGAGGATCGGACCGGCATCGGCAGGGCCGGGGGCAGAGCAGGCGGAAGCCACGGCGGCGGTCCTGGACGCGCTGTCGCAGCTGCGCACCGCTGCGGAGGCCGGGACGGAGGAGGCCAACGCTGCGAAGGCCTCGGTGCAGGCGGACGCCGTTCCGGAGGAGGCTGCTCTCTCCGAGCTCATCCTTCGCGAGGAGGTCGAGATGGGAACGCACGTCCTCCTCACCCCGTTCGAAGGCGACTACTTCCTGATGTCCTCCACCGATGACGGCGATGTCTTCGATGTGGAGCACAGGGCCGAACAGACGGAGGATCCGGGCAGCGGGGCTCCGAACGAGGGTGGGAAGACCCCGGGCGGGGGGAGGACGGACGCTCCGACGCAGCCGGCTGTGCAGCCCGCAGTCGCGCCGACCGCCGAGGCCGCCCCGCGCGCGCACGACGTCGAGTCCCTGCCGCGCACGGGCACGGAGCTCGCCGCACCGCTGGGAGCCGCTGCGGCGCTGCTCGCCGTGGGCGCGGCGGCAGTGGTGAGCAGCCGGGTGCGCCGGGCTACTTGAGCAGCCGGTCCATCCGCCGGTCGCTGAGCTTCCGGCCTCCGGTCTGACAGCCCGGGCAGTACTGGAGGGAGCGGTCCGCGAACGAGACCTCGGCGACGGCCGTGCCGCAGACCGGGCACGGCTGTCCCGTGCGGCCGTGCACCCGCAGACCGCGCTTCTTGGCGGCCTTGACCCTGTCCGGCGGCAGCCCTGCCAGTGCCTCCTGCGCCTGTGTGAGCACGGTCCGCATCACGGTGTGGAGTGCGGCGGCATCGACGCCGTGGGCCGGGGCGAAGGGGGAGACCCCCGCGGTGTGGAGGATCTCGTCGGAGTAGGCGTTGCCGATCCCGGCCAGCACGGACTGGTCCTCCAGCACGGTCTTGATCCGGCCTCGGGAGGAGCTCAGCGCCGCGGCGAAGTCCTCAGGGGAGATCGCGAGCGCATCGGGACCGAGCCGGGCCAGTGCGGGCACCTCGGCGGGATCACGGACCAGGGCGACGGAAGCGTTCTTCTTCGTGCCCGCCTCACGCAGATCGAAGCCGGCCCCCGAGGCCAGCTCCAGACGCATCCCCAGGGGGCCGCGGCCCATCCGCACCGGCCCCGCCGGCACGGACTCGTGCCAGGCGAGCCAGCCGGCGCGGGCGAACCTGCAGACGAGGAAGAGCCCGTCCGCCTCGAGGACGAGGGCCTTGCCCCTCCGGGAGACCCCGGTGAACTCGAGGCCGAGCAGCGCCTCGAGCGGCGGATCCACCGTCCCCAGCAGGCTGAGCTCCGCCAGCTGCACGGCGGCAGCGGCGTCACCGATCAGGTGGGTGCGGAGGAACGCGGCGAGGGCGTCGATCTCTGGCAGTTCCGGCATCTGCTCAGTATGCGCCCACCGGCGCGGGCGCGGGAAGAGCCGGCTTCCAGAGGACTCCGCTCAGCGCACGCCGCGCATGAGCCGCGTGAAGGGCTTGGCCACGGCGAGGACGACGGCGCCCAGGACGATCGAGGCCAGACCCAGCGTCGTCCAGTACGGCGCCTGGTTGTGGGCGTCGTAGTACGTGGAGAACACGCCGGAGAGCGCGGTGCCCACGCCGGAGGACAGGTAGAACAGGGCGATCATCTGCGAGGTGAAGGCCTTGGGTGCGAGCCGCGTGGACAGCGAGAGGCCGATGGGGGAGAGCAGCAGCTCCGCCACGACGAAGAGCGCCATGATGAGCACCACCCAGAGCAGCGGTGTGGCATTGGACTCCGCATGCGCGTAGGGGAGGAACAGCAGGTAGGCGCCGCCGATGATCGCCAGCGAGATGCCGGCCTTCACGTAGGACGAGGGCTGGCGGTCGCCGAGCTTCAGCCAGATCGCGGAGGCGACGGGGGCCAGTGCGATGACGAAGATCGGCGGGATCAGCTGGATCCAGTTGATGGGGAACTCCCACCCCAGGATGGTGCGGTTCATCTGGGTCTCCGAGTACGCCGTCATGACGTTGAAGATCTGCTGGTACAGGGACCAGAACGCCGCGGACGCGATGAAGTAGGGGATGAACGCGAGCGTGCGGGACTTCTCCACGGCGGTGGTCTGCCGGGACCGGAGGATCACGGTGAAGTAGGCGACGGCCGCGCCGGCGGAGACGCACACGGTCCAGGTGGCGAGGTTGTCGCCGTTCATGAGACCGCTCGTCCAGAGCACTGTCACGACGACGATGACGGCGAGCAGCGAGGCGGGCAGCACCCACAGCTGGCGGCGGGGGAGCGGGTTCACCGCGAAGCCTGCGGAGGAGGGCAGGTTCTTCCGGCCGGTGAGGTAGATGCCCAGCCCGATCGCCATGCCGAGCGCTGCGAGGCCGAAGGCGATGTGGAAGCCGATCGTCTTCTGCAGCAGGCCGGTGAGCAGCGGTCCCAGCAGGGCGCCGATGTTCACGCCCATGTAGAAGATGGAGAAGCCGGCCTCGCGCCTGCTGTCCTGCTCCGAGTAGAGGCTGCCGACCACGGCCGAGGCCGTCGCCTTGAGGCCGCCGGAGCCCAGGGCCACGAGCACCAGGCCCACGGCGACGCCGCTGAGGCCCGGCAGCAGCGCCAGCGCGATGTGGCCGGCCATGATGACGACTGCGGACCAGAAGAGCACGGTCTCGGAACCGAGCAGGCGGTCCGCGACCCAGGAGCCGAGCACGGTGGCGAGGAACACCGCGCCGCCGTAGGCGCCCACGATCGCGAGTGCGGTGGGCTGGGCGAGGCCGACCCCGCCCTCGCTCACGCTGAAGTACAGGTAGAGGGCGAGGATGCCCGTCATGCCGTAGTAGGAGAAGCGCTCCCACATCTCGAGCCCGAACAGCTGGGCCAACGGGAGGGGATGGCCGAAGAACCGGCGGTCCTCCGTGTAGTCCTCGGTCTGCTGGACGGCAGTCGCCATGGCTTTCCTTCTCTCGACACAGGCTCAGCGCAGGGTTCTGCGGTGAGACACAGCGAGCCAGGCTAGTCCTGCATGCTGAGATTTGGGGCACGTTCAGCCCACTGGGCAGAGAAAAGAGAGAAGGGTCACACACGTGTGCGCCGGTCCCTCAGGACCGGCGCACACGCGGGGATCAGGCCAGAGTCTGGCGCTTCGAGGAGATCACTCCCGTGTTGAATCCGGCGAGGTTGAGGCCCCCGTGGAAGCGGGCGTGCTCGATCTTGAGGCAGCGGTCCATGACCACCTCGAGGCCGCCCGCCTCCGCGATCGCCGCCGCCTCCTCGTTCCAGGAGCCCAGCTGCAGCCAGAGGGCCTTCGCGCCCACGCGCACGGCGTCCTCGGCGACCGCAGGCAGGTCCTCGTCCCTGCGGAAGGCGTCGACCACGTCCGGCACCTCCGGGAGGTCGTCGAGGGAGGCGTGGACCGGGTGGCCGAGGATCTCCTTCTCGCGCGGGTTGACGAAGTACACGCGGTACGGCGAGGAGGAGAGCAGGTAGGTGGCCACGAAGTTCGAGGCGCGGGAGGGCTTGGCGGAGGCGCCCACGATCGCGATGGACTCCGTCCTGCACAGGAGGTCCAGACGCTGGCCCGCGGTGGGGCCCACCCAGGTGCGGGGCTGCTCCGCGGAGGTGCCGGCTGATTCTGCCATCATGCGTCCTTCCCTGCCCGTGCGGGGCTGCCGTCGTGTGTGCGTGCGGTGGCGGAGGTGAGCGCCTGGTCGAGGTCCCAGAGGATGTCCGCGATGTCCTCGAGGCCCACCGAGATGCGGATGAGGTCCGCCTTCACACCGCCGGCGGCGAGCTGCTCCGCCGTGAGCTGCTGATGGGTGGTCGAGGCGGGGTGCAGCACCAGGGTGCGGGCGTCGCCCACATTGGCCAGGTGGGAGGCGAGCTGGAGTCCGCTGATGAACTCCTCGCCCACCGTCCGGCCGTCCTTCTCGCCTGCCGGTGCGAGGCCGAAGGAGAACACGGAGCCGGGGCCTGCGGGCAGGTACTTGGCGGCGCGGGCATGGTGCGGGTGGGAGGCGAGGCCGGAGTAGTTGACGTAGGCGATCCGCGCGTCCTCCTCCAGCCACTCGGACACGGCGCGCGCATTGGCGACGTGCTCCTCGAGGCGCTGCGCGAGCGTCTCGACGCCCTGCATGAGCTGCCAGGCCGCCTGGGGCTGCAGGGACGGGCCGATGTCCCGCAGCTGCTCCGAGCGGAGCCGGGTGAGGAAGCCGAACTCCCCGAAGTTGTCCCACCAGGACAGGCCGTTGTAGCTGGGCACCGGCTCCGTCATGAGGGGGAAGTTCCCGTTGCCCCAGTCGAACCGCCCGGACTCCACGACGACGCCGCCCAGCGTGGTGCCGTGGCCGCCCAGGAACTTGGTGGCGGAGTGGATGACGATGTCTGCGCCGTGCTCGATGGGCCGGCACAGGTAGGGGGTGTTGAGCGTGGCGTCGACGACGAGCGGGATCCCCACGGAGTGCGCGACGGCGGCCAGGCCCTCGAGGTCCGCGATCTCCGAGGACGGGTTGGCGATGAGCTCCGTGTAGACGGCCTTGGTCTCCGGGCGGAGGGCGGCCCGGTAGTCCTCCGGGTCCGGGCCCTCGACGAAGGTCGTCTCGATGCCGAAGCGGCGCAGGGTGACGTCCAGCTGCGTGACGGTCCCGCCGTAGAGCTGCGAGGACGCGACGATGTGGTCGCCCGCCTGGGCGAGGGCGGCGAAGACGATGAACTCCGCCGCCATGCCCGAGGCCGTCGCCACCGCGCCGATCCCGCCCTCCAGGCTCGCCACCCGCTCCTCGAACGCGGCGACGGTGGGGTTGCCGATCCGGGAGTAGATGTTGCCGTACTTCTGCAGCGCGAACAGGTTGGCGGCATCGTCGGCGTCCTTGAAGACGAAGGACGTGGACTGGTAGATCGGCACGGCCCTGGCGCCGTGCACGGCGTCCGGGACGGCCCCGGCGTGGAGGGCCCTGGTGCGGAACCCGAACTCGTGGTCAGTCATCTGTGGTCTCTCCTCCGGTGTCCGCCGCGGCGGTGGCGGACGGGTGGCCCACGATCTGCGCGATCTGCGCGACCGCGTGGGCGTTCTGCAGGGATGTGATGTCACCGAGCGTAGTGTGCTCGAACAGCTGCGTGAGCAGGCGTCTCATGATCTTGCCGGACCGCGTCTTGGGCACCTCCGGCACGACGATGATGTGCCGGGGCTTGGCGATGGGGCCGATGAGGCGGGTGACGTGGGCGTGGAGCTCCGTCTCGAGCTCCCGCGGCTCCAGTGCGGCGCCCTCGTCGGTGAGGACGACGAAGGCGAGCACGCTGTGGCCCGTGAGCGGGTCCGCGGCCGGAGCGGTGCCGGCCTCCACCACGTGCGGGTGGGAGATGAGCGCGGACTCGATCTCGATGGTCGAGAGCCGGTGACCGGAGACGTTGATGACGTCGTCCACCCGTCCCAGCACCGTGATGTCCCCGTCCGCATCCCGCCTGGCGCCGTCCCCGGAGAGGAACCAGCCGCGCTCCCCGAAGGCGGACCAGTAGGAGTGCAGGTAGCGCTGGGGGTCGCCCCATACCGTACGGGCGGCAGACGGTCCGAGCGCATCGACGACGAGCAGGCCCTGCTCGCCGGGCGGCGTGGGGGAGCCGTCCGCATCCACCACGGCGGCGGAGAGCCCCGGCAGGGCGCGGGTGGCGCACCCGGGCTTGGGCGCTGGGACGGCCTCGGGACCTGAGCCGGCCTCGGGCAGCCAGCACGGATCCTGGGGGCGCGGGGACATCACGCAGGAGCCGGTCTCCGACTGCCACCAGGTGTCGATGACCGGGGCGGTGCCCGCGCCCACCTCCCGGCGCAGCCACTTCCAGGCCTCCGGGTTGACGGACTCGCCCACAGTGCCCACGAGGCGCACGGAGCTCAGGTCCCAGCGGTCCGCGGGGCGCTCACCGGGGCCGGGCTGTGAGCCGAACGCGCCCATGTGGGAGCGCACGAGGGTGGGCGCGGTGTAGTAGGTGGTCACGCCGTAGCGCTCGATGATCTCGAAGTGGCGGCCCGGGTGCGGGACCTGCGGGGTGCCCTCGTAGATCACCTGGGTGACGCCGTTGAGCAGCGGCCCGTAGATCTCGTAGGTGTGGGCGGTGACCCAGGCGAGGTCTGCCGTGCACCAGTGGACGGCCTCGGCGACGCGCCGGGGGTCGTTCACCGCGTCCTCCTCGTTCTCGACCAGGTCGAAGAGGAGCGCGTGCGTGTACGCCGTCTGCGTGAGGTAGCCGCCGGTGGTGTGGACGAGTCCCTTGGGCCGGCCCGTGGTGCCGGAGGTGTAGATGATGAAGAGCGGGTGCTCCGCGTCGAAGGGCTGGGGCGCGTGATCCGCCGAGGCCGCCTCGAGGGCCTCGTGCCACCACACGTCACGGCCCGGGGTCCAGGCGATCTCGTCGCCGGTGCGGCGCACGACGAGCACGTGCTCGATCGCGTTCTCACCCGCGACGGCCTCGTCCGCGTTGTCCTTGACTGGAACGGCCCGCCCGCGGCGGAACTGGCCGTCAGAGGTGACGAGCAGCTTGGCGCCGGTGTCCTCGACCCGGAACCGCAGGGCCTCGGCGCTGAAGCCGCCGAACACGAGGGAGTGCACGGCGCCGATCCGCGCGCACGCCAGCGTGATGACGACGGTCTCCGGGATCACGGGCAGGTAGACGACCACGCGGTCGCCCGGTCCCACGCCGAGTGCGGTGAGCGCATTCGCCGCGCGGGAGACCTGCTCCTGGAGGTCTGCATAGGTCAGCGTCCGGCGGTCGCCGGGCTCGCCTTCGAAGAGCAGGGCCGGCTTCTCGCCCCGGCCCGCCTCCACGTGCCGGTCCACGCAGTTGTACGCCGCGTTGAGCCGGCCGCCCGAGAACCACTCGATGCGGGGGACCGAGTACTCCGGCGTGCCGTCGTCCGCCGTGCCCAGCACGCGCGGGCGCTGGAAGGTGTGGGCGGTGTGCCCGGGGGAGTCCCCGGCGAGGCGGGAGGCCTGGCGCTCCCAGAACGCGATGCGTGCGGCCTCAGTCTGTGCGGTGGGGGTCCGGGCGGGAGCGGAGGTCCGGGAGAGGGCAGTCATGCCTCCCATGGAACCGCGTCCGCTCCCGTGGGAGGCACGGATCTGTCACATTCCGTCTGCCAGGTGGCCGGTCTCACACGACACTGCCGGTCTCACACGATCTCGCCGGACTCCGCGTCCACGTACACATCGGTGCTGCGGTCCTGGCCCTCCGGGTAGATGCTGATCTCCCAGGCGAGCGTGCCGCCCTCCTCGTCGAGCGAGGCGTCGTCCACCGTGCCCGGGGTGTCGCCTACGGCGGCCTCGAGCGCCTCCACGAGCGTGACGGAGGCGGCTTCCGCCTCGCGCCGGTCGTCGTCGTCCGCGCGGTCCTCCTCCGTGCCGAGGACGGAGGCGCCGTCCTCGGAGACGTGGACCTCCCATTCGCGGTCGCCGTCGAATCCGCTCACGCTCCAGTGCGCCTCGCGGAGGTCGTCCGCGTCATCGCGGTCATCGTCATCATCGTCGTCGTCATCGTCCGCTTCGTCGAAGTCGAGGTCGTAGGCGGTGCCGCCGGCCTCCTGCTCTGCCGTCTCCACCGCCGCCAGCGCCGCACTGAGCTCGCCGCTGCGGGCGAGCGAGGAGGCGGGCCCGCCGGACTCGGTGCCCTCCGGCGCGGTCGTCTCCTCCGCCGGTGCGGTCGTCTCCTCCGGGGTGTCCGCGGCGGCGGTGCCGTCCTCGGAGGTGGTGGCCTCCCCTCCTGAGCCGCAGGCGCTGAGGGCGAGGGCGGCTGCTGCGGGGACGGCGAGGGACAGTGTGCGGATGCGTGTGAGCTGCTTCATGGGTTCGAGTCTAGGAGGGTCGGATGAGCTGAAGGTGAAGGATCGATGAGGACCTTCTCATGCGGCCTCACACTGTCCGCAGCGCTTCGAGGAGGATCTCGCCCACCTCCGCCACCACGGTGGTGTCCGCCTCGCGGCGGCTCACCCACGCCTCCGAACAGGCGGCGGATCCGCACACTGCCCTGCGGATCCGGGGGTCGCGGCGGTGCCGCTGCGCCACGCCCTGGGGCACGAGGGCGACGCCCAGGCCGTGTGCCACAAGCTCCACCGCGCTCTCCCAGGTGTTCGTCTCGTGGCGGATGTCGGGCTGGATCCCGGTCTCCCTCCACACGGAGAGCACCCGGTCGTGGTAGTACGGCGACGCCTCGCGGCGGAAGACGATGAAGGGCTCCGCCGCGGCCTCGGCGAGGCTGTCCGCCCGCAGGTGCGAGGGCAGGCAGAGGACGAAGGGCTCTCCGACGGCGGCGGTGCTGACGATGCCGTCGTCGCGGATGGGCATGTGGCCGCACGCGAGGTCGATGGCACCGGAGAGCAGGCGACTGCGCTGCTCGGCGGTGGGCAGTTCGAGGGTGCGCACCCGCAGCCCGGGCCGGGCGTCCGCGAGGCGGCCGATCGCCTGGGGAACTCCGCGGTAGCAGAACGACTGGACGGTCCCGATCACGAGGGAGCCGGTCAGGCCCGAGGCGAGGTCGCCGGCGTGCGCGGCGAACCGGGCGGAGGTCTCAAGGACGCCGTGCGCATCGCGGAGCAGCAGCGCGCCCTCACGGGTGAGAGCTGTCGTGGGGCTCCGGGAGAAGAGCTTCACGCCGCACTCGGCCTCGAGCTTGCGGATCTCCGCGCTCAGCGCCGGCTGGGAGATGCCCAGGGCATCGGCGGTCCGGGCGAAGTGCAGGTGTTCGGCGAGTGCGGCGAAGTACTCGAGCCTGCGCAGCGAGGGGCTGTGCGCGGCGGTGCTGTTTGGGGCGGTGCGGCGTGCGGCAGCGCTGTGCTGCGGCCCAGCGCCCATAGGAGAACCTGATGAGATCATAGTGGGAGATTACTTGAAGCTATGAACTCGCGGAGCCTAGTCTCGTGCGGGACCGGCCCCACCGATCGAAGGAGATCCCATGCCCGCGCAGACGGCCACCAGCCCTCCCACGACCCCGGCGGCAGCACCGGCCTCCGCGACACAGGCCTCCGCCGTGCCGGACAGCTTCGGGATCGACCGCGTGGCGGACGACGAATCGCTGCGCAGCCTGCTGCCGCTCTACCTGGACCCGGACCTGCTGGCGCACCTGGAACCGGTGCTCGCGGATCTGGGCCCGCGCCTCGGCGGCGAGCTCGATGCGCTGGCCGGTGAGGCGGACCGGAATCCGCCCGTGCTGGAACACCGCACGCGCACCGGTCTGGACCGGCAGGAGGTGCGGGTGCATCCGGCCTACCGGAGGCTGCAGGAGACGGCGTTCGGCGAGCTCGGGATGGCGGCGGCGAGCCACCGTCCGGGAGTGCTGGGCTGGCCCGAGCCGCTGCCCCCGGTGGCCAAGTACCTCCTCTTCTATCTCTTCGCGCAGGCCGAGTTCGGCCTCGAATGCCCGGTGAGCATGACGGACGCCCTCACCCGCACGCTGCGGAAGTTCGGATCGCAGGAGCTGATCGACCGCTGGCTGCCCGGCCTCACGAGCACGGATCTCGATGCGCTCACGCAGGGTGCGATGTTCATGACGGAGCAGGATGCGGGATCGGATGTGGGGAGAGCAACGACCACCGCACGCGAGAACGCCGACGGCACCTGGTCGCTGACCGGGCAGAAGTGGTTCTGCTCGAACGTCGACGCGGAACTCGCGATGGTGCTCGCACGGCCGGAGGGTGCGGTGGCCGGGATCAGGGGGATCGGTCTGTTCCTGCTGCCCCGCCATCTGCCGGACGGTTCGGTCAACCGGATGCGGATCGTCCGTCTCAAGGACAAGCTGGGCACCCGCTCCATGCCCAGCGGCGAGATCGACCTGGACGGTGCGACGGCGCATCTGGTGGGCGACGTGGGCCAGGGCTTCAAGCAGATGGCCGACATGATCAATGCCTCGCGGCTGTCCAACGGTGTGCGCTCGGCCGGACTCATGCGCAGGGCGTTCGGGGAGGCACGCTACGTCTGCCGCAATCGCGAGGCGTTCGGCCGTCCGCTCATCGACCTCCCGCTCCAGCGGCGGCAGCTCGCCAAGCTGCGGCTGCGTGCGGAGCAGGGGCTCAGCGTCGTCATGCACACGGCGGAGGTGTTCGCCCGCGCGGACGCGGGGGATGACGAGGCAGCCTCCGTCCTGCGGATCCTCACTCCGCTCGTGAAGCTCCGCGTGTGCCGGGACGCCCGCAAGGCGACCGCGGACGCGATGGAGGTGCGCGGAGGCGTCGGCTACATCGAGGAGTTCGGGGATGCCCGGATCTTCCGCGACGCGCAGCTGGGCTCCATCTGGGAGGGGACGTCGAACATTGTCGCTCTCGACGTGGTGCGTGCCGCGCATCGCGCCGGTGCTCTCAAGCCGCTGGTGTCCCACCTTCAGGGGCTTCTCGCCGAGGCCGCTGATACGGGACTGCCGCCGCGGCTGCGCGCGCATCTGGACAGGCTGGTCCTCGACGCGCTGCACGCGCTCGAACTGCACGGCGACGGCAGCGCCGAGTGGCGGGTGCGGCAGGTCGCCTCGGCCACCTATCACGTGCTCTCGGCCGTGGTGCTGGCCTGGGAGGGTACGCGGATCGCGGAGTCCAGTGGTGACTGGACGCGGGTGGCGTACGCGACGCTCGTGCTCGAGCACAGGGTCCTGCCGCAGGATCCCTTCTCCCCGCCGGAGGACGATGCGGAGCTGCTGCGCCACCTCATCGAGGGCGAGCCGGTGGACCGGGACGCGGTGTGGGCGCATGCGGCGGCGGTGCTGCCGGAGCAGACGAGTGCGCCCACGGGCGTGCAGACAGGAGTGGAGGCATGAACGCGATGGTGGACGGGGCTGTGACCGGGCCGGGTGCGGTCGGTGAGGGCTCGGGCGCAGGCGCAGGCTCGGGCTGGGGTGCGCTCCAGGGCACTGTCGTCGTCGATCTCTCCCGCGTGCTGGGAGGCCCGTACTGCACGCAGATCCTCGCCGACCACGGCGCGACGGTCATCAAGATCGAGCCGCCGGCGGGTGACGAGACGCGGTCCTGGGGGCCGCCGAACCTGTCCGAGGACGTCTCCTGGTACTTCGCCGGAGCCAACCGCAACAAGACGAGCATGACCCTGGATCTGCGGACGGACGCGGGGCGGGAGATGCTCCTGGAGCTTCTCGCGGATGCGGACGTGCTGGTGGAGAACTTCAAGCCGGGTTCGCTCACCCGGTGGGGCCTGGATCCCGAGGAGGTGCTGGCCGCGCGGTTCCCTCGTCTGGTGCACTGTTCCATCACCGGGTTCGGCGAGGACGGTCCCCTGGGAGGGCTGCCCGGCTACGACGCGGTCGTGCAGGCGATGGCGGGCCTCATGTCAGTCAACGGGACGCCGGAGTCCGGGCCCACGCGGATCGGGATGCCGGTGGTGGACATGGTCACGGGTCTGAATGCGGCGATCGGCATCCTCATGGCGCTGCACGAACGAGCGCGCAGCGGCCGGGGGCAGAGGGTCGAATCGGCGCTGTTCGACTGCGGGCTCTCCGTCATGCATCCGCATCTGCCCAACCACTTCGGCACGGGCGCCGTGCCGGCGCCCACGGGGAATGACCACCCGAACATCGCGCCGTACTCCACCTATGCCACGGGGGACGGCGACCTCTTCATCACGGTGGGCAATGACCGGCAGTTCGCCCGGCTGTGCGAGGAGGTGGGGCGCGGCGAGCTGCCGGCGGATCCGCGCTTCTCCTCGAATCCGCAGCGGAGCATGCACAGGGATGAGCTGCGCGCAGAGCTGGAGGCGGCCTTCGCAACGCGGGGCGCCGAGGAGCTGGGCGCGGCGCTCATGGCTGCGGGCGTGCCGTGCGGGCCCATCCTCTCCGCGGATCAGGTGGTGGCTCATCCGCACACGAGGCACCGTGGAATGCTGGTCGAGATGGAGAACGGGTATCGGGGGATCGCATCGCCGGTGAAGCTGTCCCGCACTCCGGCCGAGTACCACACGCCGCCTCCCCCGCAGGGTGCGGATCCCACTTCCTCGCAGGGCGCGGATCCCACAGTCTGAGGGGGCCAGGAGGGGAGCGCCTCAGAACGGGGGCGCGTCGTCCTGTGCCCAGACCGTGGGCTGGGCGCCGGCTCCCTGCGCGCTGGTGTCCTCAGTTCCGCCCCGTTCACGACCGATGCCTGCTGCTGGGCCAGTGTGTGCTTCTGCAGAATGTGCTCCGGCAGAGTCCTCGCCTGCTCTCTCACGAAGCAGGTTCCGGAGCTGAGCCGCTGCCCGGACTTCGTGGGGGCTGGGTGGTGCGAGGGTCACGGATTCCCGGCCCAGGGGCCCGGACCAGTGGCTGATGCCAGCGGTGTTCTTCTTCACGGTGAGGATGCCTTGGGTCTTGAGCTGGTGGCAGGGCTGGCAGAGAGGCTGCAGGTTCTCCGGCACTGTGAGTCCACCCTGGGTGGGCAGGAGATGGTTGAAGGGCAGGAGGTGATCGGCCTGGCAGCGCAGAGCGGCGCGTGTGCAGCCGGGTGCTGCGCACTGCTTGTGTTTGGCGTTCACTGTGCGGCGGACGTTGGCCGGGATGGTGTAGGTGGGGGCGGTCGCGGCCAGGACGGTGCCGGTGGCGGGGTCGGTGAGGATCCGGTGGAGCACGGATTGGGTGGAGACGATCTGGCGGGCGGTGTCGGCGGGGATGGGCCCGATCCCGGTGAGTTCGGCGGG
>NZ_JALAHB010000222.1 GCF_022712115.1 Brevibacterium sp. | reverse complement strand
GCTCAGCCCCCGGCGCTGCCGCTCGACATCCCCAGCGGCCCCGGCTACCTCTCCGGCACGGCCGGAGAGTCGGTCCCCGTCACCCACGGCGGGCGCACCTACCGGGTGCGCGAGGGCGACGACCTGCCCTCCGTCGCCGCCCGGTTCGGCGTCTCGGCACCGGCCCTCGTCGAGCTCAACGGCCTCGGCAGGAGGCCCCGGCTGCGCCCCGGACAGATCCTCTCGCTGCCGGAGAGGCGCCCCTCGTCCGGCGCCGCCGCCGTGCGCGTCCGCCCGGGCGACACGCTGGCCTCCATCGCCGCGGCGCAGCACCGCTCGCGGGCGGACATCCGGCGCGCCAACGCGATGGGCGAGTCCTCCCTCATCGTCGAGGGCGAGCTGCTCGCCCTCTCCGGCTCCGGCGCCATGAGCCAGCGGCCCCTGCGCAGGCCCGAGGACCTCGGCGAGCTGCCGGCCGTGGCGGCGGACGCCCACGGCTACCCGGAGGAGACGGTGCTCGCCGCGCGGATCAACAAGCGCTCGCTCACGGCCCGCGCGATCCCCTCCCGCCGGGCCGCCCGCCGCATGATCGAGACCGTCGCGGCGGAGCACGGGGTGGACCCGCAGCTGGCCTCGGCCGTGGCGCAGCTGGAGAGCGGCTGGCACCACGGCGTGGTGAGCCCCGGCAACGCGATCGGGATCATGCAGGTGACCCCGCACGCCGCGTGGACGGCCTCGGTGAGGATCGCCCGGCGCCTCGATGTGCTGGACGCGCGTGACAACGTCACCGCCGGGGTCGTCATCCTCGCCGCGCTCACGGACGTCGCCGCGGACGAGAGGGAGGCCCTGAGCGCCTACTACCAGGGGCTGCGCTCCGTACGCGCACACGGCCCCTACCCGGACACCGCGCGCTTCGCCTCGAGCGCACTCATCATTGCCGAACGTCTGCGCGCGGAGGTGCGACGATGACCACGCTCACGGATCCCCTCATCGGGGTCGCCCTGGACGACCGCTACCGCGTGGACGCGCCGGTCGCCCGCGGCGGCATGGCGATGGTGTACCGCGGCACGGACCTCCGTCTCGACCGGGTCGTGGCGCTCAAGGTCATGCACCGTCACCTCATCGACGACGCCGGCTTCGTGGAGCGCTTCCAGCGCGAGGCGCGCGCCGCGGCCGGGCTCATCCACCCCAACCTCGTGGCCGTCCACGACACCGGGCGCGACGGCGACGCGGTCTACCTCGTCATGGAGTACCTGCCGAACGTGACCCTGCGCCGGGAGCTGCGCCATCGCGGCCACCTCACCCCCCGGCAGTCCCTCGTGGTCCTCGATGCCGTCCTCGCGGGCCTCGAGGCGGTGCACGCCGCCGGGATGATCCACCGCGACCTCAAGCCGGACAACGTCCTGCTCGGCGAGGACGGGAAGATCAAGCTCGCGGACTTCGGCCTCGCACGGGCGGTGAGCGCCGCGACGACGACGAAGACGCTCATGGGCACCGTGGGCTACGTGGCCCCGGAGCTCGTGACCCGCACCGGGGCCGACGCACGCACCGATCTCTACACGGTCGGCATCATGCTCTACGAGATGCTCACCGGCGAGCAGCCGTACACGGACGAGGTGCCGATCCGGGTCGCCTACCGCCACGTGCACGACGACGTCCCTCCGCCCTCGTCCCTCGTCCCCGAGCTGTCCCCGCGCCTCGACGCCCTCGTCCTGTGGGCGACGGCACGCGACCCCGAGGAGCGCCCCCAGTCGGCGACGGCGCTGCGCGAGGCGCTGGCGGAGGCCCGCGCGGAGCTGAGTCCGGACGAGCTGGACCTCGGGTCGGAGGAGCTGCCCACCGCCGCGCTCGACGAGACCCGTCCGCTGCTCGTCCCCACTGCGACGATCCGCACCGCGGCAGCCGCGGACTCCGGTGAGGTGCCGCGGACCACGGACGAGATCCCGTACCTCGAGGACGAGGCCGGCGAGGCGGACGCTCCCGCCGGTGCCGCAGCTGTCGCGGAGAAGGCGGACACCGAGGCGGACGACGCGGACACGGCCGGGGCGAAGGCGGAGAGGACCGCCGCGGAGACCAGCGCAGCGGCCGCCGGGGGCTCCGCCGGCACCCTGCTGGCCGCCGACGAGCGCTCACCGCGCCGCCGCGGCAGGCTCGCCTGGCTCCTCGTCGCCGCGGTCCTGGCACTCGGCCTCGTGGCGGGCGGGATCTACCTCCTCCAGGACCGCACCGCGGTGGTCCCGGAGGTCACGACCGGCCAGGACGTCGCCGAGGCGGTGACCCTTCTCGAGGATGCCGGATTCACGGTGGAGCAGGAGGAGGCCTACAGCGCCACGGTGCCCGCCGGCCTCGTGCTCGGGGCGGACCCCGCCGGAGGCACGGAGCTGGAGCCCGGAGGGACCGTGACGCTGCAGGTGTCCCAGGGTGAGGAGCTCTTCCGGGTGCCGGACGTCACCGGTTCCGCGGAGGCCGATGCCCGCACCTCCCTCGAATCCTCCGGGATGGTGCTGGGCAAGATCACCCGCGAGTACTCGGACACCGTGCAGGAGGGCACGGTCATCAGCCAGGGCGTGGGCGGGGACGAGACCGTCGCGAAGGGCACTCCGGTGGACCTCGTGGTCTCCAAGGGCGTCGAGCCCATCGAGGTGCCGGTCGTCACCGGCATCGACTACGACTCCGCCTTCGGCCGGCTGGCGCGCATGGGGTTCCGTGTGGCCCGCGACGACGTGTTCGACGACGAGGTCGCCTCCGGCCAGGTCGTCTCGCAGTACCCGAAGGCGGGCGAGCTCAAGCACGAGGACGACCTCATCATCCTCCGGGTCTCGAAGGGCCCCGAGGCACCGGCGGACTCCGGAGACGAGAAGGAGTCCGACAAGAAGGACTCCGAGGACGAGAAGAAGGCCGACGAGTAGGCGACGGAGCCTCAGGCCGCGGTGCGCTCCGCGAGCTCCGCGAGGATCCGGGCCGCGGACCCGGCCGCCGCGTCGTCCACGTCCAGGTGGGTGACGAGCCTGCAGGCCTGCTCCCCCAGCGGCGTGATGCGCACTCCGCGTGCGGCCGCGAGCTCAGCGAACTCCGCCGCGTCCACCGTCAGCGCCGCCGTGCTGAGAAAGGCGATGTTCGTCTCGACGATGTCCGGATCGCACGTGCCGGGCACCGCCTCCGCCACCCGCGCGGCAATGAGATGCGCACGTGCGTGGTCCTCGGCGAGGCGGTCGACGTTGTGCTCGAGGGCGTAGTGGCCGGCGGCAGCGAGGATCCCGGCCTGCCGCATCCCGCCGCCGTAGCGCTTGCGCAGGTAGCGGGCCTCACCGATGAGCTCCGCGTCACCGGTGAGGACGCTGCCCACGGGCGCTCCCAATCCCTTGGACAGGCACAGGCTGAGGCTGTCGACGCACTCCCCCTGGTCCGCGAAGGAGCAGCCCGAGGCCACCACGGCATTGGCGACCCGCGCACCGTCCATGTGGACGCGGATCCCCCGCTCTGCGGTCAGCGTCCGCAGCCGGCGCAGCTCGTCCAGCGCCGCGACGCGTCCGCCGGAGAAGTTGTGCGTGTTCTCCACGGTGATCGCGGCGGTGCCCACCTGGTTGTATCCGTTCGCCCGCTCCGCGAGCGACATCGCGGCGTCCGCGTCCAGGGTGCCGTCCGGCGAGATCCACGTGCGGCTGGTGACGCCCGCGAGTGCGGCGTGGCCGCCCACCTCGGCACGCAGCACGTGGGCCCGGGACTCCGCGAGGAGCTCGGTGCCGCGCGGCACGCTCGCCGCCACGCCCAGCATGTTCGTCATGGTGCCGGAGGGGCAGAACAGGCCCGCCTCGTGTCCGAACATCTCCGCCACACGGGCTTCGAGGGCATTCACCGTGGGATCCTCGGCGTACACGTCGTCGCCCACGTCCGCGTACGCCATCGCCCGGCGCATGCCCTCCGAGGGGCGGGTGAGCGTGTCCGAGCGGAGATCCGCCACCGGAGCGGCCTGCCCCGCGCTCATGCCCGCGAGGCGCGGGTGAGGAGCTCGGCCACCTGGAACGCCATCTCCAGCGACTGGTCGTGGTTGAGGCGCGGGTCCACCAGCGTCTCGTACCGGCGGCGCAGGCCCTCCTCGTCGATCTGGGCACCGCCGCCCAGGACCTCGGTGACGTCGTCGCCGGTCAGCTCGATGTGCAGACCGCCCGGCACCGTCCCGGCCTCCGCGTGCGCGTCGAAGAAGCCCGCGACCTCCTCGACCACATCCTCGAAGCGGCGGGTCTTGAAGCCGTTGCCGGAGGTGATGGTGTTGCCGTGCATGGGGTCGCAGACCCACGCGACCTGCGGCACCTCGTGTCCCACCTCCGCGAGGAGGGCCGGCAGCTTCTCACGGATCTGGCCGGCGCCCATGCGCGTGATGAAGCTCAGACGGCCCGGAGTGCGCTCCGGATCCAGCTTGTCCACGAGCCGGAGGACGTCGTCCTTCGTGGCACTCGGACCCAGCTTCACGCCGATCGGGTTGTGGACCTTCGAGAGGAAGTCCACGTGCGCCCCGTCGAGGTCGCGGGTGCGCTCGCCGATCCACAGGTAGTGGCCGGAGACCGCGTAGGGGTTGCCGGTCCGGGAGTCGATGCGCGTGAGCGCGCGTTCGTACTCGAGGAGGAGCGCCTCGTGCGCGGCGAAGAACTCGACCGTGCCCAGGGCCTCGAAGTCGGCACCGCAGGCGTCCATGAACTTCAGCGCACGGTCGATCTCCCGTGCGATCTGCTCGTAGCGGTGGTAGTTGGGGTTGGAGCCGAGGAAGCCCCGGTTCCACTCGTGCACGCGCCGCAGATCGGCGAAGCCGCCCTGGGTGAAGGCGCGCAGGAGGTTCAGGGTGGACGCCGAGGTGTGGTACGCCTGCAGGAGGCGGCCCGGATCGTGCCGGCGGGCCTCGGGCGTGAATTCGTGGTTGTTGATGATGTCGCCGCGGTAGGACGGCAGGGTCACCCCATCGCGCGTCTCCGTGTCGGAGGAGCGGGGCTTGGCGAACTGGCCGGCCATCCGCCCCATCTTCACCACCGGGACGGAACCGGCGTAGGTGAGCACCGCAGCCATCTGCAGGACGGTCTGGACGCGGCGGCGGATCTTGTCCGCCGTGGCGTCCGCGAAGGTCTCCGCACAGTCGCCGCCGGCCAGCATGAATGCCCGGCCGGCCGCGACCTCTGCGATGCGGCTGCGGAGCACGTCCGCCTCACCCGCGAACACGAGCGGGGGCACGGCTCGCAGCTCCTGCAGGACCGCCTCGAGCTCCGCGGGATCCTGATACGTGGGCTGCTGCTGAGGGGCGAGGTCGCGCCAGGTCTCCAGTCCTGCGAGGGTCTCCGGGGTCGCCTGCGCAGAACCCACCGCTTCGTAGCGGGGGTCGTCATGGAAGCTCAATGGCCGGCCTTTCTGTCGTTCTCCGTGCTGCTGTGCTCCTCGGTGCGGAGCCGCCGTCCGCCGCGCTGCGGCTGACGGCACCAGAGTACGCAGTCAGCGCTCGTCATCGCCGTCCGTGTCGGCATCCGGATGGTCGCCCTCGTCCGCCGGTCCGGCCTCGGGCTCCGGCGCCTCGGCGGCGGGGTCGAAGTCCTCCGCGGAGACGTGGTCGAGGAACTCGCGGAACTCCGCGACCGCATCCTCGTCGGGCTCCGGCGCATCGATCCCGTCGTCGGCGAGGACCGTCTCGTCGATGTAGACCTTCGCGTCCGCCGTGAGTGCGAGCAGGGCCGCGTCGGAGGGGCGGGCGGAGATGACCTGGCCGTCGTCCGTGCGGATCTCCGCCATGAAGGTCTGGCCCTCACGGCTGGTGACCGCGACCTCCGTGATCCGGGCACCGTACCGGCCCAGCACGTCGATGACGAGCTGGTGGGTGAGGGGCCGCGGCGAGACGAGCATCTTCTTCGCCATCGTGATGGAGGCGGCCTCCTGCGAACCGATCCAGATGGGCAGGTACCGGGGACGGTCCAGGGCCTTGAGGACCAGAATCGGCTGATTCGCAGGCAGCTCGATCCTGATCCCCACGACCTCGGCTTCGATCTCAGCCATGGCAGTCCGGCTCAGCTGGTGCGGGGACGCTGCTGGAAGATCATGCGGAACTTGCCGATCTGCACGTCCGCACCGTTCTGCAGCTCGATCGAGTCGATGAGCTGCCGGCCCACGTAGGTCCCGTTGAGTGAGCCGGTGTCGCGCAGGGTGAAGCCGCTGGGCGTGCGGACGAACTCCGCATGCTTCCGCGAGACCGTCACGTCGTCGAGGAAGATGTCCGCGTTGGGACTGCGGCCCACCGTGACGACGTCCGTGTCGAGGAGGATCTGGGCACCGGCGTCAGGACCGGAGACCACCACGAGGAGCGCGTCGGTGGCGTCGAGGCCGGAGAGGTCCGGCACGGGGTGGATCTCACCGGTGTGCGGGTCGAGGATCCCGGAGAACTGCGGCTGCGACCCCTGCGGCTGCGCGTCCGGCTGAGGCCACTGGCCCTGCTGCTCGTACGGCTGCTGTGCCTGCTGCTGCCCCTGGGGCTGCTGGTACGGCTGTTCGGGCTGGGAACCGGTGGGGGCGCCCCACTGCTGACCGGGCTCTCCGCCCCACTGCTGCGGAGGCGTGCCGCCCTGGGACTGTGCGGAGAACTGCGGTCCGGAGCCGAATCCGCCGGGAGCACCCTGCGGCTGGCCCGGCCAGACGTTCTGGGGCCGGCCCTGCCCCTGCGGATCCGCGTAGCCCGGCTGCTGACCCTGCTCCTGCCACTGCTGGCCCTGCTGCGACTGCCCTTGCTGCGACTGCCCTTGCCAGGGCTGCTGCTCCGGACTCTGCGGCGTGCCGAACGGGAAGACGTGCGGGGTCGCGGAGGTCGGTGAACCCTGGCCCTGCTGCTCGCCGGGGAACCCGCCGTTCTGCTGAGACATCAGGCTCCTTCACTCTCTGCGGCCGCCCGATAGGCGGGTGCATCCATGAGCGCGTCGACCTCAGCGGGATCGCTGAGGCGCACGTCGTAGATCCAGCCGTCGCCGTAGGGCGAGGAATTGATGGATTCGGGTGAGTCCTCGAGGGACTCGTTGACGGCGACGACCTCACCGGAGACGGGTGCGATGAGATCGGAGACGCTCTTGGTGCTCTCCACCTCACCGCAGGACTCGCCGGCGGTGACGGAGTCACCGAGCTCAGGAGCATCGACATAGACGACATCACCCAACGAGTCCTGCGCGAAGTCAGTGACCCCTACACGGACGACGGAAGCGTCATCCGTGCGGGCGACCCACTCGTGCTCCGCCGAATAGCGCAGACCCTCAGGGAAATTGAGATCTGTCATGTCAGCTCCTAGTCCTCGCAATCATGTCCACAGCATAACCGGTTCAGTGTCCCAGGTCGCACTTCACATCGCCACTCCTGACGGCGGTGTCGCCTTCCCGCTCCCGCCGCGCGGGTCCGGGC
>NZ_JALAHB010000221.1 GCF_022712115.1 Brevibacterium sp. | reverse complement strand
GTGTGGGGTGTGAAGTGTGAGGCGCGGGAGACGGGAAGCACGGGGCGGTGCTCAAGGCCCGGCGCGTGCGGGAGGCTGCCGCCTTCGTCGCGCTCACGACGGCGCCCCGGGGTGACCCGCGGGTAGCTTCCGTGACGCATTCAGGGAACTCGAATGGTCCGCGAAGGGGCATCTCAGGTATGGTCTGTCTCACATTCCAGAACAGTGACGCCGCACACACGTGCGGCGCAGACCTCGAGAAGGACGTATGAAGCGCACATCCCTCGCGGCCGCCGCACTGGCGGGCGCGCTCATCCTCTCCGCCTGCTCCACCTCGACCACGGGTGAGGGCGGCGGAGGCGGAGACGACGGCACACTCACCGTCGGCACCACGGACAAGGTCACCAAACTCGACCCCGCCGGCTCCTACGACAACGGCTCCTTCTTCGTGATGACGCAGGTCTTCCCGTTCCTCATGGAGTACCAGCCCGGCACCGCCGATGTGGCGCCCGGCATCGCGGAGTCCGCCGAGTACACCTCGGACACCGCCTACGAGGTCAAGCTCAAGGAGGGGCTCACCTTCTCCAACGGCAACGAGCTCACCTCCTCGGACGTGAAGTTCTCGTTCGAGCGTCAGAAGGAGATCGCCGACCCCAACGGTCCCTCCTCGCTGCTGGGCTCCCTCGACTCGATCGACACCCCGGACACACCACGGTGGTGTTCAACCTCAACCGCCCCACGGACCAGACCTTCCCGCAGGTGCTCGCCGGGCCGGCCGGGCCGATCCTCGATGAGGACGTGTTCGCCGCGGACGCGGTCACGGAGGACCAGGAGATCGTCGACGGCGACGCCTTCGCCGGCCCCTACCGGATCGACAGCTACGACTTCAACAACCTCGTCTCCTACAAGAAGAACGAGGTCTACCAGGGCAGCCTGGAGCCGGCGAAGTCGGAGACCGTCAACATGACGTACTACTCCGACGCCAACAACATGAAGCTCGACATCTCGCAGAACACGATCGACGTGGCCTACCGCTCGCTGTCCGCCACGGACATCGAGGACCTTGAGGGCGACGACGCGGTGGAGGTCCACCACGGTCCCGGCGGCGAGATCCGCTACATCGTCTTCAACTTCGACACCATGCCCTACGGTGCGAAGACGGACGAGGCGGACGAGGACAAGGCGCTGGCCGTCCGGCAGGCGGTGGCCGGCAGCATCGACCGCCAGGGCATCGCGGACCAGGTCTACAAGGGCACCTACACGCCGCTGCTCTCGCACGTGCCGGAGGGCCTGGCCGGTGCCAACCATGCGGTGGCCGACGCCTACCTCACAGACGACGGCGGCGCGGACGTCGAGGGAGCGAAGAAGCGCCTCGAGGACGCGGGCGTGGAGACGCCCGTGGACCTCAAGCTGCAGTACAACCCGGACCACTACGGCCCGTCCTCCGGCGACGAGTACGCCCTCATCAAGCAGCAGCTCGAGGACTCCGGCCTCTTCACCGTGGATCTGCAGTCGACGGAGTGGGTGCAGTACGCGGAGGACCGCACCAAGGACGTCTACCCGGCCTACCAGCTGGGTTGGTTCCCGGACTACTCCGATGCGGACAACTACCTGGTGCCGTTCTTCTACGACACCGAGGACTCCGCGAGCTTCCTCGGCAACCACTTCCGCGACGAGGAGATCAACGAGAAGCTGGTGGAGCAGGTCTCCGAGGAGGACCCGGAGAAGCGCGCGGCCCTCATCGAGGACCTGCAGACGGACCTGGCGGAGCAGCTCTCCACCGTGCCCCTCCTGCAGGGCGAGCAGATCGCGGTGTCCGGCACGGACGTGCAGGGCGTCGACAACGCGCTCGATCCCTCCTTCCAGTTCCGCCTGGCGCTGCTGGGCAAGTGAGGCGCTCCGCCGCGCGCGGCACCGGCCCCGGAACCGCACGGCGCTGAGGTGCTGAGCGTGTGCTCCACCGGGTGTCTGCCACCCGACTGAGGCGGTGGTCCCCCGCGGACCACCGCCTCGGGCGTGCCGGTGCGGCCCCGCCCGCCAGCCCGCTTCCTCCTCCCGAAAGACGCCCCCATGTCAACCACAGTCGCCCTTCCCGAGGCGGCCGGCGGCGCCCCGGAGCCCGGCGCCCCCGTCTCCTCCGGGAAGTCCGCCGGTTCCGGACTGCTGCGCTACCTGGTGATCCGGTTCCTCCTCATCATCCCCACCGTCTGGATCCTCACCACCCTCGTCTTCTTCCTCATGCGCGTGACGGGCGACCCCATTACCGCAGCGCTCGGCGGCCGCCTCACCCCGGCGCAGCTGGCGGAGAGGATCGAGGCCGCCGGGTACGACAGGCCGCTCCTCGTCCAGTACTTCGAGTACATGGGCGGGCTGCTGCGCGGTGACTTCGGCACCGCGATCTCCGACGGCCGCCCGGTCACGCAGATCCTCCTCCAGCACGGCACCGCCACGCTCGAGCTGGTCTTCTACGCCGTGATCGTCGCGCTCGTGATCGGGGTGCCGCTGGGCATGCTCGCAGCCCGGTTCCGCGACCGCTGGCCGGACGCCGTCCTGCGCATCCTCGCGATCCTCGGCTACGCCACGCCGGTGTTCTTCGCGGGCCTCGTCCTCAAGCTGATCTTCGGCGCGTTCTGGCCGGTGCTGCCGGTCTCCGGCCGCGGTTCGTCCAGCACGGAGCTGCTGATGTCCGGCGTGGTCGCCCCCACCGGCATCTACTCGCTCGACGCACTCCGGATCGGCAGCATGCCGGCGTTCGCGGACGTCATGTCCCACGCCGTGCTCCCGGCCGTCGCACTGGGCCTGCTCACCGGCGGCACCTTCCTGCGGCTGGTGCGGACCAACCTGATCGGCACGCTGGAGTCCCAGTACGTGGAGTCCGGCCGCTCCCGAGGCGTGAGCGAGTTCCGCCTCGTCACCCGCCACGCGCTGCGGCCGGCTCTCATCCCCATCATCACGGTCATGGGGATGCAGGTGGCGATGATGCTCGCCGGCGCGGTGCTCACGGAGACCACCTTCGAATGGAACGGTCTGGGCTATCAGCTCGCGGAGTACCTCACGGCGCGCGACTTCGTCGCGGTGCAGGGCATCGTGGTGCTGCTGGCGGTCGTCGTCGCCGTCACCAACTTCATCGTGGACATCATCGCCGCGCTCATCGACCCGCGAGTGAGGTACTGACATGGCAGACGAGAACAGGACTGAGAACCCGCGTGCCGGTTCCGCCGCGGAGACGGACGCGCTCGCCCCCGCCGCAGCGGTGAGGCGTGAGCCCCTCCTCCTGCGGCTGCCGGTGGTGCGGGACATCCGCCGCTCGGTGGGACTGCAGCGCGGCATGCTGCTCACGGGCGTGGTGATCGTGGGAGCGGTGGTGCTCTGCGCCGTGCTCGCGCCCCTCATCGCGCCCTACAAGTACAACCAGCTCGCGAACGCGGACGGCTACTTCGGAGCGCAGCAGCCGCCCAGCGCGGAGCACCCGTGGGGCACCACGGTGGGCGGCTTCGACGTGCTCTCCCGGGTGATCTGGGGGACGCAGACCGCCGTCTTCGTCATCGTCGTGGCCGTCGTCATGAGCCTCTTCATCGGCGTGGCGCTGGGACTGCTGTCCGGATACTTCGGCGGGTGGCTGGACCGGATCCTCGTGGTCGTCGCGGATGCGATCTACGCCTTCCCCTCCCTGCTGCTGGCCATCGTCATGACGATCGTGATCTCCGGCGGGCAGTCCAACGTGGTGGGCGGAGTGTTCGCGGCGGCCATCTCGATCACCGTGGTGTTCGTCCCGCAGTACTTCCGCGTGGTGCGCTCCGAGGCGGTCCGTCTCCGCTCCGAGCCGTTCGTCGAGGCCGCCCAGGTGCTGGGCGAGCCGTCCCTGAAGATCATCACGCGGCACGTCTACCGCAACGCCACCCGCAACATCCCGCTCGTCTTCACCCTCAACGCCTCCGAGGCGATCCTCACCCTCGCGGCACTCGGGTTCCTGGGCTTCGGCATCGAGCCCACCTCGGCGGCGGAGTGGGGCTACGACCTCAACAAGGCTCTGGCGGACGTCACCAGCGGCATCTGGTGGACCGCCGTGTTCCCCGGCCTGGCGATCGTGCTCACGGTCCTGGGCATCACGCTCGTGGGCGAGTCGATGAACGACCTCGCGGACCCGCGCCTGCGCCGGCGGCGCTCGCGGAGGGTCCGCACGGAGAAGGAGACTGCGAATGGCTGAGCGGCGCAACGCGAACGGGCCCGTCCTGGACATCTCCGGGCTGGACGTCACCTTCGCCACGGACGGCGGCGACGTGCACGCGGTCAAGGATCTGTCCCTGCAGGTGGCCGCCGGTGAGGTGCTCGCCATCGTGGGTGAGTCCGGCTCCGGCAAGACCGTGACCGCCCGGACTGTCCTGGGCCTCATCCCGGAGACCGCCACGGTGGGTGGGGCGGTGGTGCTCACGGGCACGGACGTGCTCACGGCCTCGGCCCACGAACTGCGCAGTCTGCGCGGCTCCGATGTCTCGATGGTCTTCCAGGAGCCCTCCACCGCGCTCAACCCCGTGCACACGGTGGGGTGGCAGATCGCGGAGGGGCTGCGCGCGCACCGGCCGGGCGCGAAGAAGAAGGAGCTGCGGGCCGCCGCCGTCGCCGCGATGGAGCAGGTGGGCATCCCGGATGCGGAGAGCCGGTACGACTACTACCCGCACCAGTTCTCCGGCGGGCAGAAGCAGCGGATCGTCATCGCGATGGCGCTCGCCCTGGGTGCCAAGGTCATCGTGGCGGACGAGCCCACCACCGCGCTCGACGTCACGGTGCAGGCGGAGATCCTCGACCTGCTGCGCGAGCTGCGGGAGAAGACGGACACCGCGATCGTGCTCATCACGCACAACATGGGGGTCGTCGCGGACCTCGCAGACCGGGTGGCGGTCATGTACCGCGGCGACCTCGTGGAGACGGCGGACGTGCAGACGCTGTTCTCCGCCCCGCGGGAGGAGTACACGAAGCAGCTGCTCGCCGCCGTGCCGCGCCTGTCCGTGACCGAGGTGTCGGACCTGGTGGAGGGCGCGGGGGAGCCCGGGGCGGGCTCGGTGTTGCCGGAGCCGGACTCACCCTCGATGGCGAGCACCTCACCGGCGGCCACCTGCAG
>NZ_JALAHB010000020.1 GCF_022712115.1 Brevibacterium sp. | reverse complement strand
CGCCGCCTGCACATCGACCTCATGCTGGTCACCTCCACCTCCTGTTGAGCGCAGCGCAGGCACCACGCACCCGCGCACACGACTGCACCGCATCTCCCCGCTCCAGGACGAAAAGACACCTCCGTGCCCTCAGACGCGCTCTCTCCGCGCTCTCCCCTGCCCGCATCCGCACACCACGCCTCCGCCCCCTCTGCTTCCACCCGCGCCCCTGGTTCATCCGGACGCCCGCACACATCTGCACCCGCGCTCGGGCCGCGCGCTCCCCGCTCCTTCGCGCGCTCCCTCAGCCGGCGCACGGTGCTGACGGGCGGCCTCGGCCTCGGCACACTGCTGGCGCTCACCGCCTGCACCCCTGACGACACCGCACCCCTGACCGGCGGCACTCCCGCTCCGGGCGGCGTGCTGCGATACTTCGAGCCGCAGACGTGGACCACCCTGTACCCGCCCTCGGCCGGCTTCTACCCCAACGGCGGGATCGTCAACAACATCACGGACCGGCTCCTCTACCAGGATCCGCAGACCCTCGAGCTCCACCCCTGGATCGCGGAGGCGCTGCCGGAGTCCAATGCGGACGCCACGGAGTTCACGTTCCGGATCCGTCCGGGCGTCACCTACTCCGACGGCTCCCCGCTGGACGCGGAGAACGTGGCCCGCAACTTCGACCTCTACGGCCGCGGGGACAACACCCGCGCGCTGCCCGTCTCGGAGCAGATCACCAACTACGCCGGGTCCGAGGTCGTCGATGCGCACACGGTCGTCTTCCGCTTCGACGCGCCGGCCCCCGGCTTCCCGCAGGCCACCTCGACGATGAACTCCGGGCTCGTCGCGAACGCGACCCTGGAACTCGACGCGGAGGGGTTCGGGCCGGGCAGCGCCGCCTCGGTCATCACCTCGGGCCCCTTCCGGATCACCGAGGAGGAGGTGGGCACCCGCCTGTCCGTCCGCGTCCGCGAGGACTACGACTGGGCGCCGCCGCACCTGGGCCACCAGGGCCGTGCGTACCTGGAGGGCATCGACTACCTGGTGAACGGCGAGTACTCGGTGCGGATCGGCGCGCTGGTCTCCGGGCAGGCGGACGGCGTGCGCCAGGTGGACGCGCCTGACGAGGCCCGCGTGCAGGAGAAGGGCATCCAGCTCTACGCCCAGCCCACCAACGGCATCAACAACAGCATCAACTTCCGCCCCCGCAATCCCATCCTGGCCGATCGCACGGTGCGCCGCGCGCTCACCCACGCGATCGACCGGGAGCGGATCGTCCGCAAGCTGTTCACGGACAACTACCCGCTCGCCACTGGCATCCTCGCCTCCGGCGCGGCCGGCTACGTGGCCGCACCCGGCGCGTGGGCCTTCGACCCGGACGAGGCGAACGCCCTCCTCGACGAAGCCGGCTGGACGCAGCGCAACGGCTCCGGCCGCCGCGTCAAGGACGGGACGCCGCTCACCCTGCGCGTGAACATCGCACTGCCCCAGCCGCGCTCCCGCGAGGTGATGAGCCTCGTCCAGGAGGACTTCGCCCGGGTGGGCGCCAACCTCCTCATCAACGAGGGCGACTACGCGCAGCAGACCATCGACGGCCTCGAACTGGACCGCGTGCAGGTCTACCACTCGATGGTGGCCCGCGCGGACTACGACGTGGTCGCCAGCCAGTGGTCGGTGGACAACCGCGACGCCTTCCTCAACCACGACGAGGAGACCGGGGCCTGGGGCGACGAGCGCACGCAGGAGATCCTCGAACGCGTCACCGGCTCTGCGAACGCCGGCGACCGCGCCGCGGCGGTGGCGGAGCTCCAGCAGCACTTCATCGACGAAGCCCTCGTGGTGCCGCTCTTCGAGGAGCCCCAGGTGTTCGGCTTCCGCCGCCGCGTCCGTGACTTCTCCACCGAACCCGTGGGCCGCCCCGCCTTCTACTCCGTCTGGCTCGCGGACTGAGGCATGACCGTCTGAAGCACGGGCAGCGACCCCCGGCGTCCGCGTGGCGCCGGCGGCCTCCCCGCCTCCCCGGGTCCGCCTCCGTCCCCACAGGAAAGACCTCACATGTCACCCACCCTCAGATACATCGCAGGCCGCTTGGGCCAGGCCGTGCTCGTCCTGTTCCTCGCCTACACCGTCGCGGCCCTGCTCCTCATGATCCTGCCCGGGGACGGCGTGCTCGCCCGCTACGCCAACCCGGCGCTGGGGCTGTCCGCGGAGCAGATCGACTCCATCCGCTCCTCCTACGGCGCGGACGCGCCGTGGTTCGTCCAGTACTGGCAGTCGCTCACCGGCTTCCTCACCGGCGACATGGGCTACTCCGTGAACTCCGGCGCGGCGGTGTCCACGCTCATCGCCGCGGCGCTGCCCTCCACCGCGGTCCTCGCGCTCTCCGGCTTCGTCGCCGCCGTGGTGCTGGCCGTGGCGGTGGCGGTCCTCGCCTCCTACGGGAGGCCCCGCTGGCTGGCCGCCGTGTTCGACTCCGCCCCCAGCCTCTTCATCTCCGTGCCCGTCTTCTGGCTGGGCATCGTCATCATCCAGGTGCTCAGCTTCCAGCTGGGGCTCGTGAGCATGGTGGACCCGGGCCCCGTGGAGGCGCTCGTGCTCCCCACACTCACGCTGGCGATCCCACTGTCCGCCCCGCTCGCACAGATCCTCGTCCGCGCCATCGCCGAGGTGCGCGCCCAGCCCTTCGTCCACGTCGCCCGGGCGAAGGGTGCGGGCGAGGCCTGGATGCTCGTCCACACCGTCGCGCGCAACGCCATGCTCCCGGCGCTCACCATCGCCGGCCTGCTGTTCGGCGAGCTGGTGGCCGGCGCGGTCGTCACGGAGACGGTGTTCGGCCGCGCCGGGATCGGCGCACTCACGGCCCAGGCCGTCGCCAACCGTGACAACCCGGTGCTGCTCGCGATCGTCGTCATCGCCACCGCCGGCTTCGTCCTCGTCAACCTCGCCGTCGATCTGCTCTACCCCGTCGTCGACCCCCGCCTGCGCCATCGCGGCCGGGTGGGTGCGGCCGCACGCCGGCAGCTGAAGGGAGCGCACGCATGAGCGCCGTCACCGCACAGGCAGCACCCGCGCCCGAGGCCCCCGCGCCCAGGCGGCACGCCCGCCGCCGCGCGCCTCGGGTCACCACCGTCGTCGCCGCGGCGATCCTGGGCATCACGATCCTCTGGGCCCTGGTCCCCGGCCTCTTCACCGGTCACACCCCCATCGACGGCGGGGAGCCCGCGCCGCTGCTCGCACCCAGTGCCGAACACTGGTTCGGCACGGACCAGATCGGCCGGGACGTCTACTCCCGCGTGGTGCACGGCGCCTCGCGCTCGCTGCTGGCCGCGCTCATCGCCGTGGCGGTGGGCCTCGTGGTGGGCTCCGCGATCGGCCTGATCGCCGGCTCCCGCGGCGGCTGGGTGAGCGAGGTCCTCATGCGGATCGTCGACGTCCTCCTCTCCATCCCCGCACTGCTGCTCACCCTCACCATCGTCATCGTGCTGGGATTCGGCACCGTCAACGCGGCCATCGCGGTGGGCATCACGGCCATCGCGCAGTTCGCGCGGCTCTCACGGGCGCAGACCGTGTCCATCATGCAGGCGGACTACGTCCAGGCCGCGTACGGCTCCGGCGGCAGCTACTGGGGCGTCCTGTTCCGCCACGTCCTGCCCAATGCCGTGAGCGCCGTGCTGGCACTGGCGGTCCTGCAGATCGGCAGCGCGATCCTGCAGATCTCCACCCTGGGCTTCCTGGGCTACGGCACCCCGGCGCCCGCTCCGGAATGGGGACTCATCATCGCCGAGGGCCGCAACTTCGTGGCCACCGCCTGGTGGCTCACGGTGCTGCCGGGCCTCATCGTCATGGCCGTCGTCGTGTCCACCCACCGGCTGGGCACCGCACTCAGGGAGGCAGCGCAGTGAGCGGAGCAGCGATCGGCACCGACTACTCGATCGAGTACCCGGACGGGTTCGCCGCCGCGGCGAGCGCGGCGCACGCGCAGCCGCCCGTGCTCACCGTCTCCGGCCTCGGGATCGACTACCTCACCCGCAGCGGCGAGTCCGTGCCCGCGCTCCGGGATGTGGACCTCACGATCCGCCCGGGCTCCATGACCGCGGTGGTGGGCGAGTCCGGCTCCGGAAAGACGACCACGGCCTCGGCGGTGATCGGTCTGCTCGCGGCGAACGCGCAGGTGAGAAGCGGGTCCATCGTGCTCGGTGCGCACGGCACGGACCCCGAGCTGGAGCTGGGCGCGCTGGGGCCCCGCGAGTGGAAGAAGGTGCGCGGCCGGCGGATCGGGTACATCCCGCAGGACCCCGGCACCTCGCTCAACCCCGTGAAGACGGTGGGCGAGAACGTCGCGGAGTCCCTGCGGCTGCACACCGCCCTGGGAGCCGAGGCCCGGCGCGCCCGGGTGGTGGAGCTGCTGGACCGGGTGGGGATCGACCGTGCCGCGATGCGCGCGGACCAGTACCCGCACGAGCTCTCCGGCGGCATGCGGCAGCGTGCCCTCATCGCCGCGGCGATCGCGGTGGACCCGCAGCTCCTCATCGCGGACGAACCCACCTCCGCGCTCGACGTCACGGTGCAGAAGCGCATCCTCGACCTGCTCGACGAGCTGCGCCGCGAGGCGGGCACCGGCATCCTCTTCATCACCCACGACCTCGCCGTCGCCGCCGAACGCGCGGACGCCCTGCTCGTGGTCCGGCGCGGGCACGTCGAGGAGAGCGGACCGGCCTCACGCCTGCTCCGCCGCCCGGAGAGTGCGTACACGCGCAGGCTCCTCGCGGACGCCCCCGCGATGCAGTCGCTGCTGGGCGGACCGGAGGCCGCGCAGACCGGCGCGGCGGAGGCCGCTGCGGCGGAAGCCGGTATGGCGGAGGCCGGCACCGCGCGGGCGGACACGGTGGAGGCGGGCTCGGCCCAGACGGGCTCGGCCCAGCCGGACACGGCGCAGACGGCAACAGGTGAAGGCACCCAGGCGGCAACAGGTGAAGGCGCCCAGGCGGGCACCCCCTCCTCCGCCGCCTCGGGCGCGGCAGCCGTCCCCTCGAGTGATCACTTCACCCAGCCAGAAGATGCTGGGCGGCTGGGGAAAGCGATCACACCAGAGGCGGATGCGGATTCCCCGCCGCTCGTGACCGTGAGCGGGCTGACCCAGGTGTACGCCCGGGTGCCGCGCGATGAGCACGACGCCGATGCCGGTGAGCAGATCATCGGCATCGAGGACGTGTCCTTCACCGTGGCCCGCGGCACCACGCTGGGGCTGGTGGGCGAATCCGGGTCCGGCAAGTCGACGATCGGCCGGGCGCTCACCGGCTTCCTCGCACCGCAGTCCGGGTCGATCCGGGTGGGGGAGCTCGACGCCGCGCACCTGGACCGCCGAGGCCGGCGCGCGTTCCGGCGCACCGTCCAGCTGGTGCACCAGAATCCGGCGAGCGCGCTGGACCCCGTGCACTCCGTGGGGGCCAGCATCGAGGAGCCGCTGCGGAACTTCCGGATCGGGTCCAGGGCGGAGCGCCGCACTCTGGTGGAGCAGGCGCTCGAGCGGGTGGCGCTCGACCCCTCGCTCGCCTCGCGCCGGCCTCGGGAGCTCTCCGGCGGTCAGCTGCAGCGTGTGGCGATCGCCCGTGCGCTGGTGATCGAACCGGAGCTCGTGGTGTTCGACGAGGCGGTCTCCGCGCTGGACGTCACCGTGCAGTCCCAGATACTCGAGCTCATCGACGGCCTGCAGCGGGAGCTGGGGCTCACCTACGTGTTCATCTCGCACGACCTCGCCGTGGTCCGGCAGGTGGCGCACACCGTCACGGTGATGTCCGCCGGCCGGCAGGTGGAGTCCGGGCCGGTCGCAGACGTGTTCTCGCGGCCCGGCGAGGCCTACACGAAGCAGCTGCTGGCAGCCATCCCCCGCCCGCTGGAGACGCAGGTGCTGGACCACCAGGCGCTCTCGATCTGAGGCCCCGCACCTGACGTTTCGCACCTTTCACCCGAGTGCATGCGTCCCAGCATGCGCACTCGGGTGAAAGGTGCGAAACGTGTGAGCGGGCACGGCGCGGTCTGAGGCGGCGGGGCACCGCGTGCCGGGCGGACCTGAGACAATGGGGGCATGCCTGACAACCCGTTCCCCCGCTCCATCGCTCCCGCCGATTCCGTGCCTGCGGGCATGGAGGACCGCGAGGCGGACGTCGTCGAGTTCAACGACTTCCGGCCCCGCTCGCCGCAGAAGGTGGCGGTGGTGACCGGGGGTTCGAGCGGGATCGGCGCGGCGATCGTCAAGGATCTCGCCCGGGACCACGTCGTCATCGCGGTCGGCCGGGACTGGGCGCGCCTCAACGCCGTCGCACAGCTGGCGGAGGAGATGCACGGCGGCTCCGCGGCAGGTACGGGCAACTCCGCGGCGGCGGCCGGACCCGCCCGCGTCATCCCGGTGATCGCGGACCTCGAGGAGCCGGACTCCCTGGAGGCGGTCTTCGACGAGGAGGTCCGCCCGTTCGGCCGTCTCGACGTGCTCGTCCACAACGCGGCGGTCGCCAGGCGCCGCACGGTGGAGGACGCCTCGATCGAGGACTGGCGCGAATCGCTCGCCACCAACGTGGTGGGGCCGGCGGAGCTCACCCGCGTGCTGCTGCCGTGGCTGCGGATCGCCAAGGGCACCGTGGTCTTCATCGGCTCCGGGGCCTCGCGCACCTCCGTGCCCTTCCACACCGTCTACTCCGCGGCCAAGCACGCGGTCCAGGCCGTCGCGGACGGTCTCCGCCAGCAGGTGAGCGCGGACGGCGTGCGCGTCTCCACGGTGGCGCCCGGCCCCACGCACACGCCCATGAACGACCTGGAGCACCCGTACCCGGTGCAGGAGCGGGAGGTGCGTCTGGAGCCGGAGAGCGTGGCCCGCTCCGTGCGACACGTGGTCGATGCCCCGGCCGAGGCCTCGGTCAGCGAGCTCTGGGTCCGCCCCCGCGAGTGAGCGCGACTCTCCCCTCCCCGGAGT
>NZ_JALAHB010000220.1 GCF_022712115.1 Brevibacterium sp. | reverse complement strand
CGCAGGCCGTGAGCGGGGTCAGGACCCGGCGCAGGACGTGGATCGCAGCCGGGGGCAGGACCGCGCCCGGAGGCAGGACCGTGCCCGAGGCCCGGGCCGGGAGATCGCCGAGGTCGCCGTTCCGGTCGTCGTCGAGGGGACGGTGCGCACACAACGGGTCTGGGACCGTGAGCAGGGGTTCTGCGCGGAGGGTGTGACCCTGCTCCAGCGGGTGTTCGCAGAGAGGGAGCGGTCGTGATACTCCTGCTCATCGCCGCACTGCTGGGCTGCGCAGGCGTTCTGCTGTTCGCGAGGGACACGGCGGCCGCCCGTCTGCGGCGTGTGCTTCCGCGGGGTCGTCCCGGCGGCGGCCACGGACCGGGCACGGCGCTCGGGACCGTCGGAGCGGAATCCGGTCCCGGCCCTGCCGCGGACGGACGCGTGCCGCGGACCGGCGGTGAGCGGGACGCGGACGAGGGGGACACAGGCGAGGCGGCGGACGCGGCCCTGCCCGCGCACCTCACGGGGCCGGAGGATCCCGTCCGTGCCATCACCGTGATCGATCGCGCGGCGGAGCTGCTGCGTGTGGGGCTGCCTCCGGCGGATGCCCTGTCGCAGCTGGCGGAGCTCAGCGATCCGGAGATCGCCCGCGTGCTGGCCCGCGCGGCACGCTCCCTGCGGCTGGGGGACGATCCCCGCACGGCGCTCGGCCGTCATGCCCGCACGCTGCCGGGTCCCGTCGCCGAGGTCCTCACCGGGATGGGCGCGGTCTGGTACGTCGCCGAGGCCGCAGGTGCCCCCGCGGCGGACATGCTGGAGCGATTCGCCGTGAGCAGGAGGGAGGTCGCGGATGCGGAGCGCGAGCGCGCGGTCGCGCTCGCCGGCCCGAGGGCGACCGTCACGGTCCTCACCTGGCTGCCGGCGGCGGGCCTGGGGCTGGCGCTGCTGATCGGAGCGGACCCGCTCACGCTGCTCGCCTCCGGCCCGGGGCTGGTCTCCCTGGTGAGCGGAGCGGTCCTCCTTGCGGCCGGACGGCTGTGGATGACTCGTCTGCTGCGGAGAGCGCAATGAGTGCCGGGGTGCTGCTGGTCCTCGCGGCGGCGCTGACGGCGGCGGGGGCATGGCTGCTGAGCGCTTCACCGGAGCGCTCCCGCCTGCGGCGTCTCACGGGGAGGGCCGTGGCCGGTAGAGGGGCGTGCCCGCGGGCCGGGGGAATCGCGCGCCTGATGCCTGAGGCCGAGGGAAGGGTACGTCCGTGGCCCGAGGCCGGCGGACGGATGCGGGGATCTGGCAGCGCGGACCAGCGCGGCGGGTCTGCGCAGTGGGACGGTGCTGACGGGCCGTCCGCAGATGCTGCCGGCAGTCTGGACGCGCTCGCCTTCGATCTCGACCTCGTGGCCATCTGTCTGCTCGCCGGTCTGCCCGCGGACAGGGCTCTGGAGCACGCGGCCCAGGCCTCGGCGGACCGATCCGGGCTGGCACTGGTGGCGCGTGCTCTGCGCCTGGGCACGGATGCGGTGCGCGGTCTGCGGCCGGAGCTGCAGGTCGTCGAGACGCTCATCCGCTTCTCCGGACGCACCGGCGTGGCGCTCGCTCCGCTGCTGAGCGCGCATGCGGCGGAGCTGCGAGCCAGCGAGCACCGGCGCCGGCAGATCGCCGCGGCGCGGCTGGGCGTCGTCCTGGTCCTCCCGCTGGGAGTCTGCGTGCTGCCCGCGTTCATCCTGCTGGGTGTGGTGCCGGTGCTGCTCACGCTGGTGGGCGATCTGCTGCCGGCGCTCGGCGGCGGACGCTGAGGGGTTCCCGCAGGAGGTCACAGTGCGTGCTCTGCCGGCACTGACTCCGCGTCGGTCGTCCTGTGGACGATCGGATCTCCATCCACAGATTCCGTGAGGGGGTTCCCCCGGTCTCTTCCGCCGTGAAGTGTCTGGGGCACGGCGCTTCCCGGCGTCGCGAGGAAGGGCACGGTCGAGCGATCCGTGCGCCGGAGAGGAGAGGTGATGGAGACCGAGGACAGAGACATGACCGCGGGGGTCCCGGAAGCCGCGACGGGAGCGGCGGCCGAGCCGGAGGCCGGCCGGAACGTGACGGAGCCGGGCAGCATCCGGGAATGCCTCGCGGACGACACAGGCGCAACCACGGCTGAATATGCGATCACCACGCTTGCAGCCTGTGGGTTCGCCGCCCTGCTGGTGGTCGTTCTCAAGAGCGACCCGCTTAAGGAGATGATCACGGGCGTCATCACGGGTGCGCTGGGACTGGGCGGAGCCTGAGATGCACGGTGACGGCACCCGCGAGGAGGGCGCGCGCACCGTGCGGGGTCGCGACGAGGGCGCGGCCGCGGCGGAGTTCGCGATGGTCATGCCGGCGCTGGTGCTGGTGATCGGCCTCGTCGTGGGGGCCGGAGCCGTGGGAGCGGTCCAGCTGCGTGCGCACGATGCGGCGCGGGGCGCGGCGCGTGAAGCCGCACGCGGGGAGCAGTCCGCGCAGATCGTCGAGGAGGCGGAGAAGCGCGCGGGCGCGGGCGCGCGGGTCCGCGTTGCGCAGGAGGGAGGCTATGCGGAGGTCACCGTTGAGGTGCCCCTGCCTCGGGCGCTCGCCCCGTGGCTCGAATCTGTGAGCGCGCAGGCCACCGCCCGGCGTGAGGGCTGACCGGCACGGGGAGAGGACGCTGAGGTGAACGGGTGTGGACAGCGAGCCGAACTGCGCAGGGACGAGGGATCGAGCACCGTGATCGGCCTGGGGACGGCCTCGCTCGCGGTGGTCTTAGCGCTGGTGGTGGGAGCGGTGGGG
>NZ_JALAHB010000219.1 GCF_022712115.1 Brevibacterium sp. | reverse complement strand
GGCCCGATAAGACATCGGCCTCGGCCGACACCTCCGGCTACACCGACTCCTCCGCTTCGTCCGCCGGCTCCGGAGACGCGATCTCGTCGACCACGGAGCCCGCGCCCTTGTCCGCTGCCTGGAGCACGAACGGCACCGATTCGCTCTCCTGATCGCCCAGTTTGACCACCACTTCGTAGTCGCCGGCGGAGAAGTCGTCGCCCACCTGGCGGCAGGAGTCGTCCACCGGGATCCGGTTCCAGGTGAACGTGGTCTTCTTCGACTCCCCGGCGGTGAAGACGATCCGGCTCTCCGCGTCGTCGTCCTCGCTGCGGCAGTACTCGGACGACCAGACGGTGTCCCCGTCGTGCCGGACGACGAACTCCTGCTGGGAGGTGCCCACGTCGATGAGGCAGTCCGCGTCGTGACCGTTCGTGACCTCGATGGTGAACTGCGGCTTCTCCCCCTTGGGGAACTCCTCCGCGTTCACCGCGGCCTTCACTCCCACCTCTCCGGCCGGGCAGTTGCCGGAGGCCGCGTCCCCCTCGGGCCCCGGAGCCGTGGGCTCTGCCACCGCCTCCACGGGCGCGGGCTGCGAGGCCTGCTCGCGCACCTTCCCGATGGCCTTGACCATGAGGGTCACGCCCAGCACCAGCAGCGCCACGACGATGAGGGCGAGGACGAACACGGTGATCCGCCGCCTGCGGTACATCGCACGGCGGGCGGCGTCCCGGGAGGCGGCGGTAGAGTACTGCTGGCTCTGCGGCCGCGCGGCAGGACGACCTGTGCGCCCGCCTGCGGCTCCGGTGGTGGGCCGTGTCCCCGGACCGCGTCTGTCACTGCTCATCGGCATGAGCCTACGCGGCACCGTACGAGAAGGACCACATGACACACCGCTCCACGCACCAGCAGCCTGCGGTCTCCCCCGTGACCGACGTGCCGTCCGCTCTTCCGCCGGTCGACGCGCAGGTGCTCGCGGAGACGCAGCGTGCCGTCGTCGGCTGGTACCGCGCGCATGCCCGGGACCTCCCCTGGCGTGAGAGCGCGGCGACTGCATGGTCGATCCTCGTGTGCGAGGTCATGAGCCAGCAGACGCCGGTGGTGCGGGTACTGCCCCGCTGGGAGGCGTGGATGGCGCGCTGGCCGAGGCCCTCCGACCTCGCCGCCGCCCCGGCCTCGGAGGTGCTCCTGGCCTGGGACAGCCTCGGGTATCCGCGGCGCGCACTGCGGCTCCAGGAGACCGCACGCGCCATCGCCGAGCTGCACGGGGACTCAGTGCCGGACTCCGAGGCCGCCCTGCGCGCGCTCCCCGGAGTGGGCGACTACACGGCCGCCGCCGTGACGAGCTTCGCGCATGGTCAGCGCACCGCGGTGCTGGACGTCAACGTGCGGCGCGTGCTGGCACGCAGCCTCGCGGGGCTCGAGCACCGCCCCTCCTCCGTCTCCCGGAGGGAGAGGGCCTGGGCCGAGGCGCTCGTCCCCGCCGAGGACCACGTGGAGTGGAACGCCGGGCTCATGGAGCTGGGCGCGCTCGTGTGCACCTCGCGTTCGCCGTCCTGCGAGCAGTGCCCGCTCGCCCAGCACTGCGTGTGGCTCGCCGCCGGGAGGCCCGCCCACCCCACGGCGGCCCGGCGCACCCAGGCGTGGGCGGGCACGGACAGGCAGCTGCGCGGCGCGATCATGCGCTGTCTGCGCGAGGCGAGCGCCGCGGAGCAGGAGGGCGTGCCCGTGCGGCTGCTCACCGCTCCGCTCACGGAACTCACCGATGACGAGGCCGAGGCCCTGGCCGCGCTGCCCGCACCGGTGCACTCCGCCGTCATGGCGGTGCGGAACCTGGACGCCGGGGGCGAGCGGACCGCGCGGCTCGTCGCGGACCTGCTGAGCGACGGCCTCGCCCAGCGGACGGACGCAGCACTCCACCTGCCGCACTGAGACCGGGCCGGACCGCGCACCCGCCTGTGGCCTCGGCGGCGGTTCCGCCCGCGGCTCAGCACGGCGGGAACCCCACTAGGATGGGGCGTCGACGTACACGAGGAGCACGGAGGACGATGTGGGAGCTCTGGCCGTTGGAGTGGCAGGCGGATCCGGCAGCGGGAAGACGACGCTGACGCGGGCGCTGCTGGAGGAGTTCGGCAACCGGTCCACCGTCCTCTTCCAGGACAACTACTACAAGCGCAACGACCACCTCGCCTTCGAGGAGCGCACGCAGCTCAACTACGACGCACCGGAGGCCTTCGACATCGACCTCATGGTCGACCAGGTCCGGCAGCTCAAGTCCGGGGTGCCCATCGAGTGCCCCGTCTACGACTTCACGGAGCACAACCGCTCCGCGGAGACGCTCACGGTGGAGCCCGCGCCGGTGATCCTCGTGGAGGGCATCCTGCTGTTCGCGGAGCCGCGGCTGTGCGAACTGCTCGACATCCGTCTGTTCGTGGACACGGATGCGGATGTGCGCATCCTCCGCCGGATCCGGCGGGACGTGGTGGAGCGCGGGCGGTCGCTGGAGTCCGTGGAGGAGCAGTACCTCTCCACCGTCAAGCCCATGCACGAGCTCTACGTGGAGCCGTCCAAGCGCAGGGCCGATCTCATCGTCCCGGAGGGCGGCCACAACACCGTCGCGCTGGACATGATCGTCCACCGCATCCGCCGGGAGTTCTGAGAGGCCCCCGGCTCCGCGGCGCCGGAGCATCGCCGCACCGGTGCCCGGCCGCCCGCGGTGTCCAGCCGCACGGCCGGACGCCTCAGGCCGGCCGGTGGGCGAGTGCCCCCGCCCTGAAGGCCTCCTCCGCCAGAGGACGGAAGTCGACGTCCTCCGGGTCGTACCACCGGTCGAGTTCGGAGAGCTCTCCGCCGTCCTCGTAGCCCAGCTCCGCCGCGCGCTCCATCCAGCGGGCGCCGCTCTCGACGAGGCCGTCCCGGACACTCGCGTCCACGACGCCGTCCGCCACCAGCTGCTCCGCGATCTCGCGCTGGGTGCTGAGGATCACCTCGGCGGCATCGGCGTCCATCTCGCGGAACTCACCGCCGGCCGCGCGCACGTCCGCCACCGCGTCCACGCTGGAGCCCACGACAGCGGCCGTGACCCCGTGCGTCCAGTCGATGCCCGCGGCGTCGAAGAGGATCTGGCGGTAGGCCAGCGGCAGCGCCTCGAAGCTCGATCCCGCCACGTGGCCGGCCGTCACAGCCCCGGTGAACCGCTCGTCTCCCAGCGTCGAGACCTGCGGCGCCGCCTCCAGGAGCCCCGTGGAGCCCGCCACCATCCCCTGGACGAAGATGCAGTCGACGGTGCTGCGCTGCAGCGCCTCGAACGCCTCCCCGTACTCCATCGAGACCGGGCTCGCCCCCAGATTCTGGGCGATGGGGGTCTGCACCGATCCGCCGATCCGGATCTGCCGCCCCTGCCAGTCGTCCAGTGCGGTGCCCTCGTCGCCACAGGCCGTCCAGTAGTTGCCGGACGTCACCATGGGGTTGAGCGGCACCAGCCCCTTGGAGGTGTACTCCTCGAGCAGCTCCGGATCGTTCCAGGCCGCTTCGCTCATCTGCGCCTGCATGGCGGCCTCCCCTGCGAGCGGGCTGCCGGAGACGTACTGGCTCAGCTTGTTGTACGCGTCGATCCGCGGGTATTCGGCGACGAAGTAGACCGGCACGGTGTATGCGAGGTCGAGGCGCCCGTCGGCCAGCGCATCGTCCACCTCCGGATATGCGGCGATGGACTGTCCCCACGCCACGTCGAAGCCGATCTTGCCGCCGGACCGCTCCTCGACGGCGTCCATGAACGACTGCTCCGCCACGGCGGCCGCGGCGTCCGGGGATGCGGCATAGGGCTGGATCGTCAGGGTGACGGGATCCAGGTCCGCCACGGCTGCGTCCACCTCCTCCTGCGCGGCGCCGAACTCGAAGCCGCCGGAGCCTCCGCCTCCGCCATCGCCCTTCCCCACCGCTCCGCCGCACGCGGAGAGCACCATGAGCAGCGGAGCCGCACACACGAGTGCTCTCCTGAACGTCGACACCATCGTCGGCCTTCTCCTTCACAGGTTCGGAACATCCGTTCCCGCGGCAGGCGCGGGCTCGCTCGTCTCTGAGCGGGGCCGCGTCCGGCCGCCGGACCGGCACGGGATCCGTCCGCGCCGTGGCCGTCCGTCTTCGCAGCCCGGAAGACGGCGAGCCTTCAGAGCTGCGGAGTCATGACCTGTCGAACGACCGATCAGCACTGGCCGGTTGTCTCGATCATAGAAGCATCGGGAGACGTGTCAAGGACCGGACGGACGATCTCCGCCGAGGCGCACGCGCCTCACTCCGCCGCGAGTCCGGCCCCGGCCCACGGCACCGCGTAACGCAGCAGCACGCCGCCGGAGTCCAGTGTCTGGCACTCCAGCTGTGTGAGCGGACGCAGCCCTCCGGCGGGCCGGAACAGAGGCGTCCCCTCGCCCAGGAGCACCGGGGCGATGCCCACGAGAAGCTCGTCCACCAGTCCTGCGGCGAGCAGAGAGTCCGTGAGGTCGGCACTGCCGAAGACGTAGATCGGCCTGTCCAGCTCCGCCTTGCGCCGCCGGAGTTCGCCGACGATGTCCGCGGTCACCTCGGTGTTCTCCCACGCGGCGGAGGTGAGCGTGTGCGAGGCGACGAGCTTGGGGGCGGCGTTCATGTAGGCGGCGATCTCCGGGTCGTCCTCGTCCGAGGACCAGTGCGCGGCCATGCCCTCGTACGTCACGCGGCCGAAGACCAGCAGGCCCAGGCTCTCACCGAATCCCAGGCTCAGCTGCCGCAGGTCCTCACCCCAGATGTGCTCGTGGAAGCTCAGGTCCCACTTCTCGGGGCCCTCGAACCGCCCGTCGAGCGACATGACGTTCCAGACGACGAGCTCTCCCATGGCTGGCCCCTTCCGGCCTCGTGCGGCGCTGCCGTCTCAGAGTATGCCCACGGGTTCCGGGGCACAACGGTTCCGGCGCGCGCATCATGACCGGCATCCGCACGCGGCGGTGCCTGGGAACGATGCCGACGACTCGGCCGGAACGATCGCGCCGCGCCGCCCCGGCTAGCGGCGCTCGAGTCCCGGAAGCCGCTCCGCCGCCTCACGCGGATCCTTCGTCAGCACCCGCACCGGCTCACGCGCGGCCCAGCTCGCCCGGGCGAGGGCCTCGCACCCGGCGGCCTGGGCGGCCTGGGCGATCCGTCCCACCACCTCGCGGGGATCGCGGTTCACCCCTGCGACCCAGACCCACCGCTGGTCCACCGTCAGCGGCGGAAGGTCCTGCAGCCTGGCGAATGTCCCTCGGTGACGGCGCGCCTCAGCGGCGCTCGGCCCCACGAGGTACACAGCCCTGTCCGTCCACCACGACGGCCGCACACTGGATCCGGTCAGAGGCAGGCCGAGGTGGCGCGCCGCCCACCTGCCTGCGCGCAACGGTGCCACCCCGCCGGGAGTCATCTGGTCAAAGCGGATCACGTACGGGCGCAAGCCCAGTGCGGTGGCGCCCAGGATCAGCCCGCGCTCGCAGACCACCAGCGTCTCGCTGCCCATCAGAATCAGCGGCAGCCCTGCCATCACTGCGTAGGCGGCGAACAGGGTCACGATCATGACCGGGCTCTCAGGCGGGTTGATGAGGCTCAGCGCGCACACGATCAGGAAGGCCAGCCCGAACGAGACCAGCGTCCGCGGACCCGGAGGATCCCGGTAGACAGCCAGTGCCTCGCCGAGTTCGTCGCGGTGCCGACGGACGGCGCCTCGTACGCTCACAACCGTGCTCCCTCGTCCGCAATCAGCTCAGTCCGTCAGAGCCTGCGGAGCATGCGGGTGTTGCCGAGCGTGTTGGGCTTCACCCGGGAGAGGTCGAGGAATTCCGCCGTGCCCTCGTCGCGGGAGCGCAGGATCTCCCCGTACGCCTCCTGCGACACCGGCGTGCCCTCGATGATCTCGAAGCCCAGGGCCGAGAAGAAGTCCGTCTCGAAGGTGAGGCAGAAGACCTGCCGCACGCCCTGTGCCCGTGCATCCGCGAGCACCTGCTCGACGAGGACCCGGCCCACGCCTCGGCCCCGGTATGCCGGGTCCGTCGCGATGGTGCGGGCCTCCGCCGTGTCCTCCCAGATGACGTGGCAGGCGGCGCAGCCCACGAGTGCCTCCCCGCCCTCGGCCTGCGGGTCCACCACCAGCCAGAACTCGTGGATGGCCTCGTAGTAGTCCACCCGTTCCTTCGCCACGAGGATCCTCTGCTCCACCATGGGCTGCAGCAGCTTCACGAGCGCAGGCACGTCCGTGGCGCGGGCGCGGCGCAGCACGAGACCGTGCGGGAGCTCGTGCGAACGGTACTGAGCGCTGATGAGATCGTCTGCGAAAGGCATTCCCCCATTCTCCCAGACGTCAGCCCTGACTGTTTCGCCTCCCGTCTGCGGATTCGCCGCACAGCACCGCGGAATCTGGCGAATCCGCAGACGGGAACGAAAGTCGAGGCCGCTCTCGTCTGCCGGCCCCCGCACACACGACGAAGCGCCGCCCGCGAGGAGAACCTCGCCGGCGGCGCTTGCGTGCTCAGCCGGGCGCTACCTCACTCAGAGTCCGCGGACTCGGCGACGGCCGCGTGGGCCTCCGCCCCGCCGGGGCCGGCGTCCGGGAGGCTCGCGGAGGAGTTCGCCGCACCGGCCTCGGGGAACGCCCCGGTGCCGGATCCGGTGTCCTCCGCAGCCGCGTCCAGGCGCTCGAGGATCCGCGGATCCTCCTCGCCCCGGAAGGTGAAGGTCTTGTCCAGGCCCTCTCCCTCGACGTCCACGAAGACGCGCTCTCCGGAGTGCAGCTCGTCGAAGAGGATGCGCTCGGAGAGCTGGTCCTCGATCTCCTGCTGGATCGTCCGGCGCAGCGGACGCGCGCCCAGCACCGGATCGTAGCCGCGATCCGCGAGCAGCTCCTTGGCCGCCTGCGTGAGCTCGATGCTCATGCCCTGGTCCGCGAGGCGCTTGTCCAGACGCGTGATGAAGAGATCGACGATCTCGAGGATCTCCTTCTTCTTCAGCTGCGGGAACACGATGGTGTCGTCCACGCGGTTGAGGAACTCCGGGCGGAAGTGCTGCTTGAGCTCCTCGTTCACCCGCTGCTTCATCCGCGTGTAGTCCGTCGTGGGATCGCCCTCGACCTGGAAGCCGATCTGCTGGCCCTGGGAGATGTTCCGGGTGCCCAGGTTCGTGGTCATGATGATGATGGTGTTCTTGAAGTCCACCTCACGACCCTGCGAATCCGTCAGACGGCCGTCCTCGAGGATCTGCAGCAGCGAGTTGAAGATGTCCGAGTGGGCCTTCTCCACCTCGTCGAACAGCACCACGGAGAACGGCTTGCGGCGGACCTTCTCCGTCAGCTGGCCGCCCTCCTCGTAGCCCACGTATCCGGGGGGCGAACCGAAGAGGCGGGAGACCGTGTGCTTCTCCGCGTACTCGGACATGTCCAGGCTGATGAGCGAGTTCTCGTCACCGAACAGGAACTCTGCGAGCGCCTTCGCCAGCTCCGTCTTGCCCACGCCAGTGGGACCGGCGAAGATGAACGAGCCCGAGGGGCGCTTGGGGTCCTTGAGGCCCGCACGGGTGCGGCGCATCGCCTTGGAGACGGACTTGATCGCGTCATCCTGGCCGATGATCCGCTTGTGCAGCTCGTCCTCCATGCGGAGCAGACGGGCGGACTCCTCCTCCGTGAGCTTGAAGACCGGGATGCCCGTGGCGTCGCCGAGAACCTCCGCGATCAGCTCCTCGTCCACGACGGCCGCACCGCGGTCGCCGGACTTCCAGCGGGCCTCCTTCTCCTCCTTCTGCTTGTTCAGCGCCATCTCCGCGTCGCGCTCGGACTGCGCGAGGTTGAAGTCCTGCGCGTCGATCGCGGCCTCCTTGCGGCGGCGCGCGGCGACGATCTGCTCGTCGAGCTCCTTGAGCTCCGGCGGGGCGGACATGCGGCGGATGCGCAGCTTCGCACCCGCTTCGTCGATGAGGTCGATCGCCTTGTCCGGGAGGAAGCGGTCATTCACGTAGCGGTCGGAGAGGTTGACCGCGGCTGCGAGGGCACCGTCCGTGATCGTCACCTTGTGGTGCGACTCGTACTTGTCCCGCAGCCCCTTCATCACGAGGATCGCGTCCGCGAGCGTGGGCTCCGGCACCTGGATGGGCTGGAAGCGACGCTCCAGCGCGGCGTCCTTCTCGATGTTCTTGCGGTACTCGTCCAGCGTGGTCGCACCGATCGTCTGGAGCTCGCCGCGCGCCAGCATGGGCTTGAGAATGCTCGCCGCATCGATCGCGCCCTCTGCTGCACCCGCTCCCACCAGCGTGTGGATCTCGTCGATGAAGAGGATGATGTCGCCCCGGGTGCGGATCTCCTTGAGCACCTTCTTCAGGCGCTCCTCGAAGTCGCCGCGGTACCGGGAGCCGGCCACCAGCGAACCGAGGTCCAGCGTGTAGAGCTGCTTGTCCTGCAGCGTCTCCGGCACATCGCCGTTGACGATGGCCTGTGCCAGCCCCTCGACGACGCTCGTCTTGCCCACACCGGGCTCGCCGATGAGGACGGGGTTGTTCTTGGTGCGGCGTGAGAGGATCTGCATGACGCGCTGCATCTGCAGCTCACGGCCCACCACGGGGTCCAGCTTGCCCTCACGGGCGGCAGCGGTGAGGTTGCGGCCGAACTGGTCGAGGACGAGCGAGCCGGACGGCGTGCCCTCCTCACGGGCGCCGGTGGAGGCCGGCTCCTTGCCCTGGTAGCCGGAGAGCAGCTTGATGACCTCCTGGCGCACGCGCGCCAGATCCGCTCCGAGCTTCACGAGCACCTGCGCCGCGACTCCCTCGCCCTCGCGGATGAGACCGAGAAGGATGTGCTCCGTGCCGATGTAGCTGTGGCCGAGCTGCAGCGCCTCGCGCAGGCTGAGCTCGAGGACCTTCTTGGCGCGCGGGGTGAACGGGATGTGACCCGAGGGGGCCTGCTGGCCCTCGCCGATGATCTCCGTCACCTGGGCGCGCACCTGCTCCAGGGAGATGCCCATGCCCTCGAGCGCCTTGGCCGCGACTCCCTCGCCCTCGTGGATGAGGCCGAGCAGGATGTGCTCCGTGCCGATGTAGTTGTGCTTGAGGAGCTTGGCCTCCTCCTGTGCGAGCACGACGACGCGCCGGGCTCTGTCGGTGAACCTTTCGAACATGTGGCCCTCCTCGTGGTCTGATTCCTAGCACTGTAACCAGGCGCCGGCGGCATGTATTGCGCTGTTCGCCGTGGGCCGAAACGTGTTCGCCACGAGCGAATTCACGCACGGAACGCATCGCGCCCCGGAGGATTCCCTCCGGGGCACGGGCAGGCCGCTCCGCTCAGCGCGCGGCCATGGGACGCTGCTGCGGCTCCGCTCAGGCGTGAGCCTGGTGATAGGAGTCGATCACGCTCTGCGCGATGCGGCCGCGCTCGGAGACCTCGATGCCGTTCTCCTTGGCCCACTCGCGGATCTTCGCGTTGAGGTTGCCGGAGCCCGCTGCCGCACCGCTGCTGCGCCGGGCGCGCGCCGGGCGGGAGGAGGCGGCGACGCGACGGCCCTTGGCGATGTAGGGGGCCAGCACCCCGCGGAGCTTCTCCGCGTTCTCGGAGGAGAGCTCGATCTCGTACGTTCCCTGGTCGATTCCGAAGCGGACGGTCTCGGCCGCCTCGGAGCCGTCGATGTCGTCAGTCAGGACGACCTTCATCTCGCGTGCCATCTGCTGCACCCTCCTGTTCGCTGTGGCCTCCGGAACCGGCGGGCGCATTCTGCAGCTGCCCCTCGACGGCTTCCTCGTGAGCACCGTCCCGGTCGATCTGCTGGTAGTACTTCTCCATCTCCTCACGTTCAGTCGAATCCGAACGGAGAATGCCTCGCATCACATACCAGAACAGAAGTCCGACACCGATGGAGGGCAATAGAACCTTGATGTACTCCACTATCACACTACCTTGTCGTCGAAGGGAAGAGCAATCGAATGACCTTCCGGAAGACCATTCGAGTGATCATTCGGATCACACGGGCTTCACAAGCGGGAAAAGTATGGTCTCGCGGATGCCCAGTCCGGTGAGAGCCATGAGAAGACGATCGATGCCCATTCCCATTCCGCCTGCGGGGGGCATGCCGTATTCCATTGCCGTGAGGAAATCCTCGTCCACACCCATCGCCTCGTCGTCGCCGCGGGCGGCGTCACGGGCCTGCGCCTCGAAGCGCTCACGCTGGACCACGGGATCGTTGAGCTCGGAGTATCCCGTGGCGAGCTCGAAGCCGCGGACGTAGAGGTCCCACTTCTCGACCACCCCGGGCACGGAGCGGTGGCTCTTGGTGAGCGGCGAGGTGTCGACCGGGAAGTCGGTGACGAAGGTGGGCTCGTAGAGGTCGTCCGCGAAGAAGTGCTCCCACATCTCCTCGACGTACTTGCCGTGGCCGGCGAAGACGCCGCCCAGATCGATGCCGTGCTCCTCTGCGAGTGCGGCGAGCTCCTCGACGGAGGTCTCCGGCGTGATCTCCGCACCCAGGCGCTCGGACAGGGAGGAGTACATAGGAATGACGCGCCATTCGCCGCCGAGATCGTACTCCGTCCCGTCCGCCAAAGTCACCACGTGCGAACCGAATGCGTCCATCGCGGCATTCTGCACGAGAGTACGCGTCAGCTCCGCGATGGAATGGCAGTCGCCGTACGCCTCATAGGCCTCGAGCATTGCGAATTCCGGCGAGTGCGTGGAATCCGCGCCCTCATTCCGGAAGTTCCGATTGATCTCGAAGACATTGTCGAGGCCGCCCACCAGCGCCCGCTTGAGGAAGAGCTCCGGGGCGATGCGGAGATAGAGATCGATGTCATAGGCATTGATGTGCGTGACGAATGGCCGCGCAGAGGCTCCCCCGTGCATCGTCTGGAGCATGGGAGTCTCGATCTCCGTGTAGCCGCGCGCATCGAAGGTGCGGCGCAGCGACTTCATGACCTCCGCGCGCACGCGCACGTTCTCCCGCGCCTGCTCACGCGTGATGAGGTCGATGTACCGCTGGCGCATGCGCGTCTCGTCGGTGAGCTCGGTGTGGAGCGTGGGCAGCGGGCGCAGCGCCTTGGCGGCCAGCCGCCACTCGTCGGCCATGACGGAGAGCTCTCCGCGCTTGGACATGATCACGCGTCCGTGCAGGAACAGGTGGTCGCCCAGATCCACGTCGCGCTTGTAGGCGTCGAGGCTCTCCTCACCCACCTCCGCGAGCGAGAGCATGCCCTGGAGCCGCGTGCCGTCGCCGGCCTGGAGGGTGACGAAGCAGAGCTTGCCGGTGTTGCGCTGGAAGACCACACGACCGGCGACGCCCACCACGTCCTCGGTCTCCGCACCCGGCTCCAGGTCCGGATGCGCGCTGCGGACCTGCGCGAGGGTGTGGGTCCGGGGGACTGCCACCGGATACGGCTCACGGCCCTCCGCGAGGAGAGCCGCCCGCTTCTCCTTGCGGATCCGCAGCTGCTCAGGATCGTCGTGGGTCTCAGGTGTGGGAACGTTCTCCGGCATGGGGCCAAGGCTACCGCGCGGACTCCTCCGCACGGTAAACGGCGAGGGGGCACGCAGCCGCGCGGGCTCTCAGTCCCGGGGCCCGCCCTCGCCCAGCACGTCCATGAGCGCGGCCGCACGCGGCTCGTCCACGGTGCCGTTGGCCAGTGCCCGAGCGGTGGTCGCCCTGCCCATCGCCGCGTAGGAGTCCCTCACCTCCGCAGAATCCGCGCTCACGGCGTACTCCGCGAGGGCCTCCATGTGGGCGCGCACCGTGCCGACGTCGCCGCGGCTCACGGGGCCGGTGAGCGCCTGCGGCCCGGACTGCAGGATGTTGGAGGCGCTCGCGTGCACCAGGGAGCTCAGCACGCGGGCCGGGTCCTCGACCCCCACCTCCCGCAGGACGTCCATCGCCTGGGCGACGATCACCGCCGTGTGATTGGCCGCGTGGGCGATCGCGGCGTGGTAGAGGGCGCGGTCCGCCTCCTTGAGCACCACCGGCTCTGCGCCGATCTCCACGACGAGCGCCTGCCCGATGGGCAGCACGTGCCGGGGCGCCGTCACACCGATCGTCGCCTCCCGCAGCCGCGGCAGATCCATGCTCGTCCCGGTGAACGCCAGTGAGGGGTGGAGCGCCAGCGGGATCGCGCCCGCCGCGGCGGCGGGAGCGAGCACGTCGAGTCCGTGCCGTCCGGCACAGTGCATGACGATCTGCCCCGCGCTGAAGCGGCCCAGCGCGGCGAGGCCCTCCACCAGCGGGGCGATCTCGTCGTCCGGGACGGTGAGCAGGATCAGCTCGGACCGGCCCACGAGGGTCTCCACGTCCAGGATCGGCGCACCGGGCAGCAGGGCGTCCGCGCGCTCCCGGCTCGCCTCCGAGCCTGCGCTCACCCCCACGATCTGGTGACCGGCCTCGCGCAGGGCGGCACCCATGACGGCGCCCACCCTGCCCACGCCCACGATCCCCACGCCCAGGCGGGTGCCGTCCTCGTGATTCATCGCTTCCGTCCTTCCAGTTCCGTGTCCAGCTCCTCACGCGCGAGCCGCGTCCGCTGGGCGTGCTCCTCGAACAGCCGGGCGGCGTCCGCGGCTTCCAGGTGGAACAGCTGGGGTGTGATGGGCCCGGGAGAGATGTGGAGCTGGATGCTCGAGAGCCCCAGTCCCCGCTGCAGCGGGCCCTGGTGCAGGCGCATGGACTGCACCCGGGCGTGAGGGACGAACTCCAGCGTCCGCGTCAGTCGCCCGGAGCGGATGAGCGCGAAGGTCCCGGTGAGCGCATGGGCGTTCCGCCTCCAGGTGAACGGGTCCAGCCAGCGGGAGGCCCGCGGCCGTCCGCAGAACTGCGACTCGGCGCCGCCAGGCGCCTCCCCCGCCATCGGCCCCTGCATCCCCGCGAGCACGAGCTCCCGTGCATCCGTACCCGGCGCGGTGCGGGGGTCCGGCATCGCCAGTCCGAGCATGAGCATGACGTCGTCCACGCCTCCCACCGGCAGGAGCACGGACTGCGCCTGGTCGTCGGATCTGCCCTCCGAGGCCAGGGTGAAGGTCGCCCGCCACCAGCCGGGGATCCGCCACAGCACGGGCTGGGTGAGCTTGACGGCCTGGATCCGGTCCAGCGGGATGATCCTGTTGGTCGTCGAGGCCAGCCCGTGGCTCACACGCAGGCCGTCCTGCGTGACGGCCACGGAGAAGTTCGCGAGCGAGGCCTCGCTGCGGAAGACGCTCGCGATCGCGATCACGGCGGGGATGAGACCGCCCAGCGTGGGCCCGCCCGCCTCCGGGCCCACGAACACGAAGAGGAGAATGACGAGCACGGCGAGGAGGACGATGCCCAGCACGCTCATCAGCATCACCGTCGACAGCGCCGCCGAGGCCATGAGCCGGTGGAAGGGCACCCGCACCAGGCGGCCCTCCGCCTCCGCCTGCGGCTGCAGCCGGTAGGGCGCGAGCAGCTCCGCAAGAGTGGCGCTGAGGTCCTCGGCCACCCCTGTGGCCTCGTGCTGCAGACCGTGCTGCAGGTCCTGCAGCCTCCGGCGGCTCACGAGGCGCTGGCCGAGCGGTGCGTCCGCCGCAGCAGCGGCGCGCGCGTCGTCGCCCGGGGTCTGCGCATCCTCGTGCCCCGGTCCCGCGCTCCCGGGGGCGACCGGACCCGTGCCCGGCTGTTCGCCCTCCGTGCCGTCCGCGGCGCCGGGGGCTGCCCCCGCACCGGCTCCGGCCTCGGCAGATCTTCCGGCCCGGGACGAGGCTCCCGGCTGCGAGGTGCCCTGAGGACCGGCGCGCAGTCCGCGGAGATGGGAGAGGATCTCCTCCCGCAGCTCCTCCGCCCGGCTCCGCTTGAGGTAGGAGATCGTCACGTCCGAGTCCGCGCCGCCGGCCACGTCGAAGACCAGCGACGCGAGCCCCAGCAGGCGAGGGAGGAAGGGGAGCGAGATGTCCACGGACTGCACCCGGTCGTGCGAGGCCGACTTCTCCTTCTTGGACAGCACTCCCGTGCGCAGGTGCACTCCGGCGGCGTCGATGCGATACCGCATGGCCCTCCAGCTGAGCCAGAGGCCCAGGCCGATGACCGCCAGGACGAGGAGGAGCACACCGAGGCCGGCGAGCACATAGCCCGGGTGCTCGCGGAAGAACGGGCCGAGCAGGCCGATGCCCTCGAAGAAGCCGGTGTCCTCGGACTCCCCTCCGACGGCGTCCACCACGAGCGACTGGGCGATGTCCTGCAGATTCTGCAGGACGATGTAGAACGCCACACCGAAAGCCGCCACGATGCCGGCTCCGCCCTTGAGGACCGGCGTGAGCGGATGGACGTGCTTCCACTCCCCCTCGCTCTGCGGGGGCCCGGCCGCGGCGCTCACAGCCCCGCCAGCTTCGATGCGCCGCGTTCGGCGAGGGAGTCGCGGAGCGCCTCCGCCTCCGCCCGCGGCAGGCCCGGGAGCGAGGCATCGGTCGAGGCCGAGGCCGTGTGCAGCTCCAGGGAGGCGAGACCGGCGGCGCGCAGGAGCGGTCCGGCGCTCACCTCCACGTACTGGAGACGGCCGTAGGGCACCACCGTCGTCTGACGGAAGAGGATGCCGCGCTGGATGAGGAGGTCGCCGGGCCGCTGCAGGTATCCGATCGCCTTCACCTGGCGCACGGTGACGACGGCCTCGATGACGAAGCCGATCACGAACGCCGCGGCCAGCGCGAAGCCGAGCCAGGTGAGCCACGTCAGAGAGGCGATGATCCCGGCCACTCCGGCCCCTGCCGTGACGAGCACGCAGATCCCCGAGCCGATCGCGGACCCGAGCAGCTTCACCTTCACGTACGCGGGGCTCACCGGGTTCAGCGCACCCGTACCGGCGGGCGTCCGGGGCCGCGATGCCGGCTGCTGTGGTGCCGCCAGCTGCTGTGGTGCCGCGGGCTGCGCGGGTGCCGCGTGCGGCGGCTGCGGTGCGGCGTGCTGCGGCTGCACACCTCCTGCGTGCTGCGCGGCGCTGAACTGCGGTGACTGTCCCAGCGGCGGCTGTGGTGAGCCGTGCTGCGGCTGCGGTGCGCCGTGCGGCGGCGGGTCCTGCTGCTGTGACGGATTCTGCGGTGCGCCGTGCGGCACCGCGCCCTGGTGCGGTCCCTGCTGCGGGAAGGGCTGCGGGGTGCTCATGCCGGAACCTCCGGTGGGTCTGTGTGCGGTCGGTCGTCGGGGCCGCCGGAGCGCGGGCCGCCCGGCGGGAGGGAGCAGAAGGACTCCACGATGAGCCCTGTCATCATGAGGAGGGCCGCCGCGCCCACCGCGGCGAGCATCCCCAGCCCCTCCCCGGCGCGCACCCCGGAGGCCGAGGCGAGGAGATAGACGGAAGCGCCAGCGTACCAACCCGTGAGGACGGCCCCCGCGAGAGCGGCCGCCTTGGCCAGCATCGCCACACGTGCGGCCTTGACGGGATCGATCTCCGTCTCCCGGTCCCCGTCGCGCCACTGCTTGATGGGCCACCCCAGCAGGAGGAGGACCAGCGAGAGCGCGACCATCCCCACGATCGCCGGCCACGGCACCTGCGGCAGCGCAGCTCCGGAGCGCTCCAGGAGGATGTGGACCCCGAGGTCCGCGACGAGGCCCACCGCACCCCAGAGGGCCAGTTGGCTCACGCGCGTGCGGTTCATGTCTCCGCCTGCTCCGTGAACGGCCGGGCGGACGCGAGCACGCTCTCCCCCGTGCGCCGGATCCCTGCCGCGTCCGGAGCCGCGGCGCATGCCTCTGCCACCGTGCGCACGCCGGCCGGCGTCTCCACGACGGCGTCCGGCTGCAGCTCCGCCCACGGTGCCAGCACGAAGGCACGCTCCCCGGCCAGCGGATGCGGCAGGACGAGGACCTCGTCCCGCCAGGTGACCGGTTCCTCCGCGGCACCAGAGGCGGGGAGCGTCCGCGCACTGATGAGATCGAGGTCGAGGGTGCGCGGGCCCCAGCGGATCTCCCGCGTCCGGCCGGCGGCCGCTTCGATGCCCTGGCACACGGAGAGCAGCTCGCGCGGGGGCAGCGCAGTGCGCACGACCACGGCGGCGTTGTGGAAGTCGGGCTGCTCCACTCCGCCCACCGGTGCCGTCACATAGACGGAGGAGCCGGCCCGCAGGTCGATGCGCGGGTGGAGGGAGAGCGCGTGCGCGGCATCCTGCAGTGCGGCGCAGGCATCCCCCAGATTCGCACCCAGGGCCACGACCGCCTCGTAGACGTGCCCGGACGTGCCGCTCGCACTGCGCGCCGGACCGCCGTCCGGGGCAGGCCCGGCCGGTGCCACGCCCTCCGCGGTCGTCTCGCGGGAGCCCGAGGCCGCAGCTCCCGCGCGCATCCCCCGCCGCCGGTGCAGAGACACGGACACATCCGCGAACTCGTGGGCGATGGGCGCCTGCGGCTTGTGGACGGTGACCCGGGCCTCGGGCGCGAATTCGAGGCACCTGTCCACCAGCGCCCCGGCCAGCGCCTCGATGAGGTCGTAGGGCTCCCCCGTGACGATCTCCACGAGGGCGTCGGCCAAGGCACCGTAGTCCGCCGTGTCCGCCAGGTCGTCGCTCGCCGCCGGCGCGGAGAGATCGCCGTGGAGCTCCACGTCCACACGGAAGTCCTGGCCCTCGCGCTTCTCGAACTCGAACACGCCGTGACGGCCGCGGGCGGTCAGGCCCGTGAGGGTGATGACATCGTCGCTCATCGCGCCTCGTCCCCCGGCTGTGCTCCCGGACCCCGCTCTGCCGCAGAACCGCGCGGCGCGGGTCCGGGCTCCGCCTCCGGCACCGTACCCGCCTCCGAGCCGGCCAGGCGTGTGCCGGCTTCCCGCACCCGTGCGCTCGCGGCCGTGCGGGCGTACGCGAGCTGCGCCTGGTGCACGGCGTCCGCGGCGATCCGCGAGGAGCGCGGCTCGTGGACGCGCACCGCCCACGCACCGGCCTGCGCGGCGAGCACCGTGAGCGCGGCGGTGGCCGAGTCCCTGTCCTCCAGCGCAGCCGTCTCGGACGGGTCCGGCGCGACCAGCGCGGACAGGAAGCGCTTGCGGGAGGCGGCGACGAGCAGCGGCATGCCCATGCCTGCGAACACGTCCAGTCTGCTCACCAGGTCCCAGTTGTGCCGGGCGTTCTTGGAGAACCCGAGTCCCGGGTCCAGCACGATCTGCTCACGCGACACGCCCTGGGCCAGCGCCGCGCGCACGCGGTCCTCGAGCTCTCCCGCGACCTCGGCGACGGTGTCCGCGTAGTGCGGCTTCACAGAGGTGTCCCCCAGATGCCCCCGCCAGTGCATGAGGATGATCGGGACCCCGGCCTCGGCCGCGAGCGCGAGCATACCCGGCTCGCTCTGCCCCGCGGAGACGTCGTTGACGATCGCGGCCCCGGCATCCAGCGCTGCCCGCGCCACCGTCTCACGCATCGTGTCGACGCTGATGACGGCGCCGTCGCGGGCGAGTTCGCGGACCACCGGCACCACGCGGCCCAGCTCCTCCTCCTCGGAGACGCGCGCGGCCCCCGGGCGCGTGGACTCGCCGCCCACGTCGATGATGTCAGCGCCCCCGGCCAGCAGGGAGAAGCCGTGGTCCACGGCGTCGGCGTGGTTGTACCAGCGTCCGCCGTCGGAGAACGAATCCGGAGTGACGTTGAGGACGCCCATGATCTGCGTGCGCTCCCCCGGTGCGGGAGCGGCGACGGCTGCCTGCGGCTGGGGCACGGAACTCACCTCCGGAGGATGAGGCTCATCGCCTCGGAACGGGACGCGGCGTCGCGCAGCTGTCCGCGCACCGCGGACGTGATGGTCGAGGAGCCGGGCTTCTTCACCCCGCGCATCGACATGCAGAGGTGCTCCGCCTCCACCACCACGATCACACCGCGCGGGTCCAGGTGCTCCACCAGCGCGTCCGCGATCTGCGTGGTGAGGCGCTCCTGCACCTGCGGGCGCCGCGCGAACACCTCCACGAGACGCGCGAGCTTGGACAGGCCGGTGACCTTGCCCTCCGGACCGGGGATGTAGCCGATGTGGGCCGCGCCGTGGAAGGGCACCAGGTGGTGCTCGCACGTGGAGTACATGGCGATGTCGCGGACCAGGACCATCTCGTCGAAGCCGATGTCGAACTGCGTCCCGAGGACCTCGCCCGCGTCCTGGGCCAGTCCGGAGAAGGCCTCCTCGTAGGCGCGCGCCACCCGCGCGGGGGTGTCCTGGAGGCCGTCCCGGTCCGGGTCCTCGCCCACCGCGGCGAGGATCTCCCGGACGGCGGCCTCGATGCGTGCGTGGTCGACGCTCATGCGCGCGGGCCCTCCTGCTCGTCGTCACGGCCGTCACCGGGGTGCCGGTCGTCCTGGGTCGGCTCCTCGTCCGCATCCTGCGGCTGCTCACCGAAGGTCCGTGTGCTCCCGGTGCCCGCGGTGCCCAGGATCCTGGACCGCCAGTCGTCGTCCGGGGACTCCGCCCCGGAGTCCGGGGCCGTCCCCGGAGCGTCCGCGCCCTGCGCGGGTGCGCCGGCCTCCGCGCCCGGAGCCTGCCCGGGTGCCGCTGCGGTCTCCGCGCCCGGGGTCTGCTCAGCGGCAGTGGAGCGTTCGGCGACCCCGGCGGCTCCCCCGGCCTCGGCCTCGTCGCCGTTGTGCGCACGCGGCGCGGGCGGGTCGATGGGACCGCGCGAGGAGACGGGACGGTCGCCGTGCGCCAGCCACACGTCGCGCGGCGCGCGCTTGACGACGGGGGCGAAGATCGCGGAGAGCTCCGCCTGGTCCAGTGTCTCCTTCTCGAGGAGCTCGTAGGCCAGGGCGTCCAGCACGTCCCTGTTGGCGTTGAGCGCGTTGTAAGCGTCCTCGTGCGCGGCGTCGATGAGCAGGCGGATCTCCTCGTCGATGCTGAAGCGGGTGGCGTCCGCGGCACCGTCTCCCCCGCCCCCGGCACCGCGTCCGGCGAACGGCTCCGAGGTGTCGCCGCCGATCTTCACCATGCCGATCCGGCCGCTCATGCCGTACTGGGTGACCATCTTGCGCGCGATGTCCGTGGCCTTCTCGATGTCGTTGGCCGCGCCCGTGGTGGGATCGTGGAACACGAGCTCCTCCGCCACGCGGCCGCCCATCGCATAGGCCATCTGGTCCAGCAGCTCATTGCGGGTGGTCGAGTACTTGTCCTCACTCGGCAGCACCATGGTGTAGCCGAGCGCGCGCCCGCGCGGCAGGATCGTCACCTTGGTGACGGGATCCGTCTGGTTCATCGCCGCCGCGACGAGGGCGTGGCCGCCCTCGTGATAGGCGGTGACGAGGCGCTCCTTGTCGTTCATGAGGCGCGTGCGCTTCTGCGGTCCCGCGATGACGCGGTCGATCGCCTCGTCCACGATCGCGTTGTCGATGATCGACTTGCCGGCGCGCGCGGTCAGCAGCGCCGCCTCGTTGAGGACGTTGGCGAGATCCGCGCCGGAGAAGCCGGGGGTGCGCTTCGCCACCTGGGCGAGGTCGACCTCGGGGGCCAGGGGCTTGCCCTCGGCATGGACCTCGAGGATGTGCTTGCGGCCCTTCATGTCCGGGGCCTCGACCTGGATCTGCCGATCGAACCGGCCGGGGCGCAGCAGCGCCGGGTCCAGTACGTCCGGGCGGTTGGTCGCGGCGATGAGGATGACGTTGGTGGACGAGTCGAAGCCGTCCATCTCCACGAGCATCTGGTTGAGGGTCTGCTCGCGCTCATCGTGTCCGCCGCCCATGCCGGCGCCGCGCTGCCGGCCCACCGCGTCGATCTCGTCGATGAAGATGATGCAGGGTGAGTTGTCCTTGGCCTGCTTGAAGAGGTCGCGCACGCGGGAGGCGCCCACGCCCACGTACATCTCCACGAAGTCCGAACCGGAGATCGAGTAGAACGGCACTCCGGCCTCGCCGGCGACCGCACGGGCCAGCAGGGTCTTGCCGGTGCCCGGAGGGCCGTACAGGAGCACTCCCTTGGGGATCTTGGCCCCCACCGCCTGGAACTTGTCCGGCTCCGCGAGGAACTCCTTGATCTCCTCGAGCTCCTCCAGCGCCTCGTCCACGCCGGCGACGTCCTTGAAGGTGACGTCCGGATTCTCCTTGTTCACCAGCTTGGCGCGGGACTTGCCCACATTCATGATGCCGCCGCCACCGGCGCTCATGCGGGAGAGGAGGAACCAGAGGACGCCGAAGATGAGCAGGAAGGGGATGAGGTTGATGAGCAGCGAGGTGAACCACGACTGCTGCGGCACGTCGTCCGTGTAGCCCAGCTCCGGCGCGGCCGAGTCGACGGCCTCGACGATCTGCTCACCGCGCTGCTCGACGTAGAAGAACTGGACGCGCTTGCCGTAGTCCTTCTTCTCGAACTCGTAGTCCTCGGTGAGGATGAGGTCCACACGCTGGTCGCGGTCGACGATCTTCGCCTGCTCGACCTTGCCGTCCTCCAGGAGCTGGAGGCCCTGTTCCGTGTCGATGCGCTGGAAGCCGCCGCCACTGGTGAACATGAAGCCGACCGCGATGATCAGCAGCGCAAGCAGCACCCAGGAGAAGGGCCCCCGTGAGGCCTTCTTCAGGTCGGGCTTGCGGTCAGCGGTTTCAGCCATGTGTCCTCTCTGGGGCATGAGGGTGTGGGAAGCCCGGCAAGCCTAGCCGGTGCAGATGTGGGACGGCTGCGCGCGCTCAGCTGTAGACGTGCGGGGCGAGCGTGGCGACGAAGGGGACGTTCCGGTATCGCTCCGCGAAGTCCAGTCCGTAGCCGATCACGAACTCGTTGGGCACGTCGAAGCCGACGTACTTCACGTCGATCTCCACCTTCGCAGCCTCGGGCTTGCGGAGCATGGTGCAGATCTCCACCGAGGCCGCGCCGCGGGACTTGAGGTTGGCCAGCAGCCAGGAGAGCGTGAGGCCGGAGTCGATGATGTCCTCGACGATGAGGACGTGCTGGTCCTTGAGGTCCGTGTCCAGGTCCTTGAGGATGCGCACCACCCCGGAGGACTTGGTGCCGGAGCCGTAGGAGGACACCGCCATCCAGTCCATGCGCACCGGCAGGTGCAGAGCGCGGGCGAGGTCCGCCATCACCATGACCGCGCCCTTGAGCACGCCCACAAGGAGGACGTCCTTACCCCGGTAGTCACGGTCGATGTCCGCGGCCATCTCCGCCAGGCGGTGCTTGATCTGCGCCTCCGTCGCGTGGATGGTCGTGATGTCGTCGCCAAGGTCCTTCTCGTCCACCTGTTACTCCTCATGCGAAGCTGCACACACGTCTCACCTTCGCCAGCCGTCTCAGCGCGTGGCTCGTGCCCGTGTCTGCGTGTATCTGCTCAGATCCTCCCCAACTCTAGTGGACTCCAGACTGGTGGTCTCAGGCCGTGAGGCCCAGATACAGCATGACGCCGAGGAATACCGCACCGGAGGCAAACAGTGTGACGGTCGTGTACCCGAGGATGTCACGGATCTTCAAACCTGCGATCGCCAGGACAGGGATTGCCCAGAAGGGCTGGATCATGTTTGTCCAGGCATCGCCGTAGGCAATCGCCATCACTGGAATCGCAGGGTCAACCCCGAGCTGTCCGGCAGCGTCAAGCAGAACAGGCCCCTGGACTGCGAACTGCCCGCCGCCGGAAGGCACGAAAACGTTCACGATTCCCGCGCTGAGCACCGCAAGCAGTCCGAAGGTTGCCGGCGAGGCTACGGAGACTATCGCATCAGAGAGGATCTGGATGAGCCCAGTTCCGGACATGATGCCCATGATCCCTGCATAGAGCGGGAACTGCAGCAGGATCTCCCCCACGTTCGCCGCCGCATTCCGTACCAGCCGGGACAGCTCGAAGGGCCCTTTGACGAGCAGCAGCAGCAGTGCCAGGAACGTCCAGTTAACCATGTTGATGTCCATCGCCCCACCACGCACGAAGTACACGATGATGAACACGATCACCAGCACGCCGAGCACGGTAGTGAGGATTCGGCTGGCATCGATCCGATCAGCCGGGGTGAGCACCTCGTCGGCTTCCTCGGCAGCGTCCTCACCGGTGTCCGGCATCTGTGCAATCAGATCCTTCTCCCGCGGTGCCACGAGCACGATCGCGAGCGTCACCGCGGCTGCCACGAGCACCACTGCGACGAGGTTCCATCCCGCATAGGTGGTCTCACTCAGCGGGATCGTGCCACCGAACCCGGCAGCCACCGGGTTGTTCGGATCAGTCATGGACAGCGGTGCAGAGCCGGAGTAGCCCATGTGCCACAACACATTGGCGGAGAATCCCGCTGCGACGAGCATGGGGAAATGCAGACGGAGCCCGTTACGGCGCCCATACTTGGCTACCTGTACAGCCAGTAGTGCGCCGACGACGAGGCCCAGCCCCCAGGAGAACAGGTTCGCAACCGCGGCCACACCGAAGACCAGCAGATAGGCCGCCATCGGGGTCTTGGGCAGGCTCGAGACCCACTTGAAGAACCGGGCTGCTGGTCGAGTGTGGGCCAGAGCATGGCCCAGCAGCAGCACCAGTGCGATCTGGGTGATGAAGGCGAGCAGACCGGACAGACCCTGCCCCCACGCGGTGATGATGTCTGGCGGCAGCACCTCGCCGCTCACAACCGCCGCGATAGTCGTATCGCGATCAGCAAACGAGATCAAGGGGGTTCCGGTCAGTACCCATGCAAGCACCATCACCACGAGAGTCAGGACGATCGCGAAGGTCAGCGCCGAGGGAATGATCCGCTCGATGACGGTGTTCAGCGGGCGCATGGCCCGTGAGAGCACCGTGCCCGTGGGTTGGTCCGTGGACGTTGCCTGTGTCATTCTCCGACTCTCCTGCTTTCCGGGGCAACCGGGCAGCCACCGCCCGTGGAGGTCGCCACTGCTCCCACCTGGGGTGCCCGTCACTCTTCATATCCTGTTCCCGTAGTTTACGTATAACGAGCCATGAGTATGACGAGTGCCATGTCTGAGCAGGCGATGATGAATGTACACGTAGACCGTGGCTGCTGGCTCGGAGACCGTGAGTGTGCCCCGAATGCCCAGGCCTCCGGAAGAGGGAATAATGTTCTCCTGCATCGCCACCACCCCGCATACCATCCGAGGAACCCTGTGAGCCACTCCGCGCACTCCACACATCTCCCGGCTGATCCAGCAGCTGAGCCGCACCCGCGCGTAGCTCCGCGACGATGGGCGCTGCTCCCCCTGGACGTGCTCCGCGGCTTCCTCATCGGCATCACCGAACTGGTGCCCGGGGTGTCCGGCTCGACCATCGCCATGATCGTGCGCGTCTACACCCCGCTCATCGCCTCGGCCAACCATGTGGTGCGTGCGGCGAAGGCCCTCGCACGAGGCCGCGGCGGGGTGTTCCGCGAAGAACTGGGGAAGGCCGACTGGCGGCTGGCGATCCCGCTGGTCCTGGGCATGGGTGCTGCTGTGCTGCTGCTCGCGGGTCCCATCCACGACCTCGTGGAGGCGCATCCGCTCAGCGCACTGGGTCTGTTCTTCGGCATCGTCCTGCTGGGAATCGGCGCCCCGCTGCAGCTGGTGAGCTGGAAGGGAAGGCTGCGCGCCATCCACGTGGTGCTCTTCCTCGCCGGCGCCGCGGCGGCCTTCTTCCTCACCGGACTCGCCACCGACGGCGATCAGGAGGACCCGTCCTACGTGGTCGTCTTCCTCGCCGCCGCCGTGGCCATCTGCGCGCTCGTGGTGCCGGGCGTCTCCGGCTCGTTCCTGCTCCTGGCGATGGGCCTCTACGCTCCCACCCTGCAGGCGGTGAGCGAGAGGGACCTCGCGTACATCGGCGTGTTCGGCCTGGGCGCGGTGGTGGGCCTCGCCAGCGTGGTTCAGCTCCTCATGGCCGCACTGGAGAAGGCCCCGCACATCGCGGTGGCCGTCATGGCCGGACTCATGGCCGGATCGCTGCGCGCCCTGTGGCCGTGGCAACCGGGCGGCGGGCCGTACACCGGCGGTGAGATCTCCGGGCCCGTGATCTTCATGGCGGTGGGGGCGCTCTTCGTGGTCCTCACCCTCTTCGTGTCCCACCGCATCACACGCGCGTCGCAGCTGAGCCGCTGAGCCCGCGCCGGCTCCTCGGTTCACACCCGCTTCTCGCCTGGACACCCGCGAATCTCGTGTGAGTTGCGGGCTTCCGGGAGGAGAAGCGGGAGTCATCCACGGGGCGGAACCGCTGCGGCCTCCACGACAAGCCGCCCGCCACGCACCACCGCCGCGAGCGCACCCGGGACGGAGATCCTTCGCCGAGGCCCGCCGCTGGCCCCCACGAGCGCGTCCACCCGGCGCACGTGCTCGGCGGTGAGCTCCTGCGCGCTCGCCCCCGCGTCCAGCAGCCACAGGCGCAGCACCCGGCTCCGCACGGCGGCGGGCAGCTCCGCCAGCGCGGGGACGGGAAGACCCGGGGCGCCCGGTTCCCGGAGCCGTTCGTACGCCTCGGCCGCCTGCGCGTCGAGGCAGTCGGCGTCATCGCGCAGCAGCCGGGCAGTGCGCGCGAGGTTGGGCCGCAGGCCCTGCCCCAGTTCGTCCTCGAACCTCCGGAGCAGCTGCCGGGCGCGCACGCGGGCGAAGCCGGGGTCCTCGTTCATCGGGTCGTCCCAGAACGGCAACCTCTGTGCGGCACAGCTGGCACGCGTCTGTGCACGGGTGATGCCCAGCAGCGGCCGCAGGATCCGCACCGCACCGGCTGAGGTGGCGAGATCCGCGGCCGCGGCCATCCCCGCCAGCGACCGCGGTCCCGATCCCCGCATCAGCCCCAACAGCACGGTCTCCGCCTGGTCGTCCTCCGTGTGTGCGGTGAGGACGAGCGGAAGGCCGTCCGCGCGCAGGCAGCCGTGCGCGCGTGCGATGCGGGCGAGCGCCGCGTACCGTCCGCGACGCGCCCGTGCTTCGACACCCCCGGTTCCGCCGTGCAGCTCGCCGCCGTCGGCTGCAGTGCCTGCCGCTTCGACGCCTCCTGTTCCAGGGCCGCGCCTGTCAGCAGTGCCGCCCACCTCGGTGCCTCCCGCCGCAGAGCCTCCCACCGCAGGTCCTTCCGCCACGGGGTCTGCGGCCGCTCCGCGGTCTGCATCACCCTCGTCGATCCGCACGCTCACTGCGGGCAGGCCCATCTCCTCGAGGATTCCCACCGTCGCACGTGCGACCGCTGCGGAGCCCTCCTGCAGGCCGTGGTCCACCGTGCAGGCGAGGAAGGCCGCCTCTCCCCTGCGGTGGAGGAAGGCCGCCGCCGAGGCCAGCGCGAGCGAATCGGCCCCGCCGGAGACCCCGAGCAGCAGGGGGGCCGGACTCCCCTCGGCAGTCCGCGCGCGCACAGCGCCCCGCCTCTCCTCCGCGGCACTCCGTCCACCGTGCGGACCGGGGCCTCGTCCCAGCTCGCGCAGCGCTTCTCTCAGGGCGGTGCGGATCGCCGCCGAGGCCGCATCCAGCCGGGGCCGAGGGCCGGTCCCCTGGGCCGCGGCGGCCTCGCTGCCCTCGGACCGCCCGTGCATCCCCGCCGCACCGCCCGCGCCCGGTGCCTCCGTCATTCCCCGTGCACCCGCCGGATCCAGAGGCGCGGTGATGCGAGCTCCGCGCCCGTGGGCAGGTTCTGCGGGGAGTCGAAGGCAGCGGCGAGCCCGGCATGTCCCACCCTCCGGACGACGCCGCGGACGAACGTCGCGCCCTCCCGGTACTGCCGCAGCTTCGAGTCGGCGCCCACGAGGCGGCCGAGCACACCGGCCAGCCCGATCCCCGCATCGCGGCGGGCCTCGAAGCGGCGCCGGATCGTCGGCAGCGAGGGGAGGACCGCGGTGCCCACCGCGTCCATGACGACGTCCGCGTGGCCCTCGAGCAGACTCATCACCGAGACCACCTCGTCGAGCGCCGCCCTCTGCGCCGGCCCGGTGAGAAGGTCCATGAGCTCCGCCTCCCCGCGCACCACGGACGGCAGGCGCCTGAGGATCGGGAGCAGACCCCCGGAGCCGGCCTCGGCCGCCTCCGCATCGAGCAGATCCGCGGCCCGCTGCTGCAGATGACCGCGCAGCCACGGTGCCGCCGCGAACTGCATGCGGTGGGTCGATTCGTGCAGGGCCACCCAGAGCCGGAAGTCGCGCGGAGGCACGCGGAGCGAGACCTCCGTCTGCGCCACGGTGGGCGCGACGAGAAGCAGGCGTCCGGCCTCGGGACCGCCCCCGTGCGCAGCGGCTGCCCCGGCAGAGGCGCGCGCGGGCTCACCCGCGTCTCCCCCGAAGGGATCGAACTGCCCCAGCACCCGCGTGGACAGCACCGCGAGCACACCTCCCAGCTCCAGGCTCGAGGCCACCCGTGCACCGGCGAGAGCCTCCCGCACGCGTGGGCTCACCACGGGGTCCAGCATCGCGTCCATCGACTGCGCCGTCGCCTTGGCCCAGGTCGAGCGGTCCACCACGAGCACCTGGTCCGCGGCCGCCCGGGCACGCGCGGCGTCCGCACGGCCCTGTTCGAGGCGCATGACGTCGAGGACGAGGTCCACGGAGGTCTCGGCGGCGGTGCGGAGCTGTACCACCACCTCGGCGATCGCGTCCGGCGACAGCGCCGGACCGGCCGGGGCCAGCTCCGCCGCCGTACGCGCGAGCAGCCGGATGTCCACGAAGCCGCTCATGGGCACCCGCACCCGGCGACGCTCGCCAGCGCCGCGTCGAAGCTCTGCCGGGCGGCACCGGCCGTGCCCTGGTCCATCTCGTCGGCCATGAGCGAGAAGACGAGGAGCCGGCCGTCGGCCGTGAGCACGGTGCCCGCGAGGGAGGAGACGGTGGAGAGCGTGCCAGTCTTCGCGACGACCACTCCCGCACCGGCCCGGGAGGAGTCGTCCCGGAAGCGTTCGGCCAGGGTGCCGGACCACCCGCCCACGGGCATGGCCGGCACCAGGAGGGAGAGGTCGCCGTCGGAGGTGGCGGCCTCCTCGATGATCGCGGTGAGATCGTGCGCGGAGATGCGGTTGGCGTAGTCGAGGCCCGAGGTGTCCGCGAGGCTGATGGACCCTGTGGGGATGCCCTGCGCGCCGAGCGCCTCGATGACGGCCTGCGGCGCGGACTCCGCGGTCGCCTCACGGCCCAGCGCCACCGCCACCTCCCGGCCCAGCACCTCCGCCACGACGTTGTCGCTGTGGCCGAGCATGAAGTCCACGACGGCGGAGACCGGCGCGGAGTCGACGCTGCCCAGCTCCTCCGCACCGTCCGGAGCGGCCGAGGGCTCCGCGGTCTCCACCGTGAGCCCGGCGTCCTCGCCGGCCACTCGGAGCGCCTCCGCGAAGGTGGCGAGCGCGACCGCCGGAGCGTCCTCCTGGCGCGGCGAGTAGCGCTGGCCCGGGGATTCGAAGGCGGACTCCTGCATGAGCGGTGCGATGGGGGTGATGAATCCGCTGCCCACGTCAGCGCGCTCCCAGCCGTCGTGCCACCCGTCGCCCGAGTAGCGGGACAGGTCCGCGGCCACCGTCACCGCGGTGATCCCCCGCTCTGCGAGGGAGGCGGCCGTCTCCTGTGCCAGCGTGGCCAGGCCGGCGTGCCCCATGACCGCGTCCGAGTCGGACTCACCGGCGCCCAGGAGCACATCGCCTCCGCCCACGAGGTGGATGCCGACGGGTGCCTCCGCACCGCCGGCGGCGGTGCCCGCAGCACTGCCAGCATCGCCGGAGGGCGAGAGGACCGCGCGGGTCGTGAAGTGCGCGTTGGCGCCGATCGACCCCAGCGCGGCGGCTCCCGTCAGCACCTTCGTCACCGAGGCGGGGGTGTGGGCCGTGTCGGCGTCCCTGTCGGCGAGCACCTCGCCGGTGAGCATGTCGCGCACGTCATAGCTGTACCGTCCGGTGATCTCCGCATCCTCGAAGGCCGCGGCGAGACGTTCGTCCAGCCGCTGCGGGATGGGGGCGGACTCCGCCAGCGGTGATGCGACGGAGACCTCCGAGGCAGAGGGCTGCGGGTGGGGAAGCGACTGCACCTCGATCTGCGGTTCCGTGGTGAGCACTCCGGGCACGTAGTCATAGGCGTCCAGTGCCGCATAGCCGGCGAGCACCGCTGCCAGCACCGCCGCGCCCCACCTCAGACGCTTCCGCCGGGAACCGGCAGGGGCTGTCGGCACGGGGGCTCCCTCGCGGTCTCCCTCATCGGAGGAGGCGGCGGCAGCGGGCGCCGCGGCAGCGGATTCGGCGTCCGCACCGGCAGCGCCGGCCTCTGCACCGGCGGGTTCGACGTCCGCACCGGCGGATTCGGCGTCTGCGCTGGCAGTGTCGGCGTCCGCGACCACCCTATCGGGCTCACTCTCACCCTCGGGCTCAGGCGCTGTTTCAGGCGCGGGTGAGCCTTCGGAGGATGACGCTGCCGCCGGTTCCCTGCCGGCCTCGGACTCGGGCTCGGGTGCCGGCTCGGGCTCGGGTGCCGGCTCGGGCTCGAACTCGGGTGCTGACTCGGGCTCGGAAGCCAGCTCAGACTCCGGCTCCAGGTCAGGCTCAGATTCCGGGTCAGGCGCAGGCTCCAGGTCAGGCTCAGGTTCCGACTCAGAGGCAGTCTCAGTGGCGGCCTCAGGGGTGACCTCGGACTCGGATGAGCCCTCAGCGGCAGCCTCCTCGTTCGTCTCAAGGCCAGGGGCGGGCACGGGCACCGCATCGGACTCGTGGAGCGCCGTGTCCTCCTCGTCCGTCTCACTGCCGGCCGCAGACGCGGCTTCATCCTCAGCCTCGGGCTCTGTCTCAGTCTCGGGCTCACGCTCCGGCTCGGCTTCGCGTTCGGCCTGCGGCTCAGGCTCGGACGCGACTTCCAGCACGGCCGCCGGCTCAGGTGACTGATCCGGCTCTGTCTCAGCGGCCTGCTCGGACAGCGTTCCGGCCACGGGTTCGCCCTCCGGATCGGGGGCGGGATCAGGAGCGGATTCCTCCTCCGGCCCCGTGTCGGGCGCAGGGACAGCGGCGTCATGCGCCCGCACCTCGGCTTCCGAGAGGTCCGGCTCGGACGCAGTCGCATCGCTCGACTCGGACGCGGCCGTGTCGTCCCGTTCGGATCCTGTCGCATCGGACGCGGCCTCGTCGGTGCCGACTGCTTCGAGGTCTGCCACGGCGCCGGTCACGGCCTCAGACCGGCCCTCCGGAGACTCCGGAACCTCCTCGGGATCGGTGGGAGAGCCCTGGGAGCCGGGCTCAGCGAGGTCCGCCTCCGCCTCGGGGATGTCCCCCGCCTCCGCCTCGGGGATGCCCTCCGCCTCGGCCTCGGGGGCGGCCTCTCCCACGGCCTCGGAAGCGCCCTCCCTCGCAGGATTCCGCCCGGAAACGTCCTCGTGGCCCTTCGCAGGGACGTCCTCGTCGCCCACCTCGTCATGGTCCTCCCCCGGGCCGCCCGCCTCGGGATTCCCTTCGTCCTCCTGACGATCCTGCCCCGTCACCTGCGGAGCCTCCTCGCCTTCGGAGACAGCCATGCTCTGGGCCGAGAGGCCGGAATCGTCCGGCTCATCCTGCGCAGCGTCCTCGGGGCCGCCGTCCTCCAGGGGTTCAGCGCGCTCCCCCGCGTCAGCCGCACCCCCCGAGGAGTCCTCGTGCGCCCGCGTACCGCTCGCCACTTCCTCCTCCGGGGAGTTGTCCGGATCCTCGCCTGTGGCCTCCGACACTCGGCCTCCCTCACAACGGTCTGCGGTGTCCCCACCCTGCTCTCGTCATTATGCTAGGGGAGGCTCGTAACACCATGCCCCGCGCGGCGACTCGCGCGTGCGCACCCAGCATCCCAAGGAGAATCCATGGAACTTCTCGCCACGATCGAGATCCCGGCAGGCTCGCGGAACAAGTACGAGGTCGACCACGAGACCGGCCGCGTGAAGCTCGACCGGTACCTCTTCACCTCGATGCAGTACCCCACGGACTACGGCTTCTTCGAGGACACCCTGGGCGAGGACGGCGATCCGCTGGACGTGCTCGTGCTCCTCCACGAGTCCGTGTTCCCCGGCTGCCTCGTGGACGCCCGCCCCATCGGCGTCTTCAAGATGGAGGACGAGGCCGGCGGTGACGACAAGATCCTCGCGGTGCTGGGCGGCGACTCGCGCTTCGACCACATCCAGGACGTCAGCGATGTGGAGCAGCACCTGCTCGACTCCATCGAGCACTTCTTCACCCGCTACAAGGACCTGGAGAAGGGCAAGTTCGTCAAGGGCTCCGAGTGGGCCGGCCGTGAGGACGCCGAGCGGATCGTCACGGAGTCGATCGAGCGCTTCAAGGCCGAGGGCCACTGAGCGGGCGGCACCTCCGCAGCAGACACAACTGCGCCTCCGTTTCGCACCGCTGCAGCGGTGTGGAGCGGAGGCGCAGTGCATTGACACGAAGGTCAAGGTGCCCTGCGGAGCGCGCCCCGCATTCCGCGGTTGCGCACGCGGTGCCGCGCTCCGGAGGCCGACCGTCGCACCGCTCCGTCACGCCCCCGCACTTCACACTTAGGCTCGCCTCACTGCCCCGTCGCCGCCGAATGTGACACTCTGCACATATGCATCTCGACCACGTCTCCTTCGCAAGCGAACCCGACGGACTCGCGGCCACCGCCGGCAGGCTCGCAGACGCCCTCGGCATCGAGCCCTACGACGGTGGTGTCCACCCGCGGTTCGGCACCCGCAACCTGATCTTTCCGCTGGCGCAGGGGCACTACCTCGAGGTGGTCGAGCCCCTGGAGCATCCCGCCACGCTGTCCACCCCCTTCGGCCAGGCCGTCCGCGCGCGCACGGAGCTGGGCGGCGGTTGGATGGGCTGGGTGATCCGCGTGGACGACCTCGCCGCCGTGGAGGAGCGCCTGGGCCGCAAGGCCGTGGACGGCAACCGCACCCCCGCCGGGGAAGAGGAGGTCGTCTGGAAGCAGATCGGCGTCAAGGGCCTCATCGCGGATCCGCAGCTGCCGTACTTCATCCACTGGCTCTCCCCGCACAGCCAGCACCCCTCCCAGCTGGGACCGGACAACGACGTCTCCATCGCTGAGATCACGATCGCAGGCGACCGCGACCGCGTGCGCGACTGGCTCGGCACGGACGAGAAGAAGCCGATCCCGGAGATCAGCATCGACTGGACGGCGCCGCACGGGGCTCCCGGCCTCATGTCGGTCACGTTCCACACAGCCAAGGGTCTCGTCACACTCTGATGGAGCCGGACACCGCGGCGCAGGCCGCGGACCGGCCCGCTCCCCTCACCGAGAACCCGAGCGCACCCGGGCACGGCGCGACTCCCCCATCGGACACGGGGGAGGCTGTGCTGCGCATCTCCGCCGCAGCCTTCCCGCCCGGCGTTCCGCACCCGTCCACGGCCGAGGCCTCCCCACCCTCAGGGCTCACACGCGCCCGTGCTCTCCCTCGTCGCTCCGTGCTCGTCGCGGCGGCACTGGGCCTCGGGCTCACCGCCGGCGGCACACTCGCCACCCGGAAGCTGCTGCCCACCGCACCGGACACGCTCGCGGAGCGGCCGCTCCACTCCCTCACGGTCGCCTTCACCTCCGCCGACGCCCGCGGACCGGTCTCCGCCCCGGACCAGGTCATCCCCGGCACCAGGGTGCAGGCACACGCGGAGAACGCGCACCTGCTGGTGCGCCGGGAGGAGGACTGGCTGGACTCCCTCGCACCGTGGACGCGCACGAGTCCCCATGCCGATCTCATCCGCAACGCCTATCTGGATCTCTTCGTCCTCACCGAGGGGCTGCCCGCAACAGCGGCCGGATGGACGAGCGCGTGGCGCCACATCTGGCCGCGCGACACCGCCCATGCCGCGGCCGCATTCGCCGCGGCCGGTGATCTGCCCCGCGCGGACGCGCTGCTGGAGCACCTGGCGGCGGCCCCCCGCACGGAGGCGGGCTGGTTCGAGGCCCGGTACGACATCCGCGGCGGCGGCGCACCGGACGACCGCAGCCCGCAGTTCGACGGCCTCGGCTGGGCGGCCTGGGCGCTCGGCTGGATACACGAGAACGCGGTCCTCGACGTCACCGAGCGCGCCTCCTTCGTCCGGCGCCATGCCGCCTTCGCCTCCTCACTGGCGACGTCCATGCTCGCCGCGCTGAACCCGCGCAGCGGAGGCCCGCCCGTCTCCTCGGACTACTGGGAGGTCTTCGAGTGGCGGGTGACGCTGGGGGTCGCGGCGCCCACGCTCGCCGGGCTCCAGCGCCTCCAGCCCGTGCTCGCCGCGGCCGACGACCCTCTCGCCCGGAAGTGCGCCGTCGCCGAGGCCGCGCTCACCGAGTACATCCGGGAGCGGTTCGCGGAGCACGGCTTCCCGCGCCACGCCCACGGCCGCCATGCCGACTCCGCCGTGGGCTTCATGCTGCCGCCCTACCTCGCCTCCTGGCCCGATCCGGAGAATGCGCGCCGCGCGCTCGCGGAGACGGAGGCCCGCCTGCTCCAGCCGGCCGGCGGCATCACCCCGGGCGAGCGCTGGGCGGACGACGGGGTCTCCTGGACGCCCGAGACCGCGGTGTTCGCCCTGGCGAACGCCACCTCGGCGGAGGCCGCGCACCGGGCGCGCGCCGCCCGACAGCTCGAATGGCTGGCCGCGCACCGCACGCCTGCGGGCAGCTTCCCGGAGAAGGTGCTGGCCTCCGGGGAGCCCTCTGCCGTGGCCCCGCTGGCCTGGACCGCGGCATGCGCAGCGCTCGCGGCCCATGCGCTCACACGCGCCGGTGACTCGCGCACCGGTGACGGGATGCGCGCCCGCTCGCAGCGATGACGGGGTGGAGGCACCGGCGTAGTCTCTGACGCATGGCAGGTCAGGCCCAGGATCCCGCAGCGGACGGCATCCGCCCCGCTCCCCGCGGCATGGCGCCGGGTGTGAGCTCGATGGTGGGCTATCGCTCCCCCGCCGCCCCGTCCGCGGTCCATCGCGGCCTGCCGTCCTCACGGCTCACGTTCATCGTCTCCCTCGACCAGGGGGTCGAAGCGGGGGCGACCGAGACCGAGGCCCGCTCCGCCCGCCCCAATCCGCTCCTCCTCGCGGGCCTGCACACCACCGCCAGCCACGTGCGCCGCGAGCGGGCACAGTGCGGCATCCAGCTCGCGGTCCATCCGCTGGCCGCACGGACCCTCTTCGGGGTGCCGGCGGCCGCTCTGCCCGTGAGCGGGTACGACGGCGCCGAGGTGCTGGGGCGCTGGGCGGTGGAGCTGCAGGAGCAGCTGGCCGAGGCCTGGGACAGCGGCGGCGGGAGCGGGACCGCCCGTGACCGGACAGCGGAGGCTGACCCGGCAGGCAGCAGGGCGTGCGGGAGCGGACCGGTCGGACCGGCAGGCCGCACTGAGCCTTCCCCGTGGGCGGACCTGTTCGCGCGCACTGCGCAGGCGCTCCTCGCGAGCCGCACCGCGCACGCGGATTCCGCACCGGCGGTGCGGCCCGAGCTGTGCCGGGCCTGGCACCTGCTCGAACGCAGCGGCGGACGCGCGTCCGTGCGCGAGCTGGCCTCGGACACCGGGCTGAGCACGCGACGGCTGGGCACGCTGTTCGTGCAGGAGGTGGGCCTCTCCCCCAAACGCGTCGCCGGTCTCATCCGCTTCGAAAGGGCCACCCGGCTCATCGCCCGGCAGGTGGCGGAGACCGGCAGGACCGATCTCGCGGCAGCCGCCGCGCAGGCCGGCTTCAGCGACCAGTCCCATCTCAGCCGGGAGTTCCTCCGCCACAGCGGGCTGTCCCCTCGGGCCTGGGCGGCGGAGGAGTTCCGAAACATTCAAGACGGCGGACACGGCGCGGCGGCAGACTGACGGAGCAGATGCACCGGTGGGCCCGCAGCGGCCGCCGGGACGACGAACCGAGGAGGACGACGACCATGCAGGCGACAGACCGCACGAGCCCCGGGCTCTTCCACACTCTGCAGGCGGTGGACGCAGGAGCGCTCATCGACTTCTGCACGGAGGCCTTCGGCTTCGTGCTCACCGCGCGGTACGAGGACGACGGCCGCGTGGCGCACGCGGAGCTGCGCTGGCCGGAAGCACCCGGCGGAGTCATGCTCGGCACCTACGCGCCCGGGCGCGAGTACTCCCAGACGCCCGGCACTGCCGGGGCGTACCTGGTGACGGCGGATGCGGACGCGCTCTGCGCACGCGCCCTCGCACGCGGAGCGGAGATCGTCGTTCCGCTGCGGGACACCGACTACGGCAGCAGGGAGTTCACGGTCCGCGACCCGGAGGGGAACCTCTGGTCGTTCGGCACCTACCCCGGAGCGCCGCTGGAGGAGTGAACGCCCCTGCCTCACAGCAGCTCGACACCCGCCTCTCGTCCCTGGCACCCGGAAGTCTGCGAAGACTACTGGGCGTCCAGGACGAGAAGCGGGTGTCATCCCCGCGCCGGACGGTTGCGGTGAGGCCGGCGCCCGGCGAGCTAGATGAGCGCGGTGGACAGGAACGGCACGAACGTCACGATCGCCAGCGCCAGCAGCAGCACCAGGGCCGAGGGTATCGCGGCCTTGGCCACCTGCAGCACGCTCATCCCGCTCATCCCGGAGGCCACGAACAGGTTGAGGCCGAGCGGCGGGGTGATCATGCCGATCTCCAGGTTCATCACCACGATGATGCCGAAGTGGATCGGATCGATCCCCAGCTCCAGGGCGATCGGCAGCAGGATGGGCGCCAGGATCAGGATCGCCGAGGACGTCTCCATCACACAGCCCACGAACAGCAGCAGGACATTCACGAGGACGAGGAACTGCCAGGGCTCCAGACCCCACTCGCCGATCGCCTCCGAGATGGAGCCGGGGATCCTCTCGCTGGCCAGCACGAAGGTGAAGAGGATGCCGTTGGCGATGATGAACATGACCATCGCGGAGGTCCTCGCCGACTTCAGCAGCACGTCCCACAGCGCGCCGAGCTTGAGCTCCCGATAGATCAGCAGGGAGACGACGAGGGAGTATGCGACGGCGACGGCGCTGGCCTCGGTCGGGGTGAAGAAGCCGCTGTAGATGCCGCCGAGCACGATGACCGGGAGCAGCAGCGCCAGGATCGCATCGCGGAAGAACCGCAGGCGTTCGCGCGGCGAGGCCTTGAATTCCTTGCCTGCCCTGCCGTACCCGCGCTTCCAGGCGACGAACACGACCATGACGATGAGCATGAGGCCCGCCATCAGTCCCGGGAGCACACCGGCGACGAACAGGTTCCCGATGTTCTGCTCCGTGGCGATGCCGTAGACGATGAGCGGGATCGACGGCGGGATGAGGATGCCCAGGGAGCCCGAGGTCGCGATCAGTCCGGTGGAGAACTCCTTCGGGTAGCCGTTGGCGATCATCGCCGGGATGAGGATCGCGCCCACGGCGACGACCGTGGCCGGCGAGGAGCCGGAGACGGCGGCGAAGAACATGCACGCGAGGACGGCGGTGATCGCCAGCCCTCCGCGCAGGTGCCCCACGAGAGAGGCGCCGAAGTCGGTGAGGCGCTTCGAGATGCCGCCGCGGGACATGATGTTGGCGGCCAGCACGAAGAACGGGATCGCCATGAGCGGGAAGGAGTTGAGGGCGTTGAACAGCCGCTCCGAGACCTGCGACATGGGGATCAGCGTGAAGTAGTAGAAGTACATGAGGCTCGTGAGCCCTAGGGCGATGGCGATGGGCGCCGAGCTCAGCAGCGTCAGGAGCAGGACGACGAGGAGGACGAGGGTCGCTTCAGCCATTGCGCTTCTCCCTTCCCTCGGACTCCGCGTCTCCGACGGCATCGTCGGTGCGCCCCTCTGTGCCGGCCCTCAGCCCGCCCACCGTGACGTCCCCGCTGGCGATCGCCCGCTGGCCGGCCTCCACGAGATCGGCGTCGAGACCGGCTGCGGCGGCCTCCTCGGCCAGCACGTCCCTGTCGAGACGCTCCGCCGGAGTGATGATCGCCCGGACCGCCATCTCCACGGCGCGGATGAGGAACAGGGTCATCCCCACCGCGATCGACAGTTCGACGACCCACAGCGGGAGCTTGAGCGCCGGGGTGAGGGTGGTGCGGGAGAAGGGCTCGCCGATCAGCTCCCAGGAGACCCATACGACGAAGAAGGCATAGACCACGGTGCACAGCGCCCCGAGGAGGAGGATGGCCTTCTTGGCCGGACCGTGCAGCAGCACCGCGAGGATGTCGACGTTGACGTGCTCGTTGTGGCGCAGCACCACGACCGCGCCGAAGAAGGTGGAGAAGATGATCGCGTAGATCGTCGCCTCCTCGGCCCAGAAGATGACGCCGGCACCCAGGTTCCGCATGATCACGGAGACGATCTGCAGACCGCAGGCGAAGGCCAGGGCGCCGGCGGCCACGATGTTCTCGATCCATGACAGGCCGCTGTCCAGGGACTTGAGGATCCTCATGACTCCCCCTGCCTCTCCAGGAGCTCGTCGATGATCTCGGGACCGATCACGTCGCGGTACTTCTCGTACTCGCTCGGGACGACCACGTCCTTGAATGCCTCCCGCTCCTCCTCGGTGGGGATCACGATCTCGGTCGTGCCGGCCTCCTCGATGACCCCCTTGGACTCCTCGTTGACCTTCTGGGACTCCTCCCGGTTGTACGCGGAGGAATCGGCGGCGACCTCTTCGAGGACCCGCTGGAGATCGGCGGGCATGGATTCGTACCAGTCGCTGTTGATGACCAGGATGTAGCCGATGTAGCCGTGGTCCAGCTCGGTGATGTACTTCTGCACCGTGTGCATGTTCTGGGACTGGATGTTGGAGTAGGTGTTCTCCCCGCCGTCCAGCAGGCCCTGCTGGAGGCCGTTGTAGACCTCGGCGAAGGCCAGCGGAGTGGGGATGCCGCCCCAGGCCTCGATCTGCGTGCGCAGCACGTCGGAGGGCTGGATGCGGTACTTCTTGCCCCGCATGTCCGCCGGCGCCAGCGTCCTGTTGTTCGAATGGATCTGCTTCATCCCGGAGTCCCACAGACCCAGCACCTTCATGCCGTTGGCCTCGAGATCCTCGTTGGCGTAGATCGCCTTGCCCACCTCGGTCTCCGGGCTGGCGACCTCAGGGATGTCCGCGGCGGTGTCGAAGAGGAAGGGCAGGTCCAGGACCTGCAGGCTGGGCGCCACCGTCGTGAACTTCGCGCTGGCGGGGGCGAGCATCTGCACGGCGCCGGACTGGATGGCCTGCATCTCGTCCTTGTCCCCGTAGAGCTCCGAGTTCGGATAGAGCTCCACCGTGATCCGCCCGCCCGACCTCTCCTCGAGCTCCTTCTTGAAGAACTCGGCGGCTCTGCCCTTGGGCGTCTCCGCGGTGGTGACGTGGGAGAACTTGAGCGTGTAGTTCTCCGCCTCCCCGCTGCGGGCCGGATTGCAGCCGGAGAGCACGAGCAGGACGGCAGCCGCGGCGCAGACCGCACGGAGCGGCCTGCGGCGGGACGACCGGGCTCTTCGCCCCGGAAGAGAGGGGTTCTTCCGCATCGACGACGGACTGGACATCGTTGTCTCCAGGGGTGAAAGGGGTTTCGCGATCGGCTCACCGCTGAGCACGACCGGCAAGGACGACTGTGCCCTCGCCTGCGCCACTATACACAGAGGAAGGGCATATGAGACATGACTCTTCAGATCATGTATGAAAACGACCCAGACGTGCGACGCTCTCACTCGAAGTCACAGACGACCCCCCGGTGGAGACGCCCCTGCGTCCGGTGACGGCCCGGTGGGCCGGCGGGGCCTCAGTCCGCGTCCAGCTCGAACGGATCGGCCACGGCCTCGCCCGCGGCAGCCTCCGCCAGCCGCAGGAAGCCGTTGCGTATGTGGATGCCCAGCAGCTCGCCGGCCCTGTCCGGATCGGCCTCATGCACCGCCGCGACGATCCCCTCGTGCTCGCCGTGGGCCTCGTCGAAGCGCGCCCCGCTGTCCAGCGCAAGGTCCCACGGGAACGCACGCCAGAGATCCTCGATGCGATTGCGCAGGCCCGGCAGCCCGCAGCGGTCGTAGAAGAAGAAGTGGAACTGCTCGTTGAAGGAGTTGCGCGCCGCGGAGTCCCCCGCCGCAGATGCCTCGTCCAGCTCCTCCAGCAGACGCCGCGCCGCACGCAGCTCATGCCGCGATATCCGCGTCGCGGCACGTCTGATCGCAAAGGTCTCCGTGAGCCGGCGGGTGACGTAGAGGGACTTCAGGTTGTCCATGTCCACTCCGGCCACGCGGACGCCGCGATGCGCCTCGGAGGTCACGAGCCCCTCGGCCTCCAGCAGTCGCAGGGCCTCCCTCACAGGCGTGATGGAGGAGGAGAACCATCCGGCGACCTCGTCCTGGCGCAGCCGCGAGCCGCGCTCCAGCTCCCCGGCCAGGATCCGCCGGCGCAGGCCGGAGGCCACGACGTCCCGCTTGGTCTCCACCGGCTTCATCGTCCTGCCCCCGTCGTCCTGCGCGCGCCCGGCTCACCCGCGGGGCAGCTGGGAGGCCACGCTGGAGAACCGCATCCGCCGACATCATATACAAGCGACCGCGAAGAACCCCGCAGTCCTCTGATACGGGCATCGTCGGACGCCCCGCGAGGAGGTGCGATCTTGAATCATGCATCATTTCTGAGACAATGCCTGTGAATGCTCATCGGGAATCCCCACCCAGCAGACACGGAGGCCCAGTGCTCTCGTCCCACACACCACCGCCCGAAGACGCGCCCGTCCCGGAGTCCACGACAGGCTCGCGCGACGCCCACTCTGCGCGCTCGGACGCCCACCCCGCACGGGCGGATGCGCACACCCCGGACGAGGCGCTCCCGCTGTCCGGCATCACGGTCGTGAGCCTCGAGCAGGCGGTGGCGGCGCCGTTCGCCACCCGTCAGCTCGCCGATCTGGGAGCACGGGTGATCAAGGTCGAGCGACCGGGGACGGGCGACTTCGCACGGGGCTACGACACGACGGTGAGAGGTCAGTCCAGCCATTTCGTCTGGATCAACCGCAACAAGGAGAGCCTCACCCTCGATCTCAAGCACCCGGATGCCGCCGCCGTGATGGACGCCCTGCTGGCGGAGGCGGACGTCTTCGTGCAGAACCTCGCGCCGGGCGCCGCCGAACGGCTGGGGCTGGGCGCGGAACGGCTGCGGCACAGGAACCCGCGCCTCATCCACGTCTCCGTCTCCGGGTACGGCGCCGAGGGCCCGTACCGCGACGCCAAGGCCTACGACGCCCTCGTGCAGTCCGAGGCGGGTCTGGTCTCCGTGACCGGCACGGAGGAGTTCCCGGCCAAGACCGGCATCTCCACCGCAGACATCTCCGCCGGCATGTACGCCTACTCCGGGATCCTCACGGCCCTCTTCCGCCGTGAGCGCACGGGCAGCGGCGCCACCCTGGACGTCAACCTCTTCGACTCGCTCGCCGAATGGATGGGGTATCCGCTGTACTACACCCGCTACGGTGGCACGCGGCCCACACGGGCGGGCACCTCCCACGCCGCCATCGCCCCGTACGGCACCTTCACCTGCGGGGACGGCAGGCAGGTCGTGCTGGCGATCCAGAACGAACGGGAGTGGCAGCGCTTCTGCGCGACAGTGCTGGAGGACCCGCAGCTGGCGACGGACCCCCGTTTCGACCGTGCCGCGCATCGCTACGCCCACCGCCCGGAGCTGGAGTCCCTCATCGAAGCGGCCTTCGCGGAGATGGACGTCGCGGAGTGCGAGCGGCGTCTGGGTACGGCGCAGGTGGCCCACGCCCGCCAGCGGGACATGACCGAGGTCGCGGAACATCCGCAGCTCGTCGCTCGCGGCCGCTGGCAGGAGGTAGGCACTCCCGAGGGACCGATCGAGATGCTCCTGCCGCCGGTGGGGATGGACGGCGTCGACTACCGGATGGATCCGGTCCCCGCGGTCGGGCAGCACACGGAGGGCCTGCTGGCGGAGCTGGGCGTCCCGGCCCCGGCCGTCGAGAGGCTCCGTGCGGACGGGGCGGTGTGAGGAGATGACACAGCCTGTGAAGGACACCGCGCACCATGCCGAGCTGCTGCCCGTGGGGCGCAGCACCCGGCCCATGCGCCACCTCGGCAGCGAGGGGGTGCAGGTGCGGCGGACGGAGATCGCCGGACGGGAGCGCACCTTCCTGGAGATCGAGCCGCAGGTGCTCAGCGAGCTCGCGAAGCGCGCGTTCACCGAGGTCTCGCACTTCCTGCGTCCCGACCACCTGGCCTCCCTGCGCAGCATCCTCGACGATCCCGAGGCGAGCGCGAACGATCGCTTCGTCGCCCTGGACCTGCTGAAGAACGCATGCGTGTCCGCGGGAGAGGTGCTGCCGATGTGCCAGGACACCGGGACCGCGATCATCACGGCCAAGCGCGGCGTCGATGTGCTCACGGACGGGGAGGATGCGCGTCATCTTGCTACGGGCGTCGAGGCGGCCTACCGGGAGCTGAATCTGCGCTATTCGCAGCTCGCGCCGCTGGGGGTGTTCGAGGAGGTCAACACCGGCACCAACCTCCCCGCGCAGATCGACATCGCGCTCGACTCCGAGGACGGCTACGAGATCCTGTTCATGGCGAAGGGCGGCGGCAGCGCGAACAAGTCCTTCCTGTACCAGGAGACGAAGGCGATCCTCGACGAGCAGCGGATGCTCGACTTCCTGGCGGAGAAGATCGCGACCCTGGGCACGGCGGCCTGTCCGCCCTACCATCTGGCGGTCGTCATCGGCGGCACCACAGCGGAGCACGCCCTCAAGACGGCCAAGCTGGCCAGTGCGCACCACCTCGACGGGCTGCCGGAGACCGGCGATGCGGAGACCGGCCACGGGATCCGGGATCCCCGGTTCGAGGAGAAGGTCCTGGAGCTCACCCGCCATCTGGGCTTCGGCGCCCAGTTCGGGGGCAAGTACTTCTGCCACGACGTCCGCGTGATCCGCCTGCCGCGGCACAACGGATCGCTGCCCGTGGCCCTGGCGGTGAGCTGCTCCGCCGACCGCCAGATCGTCGCGCGGATCGATCGTGAGGGCGTCTTCCTGGAGGAGCTCGAGCACGATCCGGCCCGCTTCCTGCCCGCCGCGGGCCGGGCGGAGGAGATCGAGTCAGGTCAGGTCACCGCGATCGACCTCGACCTCCCCATGGAGGAGATCCGCGCGCGTCTGAGCGCATGCGCCGTCGGCGACCGGCTGTCCCTCACCGGCACGATGATCGTCGCCCGGGACATCGCCCATGCCCGGCTGCGGGAGCGGCTGGAGGCCGGTGAGGAGCTGCCCGCCTACTTCCGCGACCACCCCGTCTACTACGCCGGACCGGCGAAGACCCCCGAGGGCATGCCCAGCGGGTCGTTCGGCCCCACCACCGCCGCGCGGATGGACACCTACGTCCGGGACTTCCAGGCCGCCGGAGGTTCCCTGGTCATGCTCGCCAAGGGCAACAGATCGGCGGCCGTGACGCAGGCGTGCCGCGAGTTCGGAGGCTTCTACCTGGGCTCCGTGGGAGGCCCGGCCGCACGGCTGGCCGCGGACTGCATCACCGAGGTCTCCGTCCTCGACATGGAGGATCTGGGGATGGAGGCGGTGTGGAGGATCCGGGTGGAGGACTTCCCCGCCTTCGTGGTCGTGGACGACAAGGGCAACGACTTCTTCGCGCAGGCGCGCGACACCGGCCTGCAGCTGGGCCGGACCCGAACGGTGCGAGACGGCACACGCGTGTGACGGCTCCTTGAGTTCAGCCCCATGACACCCGCTTCTCGTCCTGGGCACCCGGCAGTTTCCGGGCGTCCAGGACGAGAAGCGGGTGTCGTCCGTCGAGGGCCTACCCCGCGTCCACCATGTGCAGGACTCCCGGGGCGAGGAAGCCCACGGCGTCGAGCAGAAGGTGTGCCCAGACGAAGGGCATGATCGTGTCGCCCCGCCGGCGCTCCCAGCGCAGCGCGCACCAGCCGAAGACCAGGCCCATCGCCACGTTGCCCACGAACGGCCCCGCGCCCTGGTACAGGTGGTAGCTGCCGCGGAACACCGCGAGCACCACGATCACCGTCCACGGGGAGAGCCCCAGCATGTGCAGCCGGATGCGGAAGTAGCCCATGAGGAGGACCTCCTCCAGCAGGCTGTTCTTCACGGCGGCGAACAGCAGCACCGGCACGGTCCACCAGTGCGCGCCCAGGTTGTCCGTCTGGATCTGCGCCGTCATCCCCAGCGCCCGGCCGGCCGCGTACACACCCAGCGTGCCCGCGCCCATCAGCACGAACAGCAGCACCCCGCGCCCGAGGTCCCGGCCCGGAGCCCGGGTCACCCCCAGCCGCGCGAGCACTCCGGGAGGCGAGTGGGCCTCGGCGGCCTCCGCCCCTCTTCCCGGCTCCTGCTCAGCGCACTGCGCACCCGGGAGCTGCATCTGCGCGCCGGCCCCCGGAGGTTCCGGAAGCGGTGAGGCACACGGCGCGGCGCGCAGGCCGCGCAGCAGCAGGCGGTCGCGCCCCAGCAGCACGAGCACGAGGGCGACGGGGACGAGCGCGAATCCGTTGCCCAGCAGCTGGTAGACGAGGTCGAACCAGGGGCGCTCCGAGGCGGAGGTGTTGAGCTTCGCCTCCTGTTCCGCCAGCGGGGCGCGGGAGAGCATGTCGATGAGCCGGACCACGGCGTAGACCGCGGACTCCCCCAGCGACAGGCCGGCGACCACGAGGGATTCCGCGATCACCTGCCGCCGGCTCAGCGGCAGGCGCCGCTCCGGCAGCGGATCCACCGGCTCAGGCGTCACGGCCTCAGTGCTTCCCCGGCTCGGCGTCGCCGGAGTCACCCTCCGCCTCGGGATCCTCGCCGACGTGGCCGGACTCGCTCTCTGCCGGTGCGTCGTCCGCGAGCAGCGCCTCGTCGCTGAAGGTGCGCTCCACCCGAGCGGGTCGTGCCGGAGCCTCTTCATCCGCGTCCGGACCGCCTGCTTCGAGCGAGGACCGTGCTGTGGCCCCGGCGGCCCCGGCGGACTCGGCACCCGCCTCGGGGACGGCTTCGGCACCGGAGTCCGCCAGCCGGACCTCACCGGTGTCCGATCCGGCTCCCGCAGGATCCGGACCGGCCGGTGAGTCCGCCGCGTCCGGCCGCGCCGGCTCAGCGCCCGCCGAGGGCGCCCCGGGCGCAGTCGAGCTCTCAGCACCCGCAGCAGCACCAGCCCCCGCACCAGCCGCAGCAGCACCTGCCATCGCAGGTTCCGGCCGCCATGCGGCCGCCTGGTCCCGCGTGAAGTCCTTGATCTCACGCTTCTCCGCACGGCGCTCCTTGGCACCCTCCACCAGCTGGTAGAGCACGGGCACGAGGATGAGCGTGAGGATCGTCGAGGAGATGAGTCCGCCGATCACCACGATCGCCAGCGGCTGCGAGATGAACACGCTGCCGCCGGTGACGCCCAGCGCCATGGGCGTGAGGGCGAAGATCGTCGCCGCCGCGGTCATGATGATGGGCCGGTAGCGCAGGCGGGCGCCCTGGACGATCGCCGTGCGCAGATCCGCCCCGTGCCCGCGGAACTGGTTGATGAGGTCGATGAGGACGATCGCGTTCGTCACCACCACGCCGATCAGCATGAGCAGGCCGATGAGCGCCGTCATGCCCAGCGGGGTGTCCGTGAGCAGCAGCAGGCCCACCGAGCCGGTCGCGGCGAACGGGATGGACACCAGCAGGATGAACGGCTGGATGAGCGACTTGAAGGTCGCGACCATGATGACGAACACCAGCAGGATCGCCGCGAGCATCGCGATGCCCATCTGCATGAAGGCCTCGTCCTGCTCCGCCGTGGCGCCGCCGATCTCCGCCTGCACGCCGTCCGGCAGGTCCGCCGAGTCGATCGCCTGCTGCACCGCCGTGCTCACCGCGCCCAGGTCGTCGCCGGCCGGGGTGGCGCTCACGGTGACGGCGCGCAGGCCGTCCACGCGGGTGATCGTCGGAGCCGTCGTGACCTCCTCGACGTCCGCGACCTCGTCCAGCTCCACAGTGGTGGGCTGCTGGACGGACCCGCTGGGCACCTGCGGGGCGGGCGCCGCGCCTTCGCCGCCCTCACCGGCACCGCCGTCGCCGAGGCCGCCGGGACCGGGCGCGGGTGACTCCGGGGCCGGGGCCTCGGGTGCGGGCGCCTCGACCGTCTCGACGCCGGGCAGCTCGAGGCTGCGCAGATCGTCGAGATCCTCGACGGTGCCGTCGTAGAGGAGCACGCTGTGGTCCACGTCGTCGATGATCACCTGGCCCAGCTGCTGACCGCGCATCGCTCGCGAGACGACCTGGCCGATCCCGGCCTCCGTGAGCTGGTACTCCGCAGCGGCCTCGTGGTCGATCCGGACCTCCACCACCGGCTGCACGGCGGAGATGTCGTCGGCGACCGTCTGGATCTCGTCCAGCTCCCGCAGATCCGCGCCCAGGGAGTCCGCGGACTCCTCGAGCAGGCCGGTGTCGTTGGAGGTGAGCTTGACGTCCACCGTGGAGCCGCCGGGCATGGTGCCCGCGCTGAGCACCTCGATCTCGCCGGACGTGTCCAGGGCGTCGACCTCGTCCTGCAGCTGCGCCGCGAACGAGGGGATGTCCACGTCCTCTTCGAGGTTGACGACGTACGTGCCGCTGAGCCCGCCGGAGGCACCCATGCTCATCATGTCCCCGCCGCCGGAGATGGAGACGAGGCTGGAGGTGACGCCGGGCTGGTCCGCGAGCAGGTCCTCGACCTCGCGGGCCTCGTCCGAGGCCTCCTCGAGGTCCGCCTCCGGGCCGAACTCCTGGGTCATCTGGACGACGGCCTCGCCCGTGTCGCCGAACAGCTCGGTCTTCAGCAGCGGCGTCATCGCCATCGTGCCCACGAACACCACGAGTGCGGCGGCGAGGACGATGACGGGATGCCGGGTGGTCCAGCCGACCACCGGCACATAGGTCTTCTGCAGGCGGGTGACCGGGCTGCGCATGGCGTCGAGCTCGTCGATCCGTGCGGCCGCCTCGGGCTCCGCCGGCTCTGCGTGCTGACCCACGACCGGCAGCTCCGAGGTGGCGCGGCGGCCGGAGGGGTGCGCGGCGTCGACGGGGCGCCTGCGCGCGGCCTTCCGCTCCGCCTTCCACTCGCGCAGGAGACCGGAGCGCTCGGTCTTCCACCGGCGCTTCTGCTCCGCGGAGAGCTTGGCGAGCTTGCCCCTCCGGGAGAGGAACCAGTAGGCGAGCACGGGCACGATCGTGAGCGCCACGAACAGGGAGGCCAGGAGTGCGAGCGAGGCGGTGAGCGCGAACGGACGGAACAGCTCGCCGGCCTGCCCGCCCACGAAGGCGATGGGCAGGAACACGGCCACGGTGGTGAGGGTGGAGGCCGTGATGGCGCCGGCGACCTCCGCGACCGCGGCGCGGATGTTCTCCAGCTTGTCCCCGCCCAGGGAGTGCCTGCGGCGGATCGCCTCGATGACGACGATCGAATCGTCCACCACCCGGCCCACGCTGATGGTGAGTGCGCCCAGGGTGAGCATGTTGAGGGTGTACCCGCTCATCCACAGGCCGATCATGGTGATGAGCAGGGAGACCGGGATGGAGATCGCCGTGATGATCGTGGCACGGACGCTGAGGAGGAAGACGAGGATGACGAGCACCGCGAACGCCAGGCCGAGCAGGCCCTCCACCAGCAGGTCCTCGATTGACTGCTCCACGAACGGAGCCTGGTCGAAGACGGTGGTGAACTGCACGTCGGAGCCCAGGGAGGTGGCGATCTCGTCGAGCTTCTCGTTCACGCCGTGGGAGATGTCGACGGTGTTGCCGTCCGGCTTCTTCATGATCATGACGCTGAGCGCGTCCTTGCCGTCCGCGCGGGAGACGGAGGTGGCCGCCTCCTCCGTGAGCTCCACGTCCGCGACGTCACTCACCTTCACCGGGCCGTCCGCGCCGGTGAGGATGAGGTCGCGGATCTGGTCGACGGACTCCAGCCGGCTGCCCACCTGCACAGGCGCGGAGCCCTCCGAGGTGCGCAGCTGGCCGGGTGCCGAGGGGATGCCGTTGGCCTGGAGCAGACCGGAGAGCGCGTCGATGCTCACGCCCTCGTCCTCGAGGTCGTCCTCACGCGCGGTGATGGAGACCTGCATGGGCTGATCACCGGTGACGTCCACGCTCCGGACGCCGTCCACGTCCTGCAGCTCCGGCACGCCCACGTCGCGCATGTCCGCGGCGAGGGCGGAGACGTCCTCGCCACCGGTGACGGTGAGCATCATGACCGGGAAGTCCGCGAGGCCGCCGGCGAGCACCTGGGGCTCCACCCCGTCCGGCAGCGAGCCCTCCACCTGGGAGACGGCGCGCTGGAGGGAGCGGACCACGTCATCGGAGTTGGTGCCGTACTCCGTCTCGACGACGAGCTGTGCGGACCCCGCCGCCGAGGTCGACTGAACGGACTCGACCTCCGCCACTCCCGTGAGTGCAGACTCGAGGGGCTCCGTCACCTCGCTCTCCACGGCCTCGGGCGTGGCGCCCTCGTACTGCGCGGAGATGAAGGCCTGCGGCAGCTCGAACTCCGGGAACAGCTCCTGCTTGAGGCTGGACGTCCCGATGACGCCGAACACTGCGGCGCACACGGTCACCAGGGCGATGAGGGCACGGTTCTTCAGACTGAGTCCGGTGAGGGAATGCACACGGCTCCTTGAGCACAGGGGCGGACGGCGGCCAAGAGCATTCTACGCGGCGTAGCACACGCGGCTGGCGTGTGCGGCGGAGCTACCGCTCCGGGCGGCCGCGGAGGGCGCTCACCAGGGCCAGCACGCCGAGGCCGGCCACCGCGGCAGCGCTCCACACCGCCAGCCCCGTCAGGGTGGGAGGGCTTTCGAAGAGGCGCACGCCCATGAGCATGAAGAGGAAGATCTCTCCCAGGAACGCCAGCACCGGCAGCCCCGCCAGGATCACGCCCCAGAATGCCCCAGCCACGATCGCCCGCGGCGTCACGGTGAGCATCATGAGGATCGTGACGGCGAACCATGCGGTCGCCGCAAGGACGAAGACGAGAACCACGAGGATGCTCGCGAAGTTGGAGCTCAGCTCTGCGGCATTGGTCCCGGGCACGGCGCGGGCACCGAGGATGAGCGGCCACGTCATCATCAGTGCGGTGTGGATCAGAGAGGCCGCAACCGTCCCGAGCAGCATGAGCGACGCCAGGCCTCGGCTCCGGAAGCCGAGGTCGGGACGGTCCGTGTCGAGGACGAGGAACCCGAACATGAGCGCGGGGAACACAGCGCAGATCCCGGCCCAGACCGGACCGCCTTCGACCGGTTCATGGCTGTTGTCCCGCAGGAGCCCCAGCCGCGCGAGTCCGAGGAGCACGGTTGCGACGAGTGCACCCACCAGCGCCAGGAGCAGCAGCCGCCGCAGGTCGCGCCCCCAGCTGGGCACCGGGTCCTGTCCCCGCGGCTTCGTCTGCTTCCGCCCCGGCACGTCCGGGGATGACCGGGGCAGCACTCGCTCCGGCCGCGGCGGTGGGATGCGGTGCGGCCGCGGCGGTGGCACTCTCTCCGGCTTCGGCGGTGGAGTGCGGTCCGCGCCGGGCGGCGGGAACGGTGCCGCGCCGGGCGGTGGGAATGGCGCCGCTCCGTGGGGCGGGTGCTGCGCCGCGCCGGGCGGGTGTCGTTTCCCGCTCCCTGGCGGGAGCTGCGCTCCGTTCCCCGGAGGAGGCTGGCCCGGAGGCGGATACGGCATAGGTCTGCGCGGCCCCGCTGCCTGCCCTCCCGGCAGATCCGGCTGCGTAGGCTGCGGTCGGTTCGCCCCATTCATGGAACCCATCCTGCCGCACCCGCTCGTTCGGCAGGCGAACGCTGCGTATCAGACCCGCGACATGCCGTACGCGCTGCGGGGCGACCCCGTCTCGGCCCGGGAGAGATCAGCCGCACATCGCGGAGTCTGCAGAGCTGGAGTCGAGTGAGGGCTGAGCGCTTCCGTCCGCGCTCCGCTCATCGTCGTCTGTCTCGCCGCCGGCTCCTGCGCCGTCCCCCAGGCCCAGCACGTCGTCCACGTCCGTGCCGAGGACCACGACCACCCCGTCCTGCAGGCCCTCCACGGGAGCCAGGCCGAGGTCGAGTCGTTCCACCAGGGCCTCGGCGGTCTCCCGTGCACGCCGCGAGCCGTCGAAGCGGACGGTGGTCTGCCTCGCGAACCGGGCGGCGGTGGAGGTGCCGGAAACCGCGAACCCCTTCTCCTCCAGTACCTGTGCGAGGTCTCCCGCTCTGCCGTCGAGGGTCGAGGCGTTCTCAACCGCGACCGGCGACTGCGGCGGCGCCGGAAGGTGCTCCTCCGCATCGGTCTCCTTCAGACCGGCATCGCTGTCCGGCTCGGGCTCGGAACCGTCTATCGGCACGTCTTCCCCGATCCGCGCGAACACCTCCGCGGCTCCGCTCCCGGCCACCACCCTGTTGGGATCGTTCTCCTCTGCCTCCCATGGCATGACGGAGAAGGTGATCTGCTCGTTCTCCACACCTGCCGCAGTCCGTGCCAGAGCGGCGAGCGCCGTCAGGGAGTCGAGCTCAGGATCGACCGTGATCGACGAGGTGACCGCGTCGAGGAATCCGTAGAGACGATCCGGTCGAGTGAGCACATCGGTGCTCTTCGCACGCTGCACGATCGCAGACATCACCTGCTGCTGGTGCCCCATGCGCGCGATGTCGCTGCCGTCCCCCACCGCGTGGCGGGTGCGCGCCAGGGCCAGTGCGTCCTCTCCGCTGACGACTTGTTCTCCCGCGGGCAGGTCCAGGTTCGCCCTGGGGTCTTCGAGCGGCTCCGGCAGACACACCGGCAGGCCGTCCATCGCATCAACCATCGACTGGAAGCCCTCGAAGTTCATCTCGATGAAGTGATCGATGTGCACTCCGGAGAGGGCTTCGATCGCGGCGACCGAACAGCTGGGACCGAAGTTCAGCGCGGCATTCACCACCCCGTAGTGCGCCTCGGAGGCACCGGCTCCGGTGTCCGGGCAGGCAGGAAGCTCCATCATCGTGTCGCGGGGGATCTGCACAGCATCGATCCGCCTCTCGTTCGCGGACAGATGAGCCAGCACCATCGCGTCACTGCGCGCACCGGCCGCGTCCCCGTATGAGTCACCGTCCAGATCGCGGGTGTCGGAACCGAGGATCAGGAGGTTGGTGCCCTGTTCGTCGCCGAATGCGATCCCCGTGCCTTCCTCCCGGATGGGTGCCGAGGAGAGGTTGGACTGCAGCTTCCCCGCTGCGACGATTCCCACCGTCGCCGTCATGACCACGGCGAGGGCCGCCCCACCCACTGCGACACGCCTGCGCCTGTACTTCGCCTCGAGCCTGCGACGGCGGTAACGGGGACGGGGATCGAGGACCGGCGGGTACTGCGTGAACGCACCCGAAGCGGGAGCACCCTGGTCCTCAGCGCTCTGGGTGGAAGAGCCCGGCACGACCGAGGCCGTCTTCGGCTCACCGACTGCGGGATGGTCCATCTCTCCTCCTCGACACGAAGTGCGGCATCGCGGCGGCGGCCGCTGGGGGCCCGCGTCGCCCGCTGGGGCCGGCGGCGGCCGCTGCCCACACTGTTGCCCTGATGCAGAATCGTCAACCCTATCGCACCGTCGGACAGCACCGCACACCCGCATGTGCGGTGGGCAGGAGGTGCACGTTCATGAGCCGGGCAGGAACGCCGCCCCGCACCGCCTGCTGATCCGCCCGTTTGTACGTGGGCGGGAGAGCCCATCACCGGGCCCTGCTGGACATGTCACCCCGCGAAGTCACCGTCCCACCCACATATGCGTGGGCGGCTGAGTCACTTCCCGGACCCTAAGCGGGGCGGGTGCCCAGCGTCTCGCGGGCGCACAGCCAGCCGAGGGCGGCCAGCAGCGCCACGGCACCGGTGACGGTGAACGCCAGTCCGTAGCCCAAGGCGTCGACGAGCATGCCGGAGACGATGGGCCCCGCGATCGCGCCCAGGTCCTGCGCCATCTGGAACCGGGAGAGCACGGTGCCGCCCTTGCGGTCCGGCCCGATGATGTCCCCCAGAGCAGCCTGCTGCGCCGGATTGATGAGACCGCCGCCCAGTCCCGCCAGCAGGCTGAGCACGAAGAACACCCAGATGGAGTCGACGAGGCCCACGGCCATCGTCGCCGCACCCAGCACGCCCAGTCCCACGATGAGGAACGGCCGCCGGCCCCACGTGTCCGTGAACCGCCCGGCCATCGAGACGGAGACCGCCATGCCCACGGAGAACACCGTGAGCGCCACGCCGGAGACCGCCGGTTCCGCGCCCAGCACCGCGACGACGAACAGCGGGTACATCGCGATCCGCGCACCCATCGCCGCCCAGCCCACTGCGAGCCCGGAACCCAAAGCCGCCTTGTAGGCGGAGTCCTGCCAGGCGTCGCGGAAGCGCATCCGTTCCCGCTCCGCCGGGGCCGCGGCCGCCTCACCGGAGCCGACCTCGGCCCCGGTGCCTTCCGGGCCGGGCCGGTTCCCCGTGACGGGCTGGGAGTCCAGCTGCGGCTGGCGCTCCAGCCGGACCCACACCACGAGCGCGGCGACGACGAGGCCCGCGGCGTAGATGATGAAGGGCAGGCGCATGCCCAGGCCCGCGAGCAGACCGCCCGCTACGGGCCCCAGGATGTTGCCGAACACGAAGCTGGAGGCGTAGAGGCCGCTCGCCCGGCCGCGCGCGTGAGGTGGGGCGAGGCGGACGATGAGCGCCATCGCGGAGACGGTGAACATGGTGGAGCCGATGCCGCCCAGGCCGCGGAACAGCAGCAGCTGCCAGTAGTCCTGCGCGGCGGCGACCGCGCCGGTCGAAGCCGCGACGATGAGCAGGCCGGTGACGTAGACGCGGCGCTCCCCCAGGCGGTCGACCAGCCGGCCGCCGGCCGGGGCGAACACGAGGCGGAAGAACGCGAAGGAGCTCACGACGACGCTCGCCGCCGTCACTCCCAGATCGAAGCTGGCGGCGAACTGCGGGAGGATCGGCGCGATGAGACCGTAGCCCAGCGCCACGATGAAGGCGGCGGAGACGAGGACCCAGATGTCCGCGGGGATGGGTGTGCGAGCAGTGCGCTCCGGCTCGTCGCTGCCGGCCCGCCCGCTCACTCCACCCACTCGTGGAAGTACGCGCGGGCGTGTGCGAGCTTGGGCTCGATGATGAAGTGGCAGTACCCGTTGTAGGGGTTCTGGGTGTAGAAATCCTGGTGGACGGCCTCGGCCTCCCAGAAGGTGCCGAGCGGCTCCAGGGTGGTGACGACCGGCGCGTCCAGCTGCGCCTGCACCTGGTCGAGCGCCTGCCGGAAGCGCTCCCGCTCCGCCTCGTCGCGGTAGAACATGGCCGAACGGTACTGGGTGCCCACGTCATTGCCCTGCCGGTTGAGGCTGGTGGGGTCATGCCCGGTGAAGAAGAGGCCGAGGATCACGGATTCCGGCACCACGGCCTCGTCGAAGGTCACCTGCAGCGCCTCGGCGTGACCGGTGGTGCCCGTGCACACCTGCTCGTAGGTGGGGTGGTCAACATGGCCGCCGGTGTATCCGCTGATCACGCTGCTCACACCGCGAGTGCGCTGATAGACGGCGTCGAGGCACCAGAAGCACCCTGCGCCCAGGGTCAGAGTCGTCATACCCGTCCTGACATGCACCGGTGCTGTTTTATTCCGCCGCTCCCGGTGAGACGGAGCACGGTGCTGCGCGGAACTCAGGGCGCAGCTGCTCAGAACACCGTCGTGGCCGGGATCTCGAAGCCCAGAGCGGCTGCGGCCTCGCGCACGTCCGCCCGGCCCCACCACTGGGCCACCGCCTCGTCCGAGGCGAGCGAGCGCATCTGCGCGGAGTCCAGGTAGAGGATGCCGTCCAGGTGATCGGACTCGTGCGCGACGATGCGCGCCGGCCAGCCGGTGAGTTCCTCCTCCGCCGCGGTGCCGTCGAGCGCCTGCGAGGTGAGCGCCACGCTCCGCGGCCGGTCCACCACGGCCTGGTAGCCGGGGACGGAGAGGCAGCCCTCGTAGAAGGAGGCGGTCTCACCGGTCGTCGCCGCGTACCGCGGGTTGAGCACCGTCCGCGGTGCGAACGGCACCCGTTCGCGCTGCCGGAGGCGGGCGGCGGCCTCAGGGTCCGAGGCGGCCAGCTCGTCCGCGTCCGGTGCCGGGTCCTGCGCCACGAACATGCGCAGCGGCACCCCCACCTGCGGAGCCGCGAGGCCCACTCCCGGTGCCGCGGCCATGGTGGCGTGCATGGCCGCGGCGAACTCGCGCAGCTCCGCGTCCTCGAGCTGACCGTCCACCGGCTCGCAGACCGTGCGCAGCACCGGGTCGCCGGCCTTCACGATGGGCAGCAGACCGTCACCGTCCCGCGCCAGGTCGAGGAGCCCGAGGACGGTGTCGCGGATGCAGGGCGAGGACAGCGCGCTCACCCCTGAGCCGCAGCGGCCCGCGCCTGGATGTTGCGCGCGTGCGCCAGCAGCGGCGCGTCGATCATGGAGCCCTCGTAGCTGAAGGCGCCCTTGGCCCCCTCCGCCGCGGCGAGCACTCCGGCGGCCCACGCCGCCTGCTCCTGCGTGGGCGCGTAGGCCTGCCGCACCACCGGAACGTGCTTGGGGTGGATGGAGACCTTGCCGTCGAACCCGCTCTCCACGGCGTCCGTCGCCTCGGCCAGGAGGCCGTCGAGATCGTCGATCGCGGCCCAGATGGAGTCCAGCGCCCACTTGCCGTGCGTCTTCGCCGCGAGCAGGGTCGTGGAGCGGACGTGCCGGGCGACCTCCCGGTACGTGCCGTCGGCCTTGCGGGAGGAGCCGCCGCCCAGGGAGGCGATGAGGTCCTCGGAGCCCCACATGAGGCCGCGGACGTTGGGGACGGAGGCGATCTCCGCGGCATTCACCGCGCCCGCAGGCGTCTCGATGAGGGCGATGACGCCGTAGTCCGCCAGCGGCGCCGCACTCTGCGCGCTCTCCGCCTTGGGCAGCATCACCATCGTGAAGGGCAGGGAGGCGAGGAGCTCGAGGTCGGCCGCGAAGTGCGGGGTGTCCGCCCCATTCACCCGCACCACCGTGCGGGCCGGGTCCAGGGTGCCGGCGGCCTCGGCGACGGCCTTCCGCGCGGCGTCCTTGTCGCCCTCGGCCACCGCGTCCTCGAGGTCCAGGATCACGATGTCGGAGCGGTCCGCGGCCTTGGCGAAGCGGTCCGGGCGGTCGCCGGGGACGAACAGCCATGCCGGACGGAGGGAGAAGGTCGAGGTCATGAGACAGCCTTTCTGCAGTTGAGATCCCTCACAATCCTAGAGCCGCGCCCTCTTCCCCGCCTCGGCGAGGTTCGCCTTATCTGAGCGGCGTCCGTGGGCACGACTACAGTGAGAGCATCGCGGCGGCCGCCGATCTGCAGGCGGTCCGAAGAAGGAGGACGCCCATGCGGATCGCACTGTTCGCCACCTGCATCGTGGATGCGATGTACCCGGAAGTCGCCAAGGACACCGTCACCGTGCTGGAGAGACTGGGACACGAGGTGGTCTTCCCGGAGCGACAGGCGTGCTGCGGCCAGATGCACATCAACTCCGGCGACTTCTCCGGCGCCTACCCCGTGGTGGCCGGCCATGTGCGGGCCTTCGAGGAGGAGCCCGGCTGGGACGTGGCCGTCGCCCCCTCCGGCTCCTGCGTCGCCTCGCTGGGGCACCAGCAGCCGATGATCGCCCGCCGCGCCGGTGACGAGGACCTCGCCTCCCGCGCCGAGGACATCGCCGGCCGCACCTACGAGCTCTCCCAGCTCCTCACGGACGTCCTCGGGGTGACGGACGCGGCCGCACAGCTGGGCTCCTACTTCCCCCACCCCGTCACGTACCACCCGTCCTGTCACGGCATGCGCCTGCTGGGCCTCGGCGACCGGCAGCGGAGTCTGCTGAGCACCGTCGAGGGCATCGACCTCCGCGAGCTCCCGCAGGCGGACCAGTGCTGCGGGTTCGGCGGCACGTTCTCCATGAAGAACCACCAGGTCTCGTCCGCCATGCTGGAGGACAAGGCCGCCCACATCGTGAGCACCGGTGCGAGCCTGTGCTCCGGCGGGGACGCGAGCTGCCTCATGCACATCGGCGGCGGCCTCTCCCGGACCGGTGCCAAGAACCCGCGCGGAGGGGACGTGGGCACCGTCCACCTCGCCCGCATCCTCGCATCCACCCGGGAGAGACCGCTGCTGCCGCCCCGGTCCGAACCCGTTCTCTCCGGAGGGAGCCTGCGATGACCACGTTCCTCGGCATGCCGGCGCTGGGCACGCCCAGCCGCCACATCGACCACGCACGCGTGCCCGCCTCGATCCCCGGGGCCCAGGGCAACGTCTTCGAGTTCGAGGACTTCCCGGACTACGCGGAGCGGGAGCTCGGCAACGACCAGCTCCGCCGCAATCTGGGCCACGCCACCTCCACCATCCGCACCAAGCGCGCCAACGTGGTGGGCGAGCTGCCGGACTGGGAGGAGCTGCGCAGCGCGGGCTCCGCCGTGAAGCAGACCGTCATGGCGCACCTGCCGGAGCTGCTGGACCAGTTCGCGGAGGCGTTCGAGGCCGCCGGCGGGCACGTCCACTGGGCGCGTGACGCGGCGGAGGCCAACAACATCGTGGAGGGTCTCATCGAGGCCAACGCCCCCATCCTGGACAACGGCCGGCGCGAGGTCGTGAAGGTCAAGTCGATGGCCACACAGGAGATCGGCCTCAACGAGTACCTGGAGCCCCGCGGCATCGACGCCTTCGAGACGGACCTCGCGGAACTCATCGTCCAGCTGGGCCACGACAAGCCCAGCCACATCCTGGTGCCCGCAATCCACAAGAACCGCACGGAGATCCGCGACATCTTCCTCGCCGAGATGCCGGAGGTGGACCCCGCCCTCACGGATGAGCCGGCCAAGCTCGCCGAGGCCGCCCGCACGCACCTGCGCCACAAGTTCCTCACCACCAAGGTGGCGATCTCCGGCGCGAACTTCGGCATCGCCTCGAACGGCACGCTGGGCGTGGTGGAGTCCGAGGGCAACGGCCGCATGTGCCTCACGCTGCCGGAGACGCTCATCACCGTCATGGGCATCGAGAAGCTGCTGCCCGCCCCGGAGGACCTCGAGGTGTTCCTGCAGCTCCTCCCCCGCTCCTCCACCGGTGAGCGCATGAACCCGTACACGAGCTTCTGGACCGGCGTCACCCCCGGCGACGGCCCCCAGAACGTCCACGTGGTGCTGCTGGACAACGGCCGCTCCCGTGCGCTGGCGGACGAGTACGGCCGGTCCGCACTGCACTGCATCCGCTGCTCCGCCTGCATGAACGTGTGCCCCGTCTACGAACGCACGGGCGGGCACGCGTACGGCTCCACCTACCCCGGCCCCATCGGGGCGATCCTCTCGCCGCTGCTCACCGGCGTGCAGGCGGAGGAGAACGACTCGCTGCCGTACGCCTCCAGCCTGTGCGGGGCCTGCTATTCCGCCTGCCCCGTGAAGATCGACATCCCCTCGATCCTCGTGCACCTGCGCGGGGAGGACCACGAGGCGAAGGAGCAGGCCGCCGCCGAGGCCGGCCCCGTGCAGCGGGCCAAGGATCTCGCCGGCCCCGCGGGTCAGCTGAACGCGGGCCTGAAGGCGGCCTCCTGGGCGATGGCCGACGGCCGCCGCATCGCGCTCGCGGAGCGTGCGCTGCCGCTGGCCTCCCTGCTCGGCGCCCGCTCCGGCAGGATCCGGCGCATGCCCGGCGTGGTGGGCACGTGGACCTCCAGCCGCGACGTGCCGCGCCTGCCGGACCAGTCGTTCCGCACCTGGTGGCGGAAGAACCGGGGAACGGCCTCGGGCGCGGGGCACGACCGCGATACGGCTGCGAAGGAAGGTGACCGCTGATGGCGAGTGCACGAGAAGAGATCATGACCCGCCTGCACGAGGCGCTGGGCCGTGAGGACGGGGTGACCACCCGCCCGGGCATCGTGCCGTCCACGGGGAAGCCCGTGGACCTGAGCGCCGAGGTGCCGCGGGACTACCTGCGCACCGGCTCGCTCGACCACGAGGCCGTCATCGCCCAGCTGGTCGACCGGCTCGTCGACTACAGGGCCGGCGTGGTCGAGGCGCAGCCCGCGGAGGTGCCGGGCGTCGTGGCGGAGAAGCTCGCACACGCACGCTCCGTCGTGGTGCCGCCGGCGCTGGAGAGCGGCGTGCTCGCGGGACTGGAGCGGCCCGTGCTCGCAGAGCTCGACGATTCTGTGGCGGTGACGCGGGAGGACGCGGACACCGTGCTCAGCGTCGACGAACTGGACCGGACGAGTGCCGTGGTCACCTCCTCGCGCGTGTCCTGCGCACAGACGGGTACCATCTTCCTCGACGGAGCGTCCGACTGCGGCCGCCGCGCCATCTCCCTGGTCCCGGACCACCACGTGTGCCTGGTGCCGGAGTCCTCCATCGTGGAGATCATCCCGGAGGCGGTGGCCCGCATCGACTCCACCCGCACGATCACCATGATCTCCGGGCCGTCAGCCACCAGTGACATCGAGCTCGAGCGCGTCGAAGGCGTGCACGGCCCCCGCACGCTCGATGTCGTCATCGTCCGCGGGGTGTGAGAACCCATTGACTGACTCCACCGGCCTCACCCGGAAGCGGGCGGCTGCTCCCCACGGGGCAGCCGCCGCTCTGCGTTTCCTCGTCCCCTCCCTGCTGGGGCTCGTCATCTTCGTGATGCCGGTGCCCGACGGCGAGGGGGGCGCGACCATCCCGGTGGCGTTCCTGGCCTCGGCCCTCGAGGCAGCTCTCGCCTCCGTCATCCATCCCCTCGTCGTCCTGCTCATGGGGATCTCCGCAGCGGGCTCCCTGCTCGCACTGCTGGTGCGCCCGGCCTGGATGCGCACCGGCGTGCCCAAGCTCCTGTTCGCCGTGACCCCGGTGTGGTGCGCCGTGCGCGTGGTGGGATTCCTCCTCGGCCTGGCCACACTGCTGCAGCTGGGACCGGAGGGGCTGTGGGGTGAGGACACCGGACTCCTCATCCTCGACCTCTGCGTCCTCATGTTCACGGTGTTCCTGTTCGCGGGCTTCCTGCTGCCGCTGCTGCTGGACTTCGGTCTGCTGGAGTTCGCCGGTGCGCTCATGAACAGGGTCATGCGCCCGGTCTTCACGGTGCCCGGCCGCTCCTCCGTGGATGCGCTCGCCTCCTGGTTCGGCGATGCGACGATCGGCGTCCTCATGACGAACCAGCAGTACGAGAAGGGCTTCTACACCAAGCGCGAGTCAGCGGTGCTGGGCACCACCTTCAACGTCGTCTCCCTCACGTTCACCGTGGTGATCATCGGGCTCCTGGGACTGCAGCACATGACCCTGCCGTTCTACGGGACCATCGTGGTGGCCGGCCTCATCGCCGCCGTCGTCATGCCGCGCATCCCGCCGCTGTCCCTGATCCCGGACGAGTACATCGACGGGACCCGGCCGCGCGAGGCACAGGCCGCTCCGGCCGGTCCCGGGACTGCGGGTGGAGATGGAGACGGCTCCGCGCTGCGCCGTGCCTGGGCGAGCGCGCTGACGAAGGCCTCGGAGATGCGCACCGGCTTCCTGCTGCGCCGCGGAGCCTCCAACGTCCTCGAGATGTGGGTGGGGATCGTCCCCGTCATCATGGCCGTGGGCACCGTCGCCGTGCTCATCGCGGAGCACACGCCGCTGTTCGCCTGGCTGGGCACGCCCTTCGTGCCGCTCCTCGAGCTCATGCAGGTGCCGGAGGCGAAGGCCGCCTCGGAGACCGTCCTCGTGGGCTTCGCGGACATGCTGCTGCCCACCGTCATCGGAGCGAACATCGCCTCGGAGATGACGCGGTTCATCATCGGCGCCCTCTCCATCACGCAGCTGATCTTCATGTCCGAGGTGGGCGGACTGCTGCTCGCGTCGAAGATCCCGGTGAAGTTCCACCACCTGGTGCTGATCTTCCTCATCCGCACGCTGCTGACCCTGCCGATCATCGTCGCGGCGGCGCATCTGTTCTACTGAGCGCGGCGGAGCTGCACAGCTACACGCGAGGGCCCGGGAAGTTGCTTTGCCACCCACATACAGGTGGGTGGCAAAGCAACTTCCCGGGCCCTCCGCTGCGCCCTCAGCCCTTGGCGTGATCCTGCGTGAACACCATGGTCTTGCGAACGGCCTTGGCGACGATGTCGCCGTGCTGGTTGCGGCCGATGTGCTCGAGGCTGATGATCCCCTCGCCCGGACGGGAGCGCGAGAGGCGCTTGTCGAGGATCTTCGTCTCCGCGTAGAGCGTGTCCCCGTGGAACATGGGCTTGGGGAAGGAGACCTCGGAGAAGCCCAGATTGCCCACGATGGTGCCCTGCGTGAGCTGCTGGACGGAGAGGCCCACCAGCGTGGCCAGCGTGAACATGGAGTTCACCAGCCGCTGGCCGAAGGGCTCCGTGGAGGCGAAGTGCGCGTCCAGGTGCAGCGCCTGCGCATTCATCGAGATGGCGGTGAACCACGTGTTGTCGGCCTCGGTCATGGTCCGGCCGGGAGCGTGCCGGTAGACGGCCCCCACCTGGAACTCCTCGAACCAGAGGCCGCGCTGGTCGATGACCGGGGCCTCGGCCGCGGGGTCCGCCTGGCCCGAGGCCGGCCCCTGCCCCGCTGCCGCCTGCTGCCCTGCAGCCGCCTCCGGTGCTGTCTGCCCTGACTTCTCGTCGCTCACCTGCGAGCTCCTTCTCGATACGGGATCCCGTGACCTCTGCCACGGCCGGTCGGCTCCCAGGCTAGCGCCTCGGGCGCCGGCGGCAGGGCGGCGCCTGCGAGAGGCATGCGCGCACCAGCCGGGTGAGCCCTCACTGCAGGGCGGATGTCAGGCGCATCGCGGAGTCCAGCCAGCGCCGGCCCCAGGACCGCTGCGCCCATTCCTCCGGGGTGAGCTCGCGGCTGATGTCCCGGTACTCGTCCATGATCTCGTGGAGGCGCTCCGTGATGTCGCCGCCGTAGGCCAGCAGGCTCACCTCGTAGTTGAGGCCGAACGAGCGCATGTCCATGTTGGAGGACCCCATCACCGAGCACAGCCCGTCGACCGTGAAGCACTTGGTGTGCAGCACGGCGGGCGCCGGGTACAGGTAGATGCGCACGCCGGCCTCCAGCAGCGCCTCGTAGTAGGAGCTCTGCGCATGGTCGACCATGAACTGATCCGCCTGCTCGCTCACGTACAGGTCCACGCCCACTCCACGGTGTGCGGCGGTGACGATGGCGGCGAGCATGGACTCGTCCGGCACGAAGTAGGGACTGACGATGCGCAGCCGCTTGCGCGCCAGGTACACGAGGGAGACGAAGAGCCGGAGGCTCGGTTCGGTGCGGAATCCCGGGCCCGAGGGGACCACCTGGACCGCGTTGACCTCCGAGTCCTTGCGCACCTTCTCGCGGTGACGGCCCTGGACGAGGCGCTCACCGATGGCGCTCTCCCGCTCCGCCATGCGGTCGCCGAACTCGTAGGCGCGGATGGTGAGGTCCTCACCGGTCTCCGAGAACCAGTCGGTGGCGAAGACCGCCTCCAGCGAGGCGACGATGGGACCGGTGAGTTCCACCATGATGTCGTTCCAGCGGCGACCGGACCGCGCGTTGGAGGCCTTGCCGTAGGCGGAGTCGATCATGTTCTGGGAGCCCATGAAGGCCCGGGTTCCGTCGATGACGACGAGCTTGCGGTGGTTGCGCAGGTCCACACGCCGCATCCGGCCCTGCAGCGGCAGGAACGGGAGCATGAGGCTCCACTGGATCCCCGCCGCGTCCAGCCGCCGCTTGAGGCTGCGGAATCCCGCGTACTTGCGGGAGCCGATGTGGTCGAAGAGGACCCGGACGGTGACGCCCCGCGCCGAGGCCCGCTCCAGGGCGGAGAGGAAGACCTCCGTCGTGGGATCTGCGGTCATGATGTAGATGCAGACGTCCACGTACTCCTGCGCCTCATCGACGGCCTCGGCCATCCGGCGGATGTTCGCCTCGTAGTCGTGGCGGATGCCGTGGTCCGTGCCGGTGACCATGGGCAGGGAGGTGAGGTTGCGGCTGAGCGTGACGAGGCTGCCGAGGTCGCGAGGCACGTCGATGGCCTCCGGCCAGTCCGGGATGCCCGCCGTGCCCTGTACCAGGCGCTTGTTCGCCTCCTGCTGGATCCGGCTCCGCCGGCCCGTGATGTAGGGGCTCCCGAGGAACAGGAAGAGCGGGATGCCCACGATGGGGAGGAAGAGGATGAGCAGCAGCCAGGCGCTCGAGGAGGACGGCCGCCTGTTCTCCGGCACCACGCCCACAGCCACGATCTTGATCGCGTAGTCGAGGATGATCAGGATCGTCGACCAGAGGGGCGGCAGACCCCAGGTCGTCACGTCGAATGCGCTCATGTCCACAGCCCAAGACTACGTGGGAGATCCGTGTGGCCTCGGCGTGCGTCCCGACCCGGCCTCCGGCCCAGTGGGCAGACAGCGGCCTCCGGCTCGGCCCGCGGTCAGCGCCGGCACTCGGATCGAGCATCCACTGTCACACCTACTCGAACGACTTCTTTAGAGTAGACGTGACAGCTGGAACGGAAGAACGCCGCGGAGCACGGTCTTCGCCCTTCTGACCAGGCATTTCGCCTCACTCACGGCCCCGCTGGCGCTACTGTAAAAATGTTAGAGTACGTGAGAGCAGCAGGGCAGGAGGAGGGCACGCCATGACGATCGGTGAAGTGACTGATGCCGCCGGCCTGCCTGAGGACGAAACCCTGCACGCTCTCCTCGCTCTGCCGGAGAGCCAATGGCATGACAGGAAGTCGGCCCGCATCCAGCCCAGGAAGCTGGCCGAGACCCTTGTCGCGATGGGCAATGCGGAAGGCGGGACCGTCGTCGTGGGCCTGAGCAGCGGCCGCGCTGAACATGTGGACGATGCACGGGCCAATGCCTTGAGGCAGGCCGCCGTCGACTTCACGCAGCCACCCGTGCGGATCCGCACGGAGGAGACGTGGGCCCTTGCAGACGGCGAGCGCCGCAGACTCCTCCTCATCCGCGTCCTCCCCGGCGAGTCCCTCCATGAGATGACGAACGGCGACTGCTTCCTGCGGATAGGCGATGAGACCCGACTGCTGAGTCACGCACAACGGCAGGAACTCTTCTACGACCGGAGCGACAGCTCCTATGACAGCGGCACACTGAGGCACATCTCCTTCAGCGAACTCGACACCACCGCGATCGAGCAGTTCAGATCCGCCCTGGGTGCCGAGTCGGAGGCTGTCCACCTGCTCAGGTCCCGCGGCCTGCTCGACCGTCAGGGTGCGCCCACCATCGCAGCCGCGCTTCTGTTCCACCCGCACCCGCAGATCGCACTCCCCCACGCACAGGTCCGCATCCTCCGCTACCTGTCCGATGAGAGAGGGAGCGGCACCTCCCTGAGTCTGGCCGAGGACGGCGACACACGCATCGAGGGCCCTCTGCCCTCACTCATCGACCGCGCCGCGCAGACGATCGATGCCCAGATCCCCCGTCGTCGCGCACTGGGACCGAGCGGCAAGTTCGAAGCAGTGCCGACAGTCCCCCGCGATGCGTGGCTGGAGGCCCTCGTGAACGCCGTCGTCCACCGGTCCTACAGCATGGCCGGGGATCACATCCGGGTGGAGATCTTCCCCACCCGGATCGAGGTCACCAGCCCGGGACGCTTCCCGGGAATCGTCGATGTCGACAACCCGCACTCCATCACCCGGTACGCGAGGAACCCGCTCATCGCCCGTGTCTGTGCGGACCTGCGCATCGGCCAGGAGCTCGGAGAGGGCATCCGGCGCATGGTCGACGTCATGGAGCGCTCCGGCCTCGAGGCCCCCGTGTTCCGGCAGAGCGCCTCACACGTGATCGTCACGCTCTCTGCGCACTCCCTCCTGGATCGCGCAACCGTCGAGCGACTCCCCAAGGGTGCGATTGCCACGCTCGCCGTCCTGCAACACGCCGGCAGACCGCTGGGCACGGGCGAGATCGTGGAGATGCTGGATGTGGCCCGGCCCACCGCGCTGCGACGCCTCAGAGCGCTCGAAGCAGAGGGGATGATCGTCAGGGACGCGCAGTCGCCGCAGGATCCACGCGCTACGTGGCGGCTGGCCTGAGGGCAAAGAGGCGACACCCCCGGCCTCCGGCCCGCCCTGCGGTCAGCACGGGCACTCGAATCCAGCATCTACTGTCACACCTACTCGAACGACTTCTTTAGAGTAGACGTGACAGCTGGAACGGAAGAACGCCGCGGAGCACGGTCTTCGCCCTTCTGACCAGGCATTTCACCTCACTCACGGCCCCTCTGGCGCTACTGTAAAAATGTTAGAGTACGTGAGAGCAGCGCCTCCCCGTCCCCGTAGGCAGCCAGCGGCCTTCATCCCGGCCCGCGGTCAGCGCCAGCGGGCGAAGCCGCCCTCCGAGGCGATCACCTGTCCCGTGATCCAGCGCGCCTCGTCCGTGAGCAGCCAGGTGAGGAGCCGCGCGGGGTCATCCGGTTCTCCCCACCGCCCCGCTGGGAACTGCGCCTTCGTCAGCTCCCGCATCTCCTGAGTCACGTAGCCGGTGTCCACGGGCCCCGGGTTCACGGTGTTCACCCTGATCCCCGCGTCGCTGAGCTGATCCGCAAGCGTCACGGTGAGTCCGGCCAGCGCGGCCTTCGCCGCCGCGTAGGCGACCTCCCCCGGCATGGGGCCCTCACCCTGGCCGGAGGTGAGGAAGACGATCGCGGCCTCGGCGTCACTCGGACTCAGCGAGGGCTCGAGACCCGCTCTCCCCGCCGTGCCCGCAGGCGCACAGCCACCTGCCGCCTCCCACAGCCGCGCGAACTCCTGTGCCAGCATGATCGAAGCGCGCGCGTTCACGGCCCAGTGACGGTCCAGCATGGCAGTGGTGAGCTCCCCCAGCGCACCGTCGGAACCGGAGAGTGCCTGGTTGCAGACGAGCCCGTCGAGTCCGCCCAGTGCCGCCGAGGCCGCCTGCACCAGCCGCTCCGGCTCCCCTTCCCGGGAGAGGTCCGCATGCGCGTGCGCCACCACCGCGCCTTCCCGCGCATGGGCGCGGACCCCTTCGATCACCGCCTCAATGCTGTCCTCGCCCCACGGCTGCTGCGCGTCATGGGGTGCGAAGTGGTGGCAGAAGACGCTCGCACCGTACGCCGCCGCACGGCAGGCCGTGGCGTAACCGATCCCCGCACGGCGGCTCACCCCGGTGATGAGCACCGCGCGGCCGCGCAGCGGAAGCGGATCCCGGGCGAGCGGACTCACACTCACAGACACATCACTGACCTCCCAGCCCTAAGGACTCCGAACGACGAGTTCACGAAGCCGCTCTGCGATTGCAGGGACTCCGGAGAGCGCCCCCTCAGCGATATCCATCACCAGCTGATAGCGAGCATCATCGGGCCCTCCGATGATGATCCCATTCAGCCCAAGGAAAAGTGCGGTCGCCACGAAGCCGGTCCGCTTGTTGCCGTCGACAAGCGCGGGATTGTTGACGACCGAGTCAAGGAGCGCCGCCGCCTTCGTCGGCAGATCGGGGTAGACGTCTTCCCCGAACACAGAAGCACGCGGCCGAGCGAGCGAAGATTCGAGAAGGCCCCAGTCACGGACCTCCGGAGCGTGGCCCAGGGCCGCAGCCGAGGCGGCGAGAAGATCATCCAGGTCAAGGTAGTCGTACTCGTCCGTCATGAATCACGAAGACGCTCGAGGACTTCCCGGTTCTCCTCGACGATGCGTGCGAGCAGCTCAGAGCGGCCGCGCGCCCGCTTCTGGGTGTACTCGTCGACAGCGCGCAGAGCAGCCGCCTGCATCGAAATGCCTTCACGTTCTGCCGCCATCCTGAGCGACTCCGTCTGCTGCGCGGACAGCCTCAGTGTCATCGCCATAGCACAGATGATACCGCTTGATACCACTGAACTCCATGACACTGAGGCCGCCGCTGCCTTCCCACCGACTATTCCTGGTGACTCACGCTGCACGTGTGCGCGGTGAGCGAGGCGCTGCCGACTCACGCAGGGCAGCGCATCCAGAGTCCTTTCACTCGGCGCCGAGTGCTCACAGCCCCAGTTCGCGGGCGATGAGCATGAGCTGCACCTCGGAGGTGCCCTCCCCGATCTCCAGGATCTTCGAATCGCGGTAGTGCCGGGCCACGAGGTATTCGTTCATGAATCCGTAGCCCCCGTGCACCTGCGTGGCATCCCGTGCGTTGTCCATCGCGGCGTCGGAGGCGATGAGCTTGGCGATCGAGGCCTCCTTCTTGAACGGCTCGCCCGCGACCATCTTGGACGCGGCCGCATAGTAGGCCGCACGGGCAGCGGCCACCCGCGCCTCCATCCGCGCGATCTTGAAGCTCACACCCTGGTAGTCGCCGATCGGCTTGCCGAACGCCTTCCGTTCCTTCGCGTACTTCACGCTGGCGTCCACACAGCCCTGCGCTGCGCCCACGGAGAGCGCGGCGATCGCCACACGGCCCTCATCGAGGATCCGCAGGAAGTTCGCGTAGCCGCGCCCGCGCTCGCCCAGCAGATTGGCCTCGGGCACCCTCACGCCGTCGAAGGTGAGGGGATGCGTGTCCGAGGAGTTCCAGCCCAGCTTGTCGTAGGCGGGCTCCGGAGTGAACCCGGGGGTGCCGTTGGGGACGATGATCGTGGAGATCTCCGGCTTCTGCGTGCCGTCGCGCCCCGTGCGGGTGCCCGTGACGGCCGTGGCGGTGACGAACCGGGTGATGTCCGTGCCCGAGTTCGTGATGAACGCCTTGGCCCCGTCGATCACCCACTCCCCGTCCTCCAGCCGCGCCCGGGTCTTCGTGCCCCCGGCATCGGAGCCGGCCTCGGGCTCCGTGAGGCCGAATGCGGCGAGGCCTCGGCCGTCGATGACGGTGGGCAGCAGCTCCCGCTTCTGCTCCTCCGTGCCGAAGAGGTGGATGGGCATCGCGCCGAGCGAGACCCCTGCCTCCAGTGTGATCGCCAGGGACTGGTTCTCCCGGGCGATCTCCTCCAAGGCCAGGCACAGGGCGAAGTAGTCGCCGCCCATCCCGCCGTACTCCTCCGGGAACGGCAGTCCGAAGAGCCCCATGTCCCCCATCTTCGCCACGAGTTCGTAGGGGAACTCGTGCCTGGCGTCGAGCTCCGCGCTCACCGGCGCGACCTCTTCGTCCGTGAATGCCGCCACCGTCCGGCGCAGCGATTCGTACTCCTCCGGCAGCATGCCGGGAACGAATGCCGTAGTCATGTCACTCTCCTTCCGTCTCGTTCGTGCCGGCCGCGCCGGCGGTCTGTCCTGCCGCGGTCGCCTCAGCCGCGGTCTGCTCGGCCGTGGTCTGCTCGCCGGCGCCCTGCGAACTGTCCTGCGGGACGACAACTGCGAGCACCTCGTCGAGTGCCACCTGGGCGCCCTGCACCGTCCTCACCTCGACCGTTCCCGCGGCGGGCGCGGTGAGCACGTGCTCCATCTTCATCGCCTCCACCACGAGCACCGGGTCGCCGGCGGCCACCTGTGCGCCGTCGGCCACCCGGATCTCGATGACGGCACCGGGCATGGGCGCCAGCACCTCCGCACCTCCGGCCGCCGCACCGATCGCGGCGTCCGCGAGCGGCCGGGTGAGCTGAAAGATCCCCCGCGCTGTCCGCACCCAGAGCGTGCGCCCGTCCGCGGATGCCCACACCCGTCCGTGATGCTGCTCGCCGTCCAGCGTGAGTACGTACCCCGTTCCGGCCGATCCGCCGGCACTGCTCCCAGCAGCACCTCCGCCGCCGGTGCCTCCCTCAGCCCCGCCGCCGAGGCGCACGAGGGGCGGGTGCAGGAACTCGGCTTCGTGCCGCTCACCGCGGTGCACGAACGGCACGACGGTGCGCGCCGGAGCGAGGCTCCTCCAACCGGAGCCCTGCTGCCATGCAGAGGCTCCGGCGGCACCCACCACATGCGCAGCGGCGAACTGGAGCGCCGGCGGATCGAGGGTCTCGTCCAGCTCGTCCTCGGTCATCCGGTCGATGAGGCCGGTGTCGAGCTCGCCCGCCGCCACCTCGGGCAGGCCCATGAGCGTCTGCAGGAAGCCGATGTTCGTGACGATCCCCGGCACGGCGGAGGCCGCGAGTGCGCGCCGCATGCGGGCGACGGCCTCGGCCCGGTCTGCGCCGGTGACGATGAGCTTGGCGATCATGGGGTCGTAGTCGCTCACGATCCGCTGACCCGGTTCCAGTCCGGCGTCCACCCGCACCCCGGTCCTGTCCACGCCGAGGCTGTGGGCCCCGCGCTGGCCCGCTGTGACGGGCAGCCCGGTGCCGGGTCCGCCGGTGCTGGGCGGGAACGCCACGTCCAGGGCGACTCCGCCGGTGGGCAGGAAGCCGCGGGCGGGGTCCTCGGCGTAGATGCGCGCCTCGATGGAGTGCCCCGTCAGCCGGATGTCCTCCTGCACGAGGCTCAGGCGCTCGCCGGCCCCCACGCGCAGCTGCTGCTCCACGAGGTCCACGCCTGTGACCTGCTCCGTGACGGGGTGCTCCACCTGGAGGCGCGTGTTCATCTCCATGAAGAAGAACTCGTCCGGCCGGTCCGCGGAGCCGATGATCTCCACGGTGCCCGCACCGCGGTAGTCGACGGCCTTGGCCGTGTCCACGGCGGCCTGGCCGATGGCTTCGCGCGTGCCCGCGTCCAGCAGCGCGCTGGGCGCCTCCTCGATGACCTTCTGGTGGCGGCGCTGCAGGGAGCACTCGCGCTCCCCCAGGTGCACCACGGTGCCGTGTGAGTCCGCGAGCACCTGGACCTCGATGTGCCGGGGCCGCAGCACCAGTCGCTCAAGGAAGAGGGTGTCGTCGCCGAAGCTCGAGGCGGCCTCGCGACGGGCCGAGGCCAGCGCGGCCGGCAGCTCGGAGGCCTCGTGCACCTCGCGCATCCCCTTGCCGCCGCCTCCCGCGGAGGGCTTCACGAGGACGGGGAAGCCCACCTCCTCCGCGCGGGCGATGAGCTGCTCGTCCGTGAGCCCGGCCTCGGCGACGCCCGGCACCAGCGGCACTCCGCGCGCGGCGACGGCCTGCTTGGCGGAGATCTTGTCGCCCATCGTCTCGATGGCCGCCGCAGTGGGCCCGAGGAAGACGATGCCCTCCTCCTCGAGCCGGCGGGCGAAGGCCGCGTTCTCGGAGAGGAAGCCGTAGCCGGGGTGCACGGCCTGGGCACCGGTGGCGCGGACGGCCTCGACCACACGGTCGATGTCGAGGTAGGACTGCGCCGCCGAGGCCGGGCCGAGGCGGTGGGCGAGGTCCGCCGCGCGCGTGTGGGCGGCATCGGCGTCCGCGTCCGAGTAGACGGCCACCGTCTCGATGCCGAGCCGGCGGCAGGTGCGGATGACGCGGAGGGCGATCTCTCCGCGGTTGGCGATGAGGATTCTGGAGAACATTGCGGGTTCCTGCCGGTCCGAGTGGGCGGGTGTCTGCATGCCTGTCATGGCGCTCACATCCTGAAGACGCCGTAGCCGGGCGCTCCGTAGGGCCGCTTCAGCGGCGTGTGGCGTGCGGCCTCGAGCGCGAGCGCGAGGACCTGGCGGGTGTCCGCGGGGTCGATGATGCCGTCGTCCCAGAGGCGGGCCGTCGAGTAGTAGGGGTTGCCCTGCGCCTCGTACTGCTGCCGGACGGGGTCCTTGAAGCGCTCCTCGTCCTCTGCGGACCACTCCTCACCGCGGCCCTCCAGCTGATCGCGCTTGACGGTGGCGAGGACGGAAGCCGCCTGCTCACCGCCCATCACGGAGATCCGGGCATTGGGCCACATCCACAGGAAGCGCGGGGAGTAGGCACGGCCGCACATCGAGTAGTTGCCCGCACCGAAGCTGCCGCCGATCACCACGGTGAACTTGGGCACGCGGGCGGTGGCGACGGCATTGACCATCTTGGCGCCGTGCTTGGCGATGCCGCCGGCCTCGTAGTCGCGGCCCACCATGAAGCCGGAGATGTTCTGGAGGAACACCAGCGGCGTGGAGCGCTGGTCGCAGAGCTCGATGAAGTGCGCGCCCTTCATCGCGGATTCGCCGAACAGGATGCCGTTGTTCGCGACGATGCCCACGGGGTGCCCGTCGATCCGCGCGAAGCCGGTGACGAGGCTCGTGCCGTACTCGGCCTTGAACTCGTGGAACTCACTGGCGTCGACGATTCGGGCGATGACCTCGCGCACGTCGTAGGGCACACGGGAGTCCACCGGCACCACGGCGGTGAGCTCGTCCGGGCTGTGGGCGGGCTCGCGCGGTTCGGCGCGCTCCCACGCCGGCGGCAGCTGGGGGCCGAAGGTCGAGGCGATGTCGCGGAGGATCTCCAGCGCGTGATCGTCGTTCGCGGCGAGGTGATCGGTGACGCCCGAGGTGCGGGAGTGGAGCGCTCCCCCGCCCAGCTCCTCCGCAGTCACCTCTTCACCCGTGGCGGCCTTCACCAGCGGCGGTCCGCCCAGGAAGATCGTGCCCTGCTCATTGACGATGACGGACTCGTCCGCCATGGCGGGCACGTAGGCGCCGCCGGCGGTGCAGGAGCCCAGCACCGCGGCGAGCTGCGGGATACCTGCGGCGGACAGCGTGGCCTGGTTGTAGAAGATGCGGCCGAAGTGCTCGCGGTCCGGGAACACCTCGTCCTGGTTGGGCAGATTGGCTCCGCCGGAGTCCACGAGGTAGATGCAGGGCAGGTGGTTGTCCGCTGCGATCTCCTGCGCGCGCAGGTGCTTCTTCACCGTCACGGGGTAGTAGGTGCCGCCCTTGACGGTGGCGTCGTTGGCGACGATGACGCAGAGCCGGCCGGAGACCAGCCCCATGCCGGTGATGATGCCGGCACCGGGCGAGGCGTCGTCGTACATGCCATTGGCGGCGAGCGGCGAGAACTCGAGGAACGGACTGCCCGGATCCAGCAGACGCTCCACACGGTCGCGCGGCAGCAGCTTGCCGCGGCTCAGATGGCGCTGCCGGGACGATTCGGAGCCGCCTCTCGCCGTGGCCGCGATGCGCTCGCGGAGCTCCGCGAGCAGCTCGGCATGAGCCTGGGAGTGGGGTGAGGTGTGCGGATCGACCGGCGAGCCGATGGTGCGCATGCGTTCTCCTCGAGGGCCGCGATGCCCGTAGACGGATTGCCTGTGAACGTCGCCTGTCGCCTGCGGACAGGTTCAGTTAACATTGATTAACTGAGACTATCGTAGCGGCTCGGTCGCCGGGGTGACAAGGCCCACAGGAGGAACCCGGGAGGGGCGGAGGATGACGGCTGCAGAGGAAGAGGAAGGCGCGCGGAGCGCCGCGAGCGGACGCGAGGCGGCGAAGGCCGAGCGCCGCGAGCAGCTGCTCGACGCCGCCAAGCGGCTCTTCGCGAGGTACGGGTTCCGGGCGGTGCGGCTGGGCGACATCGGCAAGGGGGCGGGTGTGTCCGGGCCCGCGGTCTACCGCCACTTCGCCTCGAAGGAGGCAGTGCTCGAGGAGCTGCTCGTGGGCATCTCCGAGTACCTCCATGCGGGAGGGCTCCGGATCATCGCCGAGGCGGAGGGCGCAGCGTCAGGTACGCCCGCGCGCCTCATCGACTTCCACGTGGACTTCGCCATGCGTGAGCCGGAGCTCATCCGCATCCAGGACCGTGACCTCGACTCCCTGCCCGAGGCCGCCCGCCGGCAGGTGCGCAGGCTGCAGCGGCAGTACGTGAATGCCTGGATCGAGGCGGTCCGGGCCGCACGCCCGGAGCTCAGCGAGGACGAGGCCGCCGTGCGCGTGCACTCCGTCTTCGGGATGGTGAACTCCACACCCCACCTGAGCCGCAGCCTTCCCACGGAGACCGTGGCACGCGAGCTCCGCCGCTCCGCCCGCGCAGCGCTGGGCGCGTGAGGCCCGCAGAACCGCACCGGAGGCTCCGGCAAATCGGCAACAGAGACCCCGCGAATCGGCAACAGGAGCCTTGGAGAACTGTTCGTTCACCGCGCCTGACACGCAGAGATCACGGCATCGAGGCTCGCGTCCACTCCGTCCGCGTCGAGGACCGTCACACTGCGCACCACCGCGGCTCCCTCCGTGGAGACAGCCGGGGCCTCCGGCATCACATGGCCGTTGAGTCCGCCCAACAGTGCACCCACGCTGCCGGCTTCGTGCAACGCCGGCTCCTCCCCTATGCCGCCCCAGGTGCCGGCATCTCCACGCTCCTCGCGCACGAACTCAGCGAGTGCACACGCGTAGACGACTCGTCCTTCCGCGGAGGTGTGCTCCTCCGGAGGGCGCTCGGGCACCTCCTGGTCACACGCGGCGTTCATACGCCCCAGTGCGTCCTCCAGCGCCCCGGCATTCATCTGCGACACCCCGCCCACCAGGTCCTTCCCGGCAGCGGAGATCCCGCCGTGACCGGGGATATCGAACGCGGCGATGCCGCCCGCCAGACTGCCCGCCGCCGCCAGCTCGACGGCAGCCGGCTCTGCGCTCTCGCCGATCATCTCCGGCGCCTCCCAGTCGTCAGGGCTCTGCAGGCCTGCCGCGGCCCTGGCCGCGAGCGCGCAGGCATATGCCACCTGTCCTTCAGCGCTGACATCTGGTCCGCCTCCACCTGCACAGCCGCTCACTCCCGCCAGGGCCAGGAGGACAGCAGAGGCCGCGGCACGGCGCCGCATCGTCGTCAGCTTCATCGCAAGCCTCTCGATCGGGTGATCCGAGAATAGCCAAGCAGCTCCGCTTCCCGCCAGAGTTCGCACCCCTGAGCGGCGTCCAGGAGCGACGGCCACGGTGCACGCTCGCGCGGCGAGCCGCGCAGCTCCAGCGGTCCGCCGGGCACGAACATCCGGAACCCTCGGCGCGGGGATTCCACCGCGGCCAGGGCGGTGGAGGCGGCCTCGGCGGGCGTGTTGCCCAGCCGCTCCGCAAGGCGGATCAGACGCTGCGGGAGGCGCGCACGTACGCGCGGAGCGATGGCAGTGCCGAGCACCATGCCCGGGTGGCAGGCCCGGACCCGGACACCCCACCCGCCGGCCGCGCTCCGGCGCGACAGCTCTGCCGCGAAGACGCCCAGGGCCTGCTTGGACGTCCGGTACGCGGCGAACGGGCGGTACGCGTGCGCTGACTGCAGGTCGGCGAGGTCGATGCGCCCCCTCGCCGTCGCGGCGCTGCACTGCACGACGACCTGTCCCCGGCTCTGCCGCAGGAGCGGGACCAGTGCAGTCGTGAGAGCGAAGTGGCCGAGGAAGCTGGTCTGGAGGGTGCGCTCGATCCCGTCCTCGGTGAGCCGGCGGGGCCCTTCGCCCATCGGCACGATCCCGGCGTTGAGCACGAGCGCGTCGAGGGGTGCGTCCGCGCCGAGAAGCTCGACCGCAAGCGTGCGCACCGAGGCCAGGCTCTCCAGATCGAGGTCCATGAGCGTCACTCCGGGCTGCTGCCCGGAGACCCCAGAGACGTCCGAGCGCCGTGCCCGGGACTGCTCGAGGGCCGCGGGAGGCAGAGAACCCAGGAGGTCCGCACGCACGCGCAGTCCCTTCGCACGATCGCGCACCGGCATGAGCACATGAGCGCCGAGGGCCACCAGCCCGCGGACGATCTCGCGCCCCACACCGTCGCTGCCGCCCGTCACCAGGACGGTGCGGCCGCGTATGCGCGAACCGGCACCGGTGCGCCCGCCCACGTCGCGGCGCTCAGTCCTGGGGCTCGCGCTTCCTCAGACGCGGATCCCGGCGATAGGGCACCAGCAGAACGCTGGAGAGGGCGGCGGAGAGGACCGCGGAGCTGGTCCGCCCCAGCTGCGAGGTCATCGCCTCGAACTGCCCCAGGCCCCGCTTACCCATGACGAGGAGGTCCGCCGTCGCCGAGGCCTGGATCAGCAGCGCGGCCGGCTCACCGGGCAGGAACTCGACCTCCGCCTCGAGCCCGGGGAACTCCTCGCGCAGCCAGGCCAGGTCCCCCTGCGCCTTCCGCTCCGCGAGCGTGCGCTCGGAGAGCGCGTCGATGCCCACCAGCAGTCGCAGCGGCAGGCCGTTGCGGACGGCGAACGAGGCCGCGTCGAGCGCGGCGACGCCTGCGTACTCGGAGGTGTCCAGTCCCACCACGACCCCACCGCCCGGCGCAGGGTGCACAGGGTGGGCCGCCGGATCGTCGAACTCGCGGCCGGCTCCCGCCGTGTGGACGAGCACCGCGCTGAGCGCGTGGCCGGGCAGTCCGAAGCTCACGGTGCCGATCCGGCGGCTGTTGACCTGGCCCGCGCCGTGGTGGCCCAGGACCAGGAGCCCGGCGTCGTAGGCGCGATCGCTCAGCACCTCACCGGCGTCGCCCACCACCACCTCCGTGCGGATCTCCGTGCCCGAGGCCCCCTCCGGGTGGGCGGCGTCGAGCTCACTCAGGCGGGAGGACAGGGAGGTGAGCAGCTCCTCGCCCGCCTGCCGGAGCTCCGTCTCGTCGTCGATCTCCAGATGCGCGGGGGTGATCACGTGCACCAGCCTCAGTGCGTGCCCGGTCCCCCGGAGTTCCTTCAGCGCCCAGGCCGCGGCCTCGTCGCTCTGCATGGATCCGTCGATGCCGACGAACACGTCTCCGGTCAGCTCCACAGCGCCTCCTCAGCGGGTCCGGCCTCATGGCCTCTCACCGTCGATCGTAGTGAAGTCGGCGCGGAATTGCCCGCGAGGTCAGTCGGCGATCTCCACGAATGGCTCGAAGCAGGCGTAGTAGGCATCCTGCATCGCACGGAAGGTCTCACGCAGGAACCCTGGGGTCTCCCAGTACTCGTGGAGCCCGCGGTAGTAGAAGGCCTTCTGCGCGTCCAGCACGATGAACGGCATGATGCCGTTCTGCAGGCACTGCTGGAACATGAGCATCCTGCCCACACGGCCATTGCCGTCCTGGAACGGATGGATGGCCTCGAACGCGTGGTGGAAATCGACGATGTCCTCGAACGACATCTGCTCCGGGGTCCGCGTGAGGAGGTCTTCGATCGCCTCCGAAACCTCAGCCGGAGGGGTCGTGCTGCCGCCGCCCACCACGTTCGCCTGACGCTTCCAGTCCCCCACGGCGAAGGCAGGTCTGCGCGCGTCAGCGGTTCCCCGCTTGAAGATCCGGTGGTAGTCCTTCATGGTCGCTGCGGTGATCGGCTCAGCCATCCTGTCGAGCATCTCGTCGAACAGCTCGAAGCTGTTGACGGTCTCCACCACGTCATCCACAGAGACGTTGTCCCCTGCGACGGTGCGCGTCTCGTAGATGTATCTCGTCTGCTCGGCATCCAGCGCACTGCCCTCGATGCGATTGGTGTTGAAAGCCATCTGCACCTGATTCAGGTGGTACAGCCCACCCTTCATCTGCGTCCGGCGCTGCTCGATCAGGGTCCGCGCGAACTGCGCCGCATCGATGGCGTACTCGTCAGGCATCGTGGTGACAGCTCCCCGAAACGTCCATTCACGTTCGGCCTCCCAGTGCCTGCACAGACACCGGCTCCCCTCATCGGGAGGGTGCGCGCTCGTGGGAACGCGAAAGCCCTCCACAGGATGGATCATCTGGTGGAGGGCCGTTGCCGAGCCGCCTGTGGGAATCGAACCCACGACCTTCTCATTACGAGTGAGACGCTCTGCCGACTGAGCTAAGGCGGCAACGCGGACTAGCCTATAGCCAGCGAACCTCGGAGGTCAAAGCAGAGGGCAACGGTCCGCACGTGATGCTGCACACGTCTCGCCCATCGCCGTCACACCGCTCGCAGAGACCCTGCCGCCGCACCTCTCAGCGAGTCCGTGAAGCGGTCGAGCGCGGGCAGCGGAGTGGCCCAGCGGTGCCAGTGCAGCGGCACGTCCACCGGCCCCTCGCCCGGGATCCGCATGATGTCCCCGGTGTCGTCCATCCGCGCCAGCTGCAGCTCCGGCAGGCAGCCCCATCCGAGCCCGGCGCGCACCGCCGCTGCGAATCCCTCCATCGAACCCACCACGTGCAGGGGTGCTCCGGCACCTGCGTCCTGCCGGCGCAGCACCTGATGCTGCAGGTCGTCGTCCCCGTCGAACACGAGCACGGGGCAGGTCGCGAGGCCGCCGTGCCGTTCCCACAGCTCCGCGGAGACGCACGGCCAGTACCGGAGGATGCCCAGCGGCACCGCGGTGCAGCCGGTCTGGGCCTGTGTGCGCGTGCTCAGTGCGCCCATCACCTCGCCGCGGGCCAGCGCCTCGTGCGCCACATCCTGATCCGCCACCCGCAGGCGCAGCACCACGTCCTCCCACCGTCCGGCGTCCGCAAGGACCGGTTCCAGCCAGGTCCCCAGCGCATCCGCACCCACTGCGACCGCGAGTGCGGACCGGGCCGGGGCCTCGGCCGCGGTGATCTCCCCGGCCAGTGCGACGATCTGGCGCGCGTGTCCGAGAATCCTCTCCCCCGCGTCCGTCACCCGCGGAGGCGAGGAGCGGGTGAGGAGCACGCTGCCCAGCGACCGCTCCAGACCGCGCACGCGCTGGGAGACCGCCGAGGTCGTCACACCCAGCGCTGTCGCGGCGGAGTCGAAGGCGCCCTCGTCCACGACGGCGACGAGTGCGGCCAGCTGCGCGAGGCTCGGTTCCATGAAGCCCACCTTAACCGGATACAGGTCATGTCAGTGGACTGCATGCGAGCTCCGGCCCTACCGTCTCACCCATGCAGCCTGATTCCCTCCTCCTCGCGCTCACCGGCTTCCTCACCGGCCTCGGTCTCATCGTCGCGATCGGCGCACAGAACGCCTTCGTCCTGCGGCAGGGCGTCCGCCGCGAGCACGTGGGGGTGGTGGTCGCGGTCTGCTCCCTCGTGGACATCGTGCTCATCTCCCTGGGCACGGCGGGGATCGGCACGGTTCTCGAACACGCGCCGTGGCTGATCACGGCACTGCGCTGGGGCGGCGTCGCCTATCTGCTGTGGTTTGCGGCAGGCAGCGTGCGTTCCGCGTTCTCCGGCTCCGCGCTCGAGGCCGCGGAGCCTCAGGACACGAGTGCTCCGGGTGCCACATCTGCTTCCGGCGGTGCCGCGGCGTCGCCGGCCGTCTCCGGCTCCGCCGCGGCCACCGCTGCCGGCAACACCTCCACAGCCGTGCGCGGTGCCCCCACCGCCCTCCGCGTGGGCCTGATGACGGCTTCGCTCTCGCTGCTCAACCCCCACGTCTACCTCGACACCGTCGTCATGCTGGGCTCCGTCGCCAACCAGCAGACCTCTCCGTGGGTGTTCGCCGGCGGCGCGATCGTCGCCTCGCTCGTCTGGTTCAGCGCTCTGGGCTGGGGTGCGCACCGGCTCGCTCCAGCTCTGCGCAGCCCACGGGCATGGAAGGCCATCGACCTGGGCGTCGCGGCCGTCATGGTGATGATCGCGGCCAAACTCGCCTTCGCGTTCTAGGTGCGCACCCGGACCTGCGCTCCGCACCCGCCCGGGAACTCCGCCTCATCGTGGGCGCGCGCCCGGTCCGCTTCCGCACCTCCGGGCCGGTGACCCGTCCCGGATCACGTAGTCTCTTCCGAGTGGGTCACGCAGGCCCCGCAACGCGTCCGGACGGCAGCGCACCACCGCGCAGGAGGGAAGAGGAGTGAGGAACACGTGATCAGGTTCTCCCAGGAGAGTCTTGCGACGTTCCTCGCGCAGCTCCGCCGCCTCATCGAGTGCGAGTCGCCGTCCTCGGATCCCCGTGCCCTCGCAGCCAGCGCCGCGCTCATCGCGGAGGTGGGCGAGGAGATCACCGGCATCCGTCCTCGCGTCCGCACCCTCGAGGGCTACCCGCACATCCTGTTCGACGTGGGCACCGGCCCCCGCCGCATCCTGCTCATCGGGCACCACGACACGGTCTGGCCGCGCGGCACACTCGCACGCATGCCCTTCTCCGTGGAGGACGGGATCATCCGCGGCCCCGGTGCCGACGACATGAAGGGCGGCGTCCTCATCGCCCTCCACGCCGTCGCCGCGCTCCTCGCCACCGCGGGCGAGGATCTGCTGGACGGGGTCACCGTGCTCATCACCGGCGACGAGGAGCTGGGCTCCCTCACCTCGCGGACGCTCATCGAGGAGCTCTCCGCCGGGGCCGAGGCCGTGCTCGTGTTCGAGTCCGGCGGGGGTTCCGGGGAGGTCAAGATCGCGCGCAAGGGCGTGGCGATCTACGAACTCGAGGCGCTCGGCCGCGCCGCCCACGCCGGCGTCGAGCCGGAGAAGGGCGTGAACGCGACCGTGGAGCTCGCCCATCAGGTGCTCGCCGCATCCGCTCTGGGCGACGCCGAACGCGGAACCACGGTGGTCCCGGCCGTCATGCACTCCGGCACCACCACCAACACGGTGCCGGCACGCGGCACGCTCGCCATCGACTCCCGGGCGGAGACCACCGCGGAGCAGGAACGCGTGGACACCGCACTGCGGGCGCTGCGGGCGATGGACCCGCGAGCGGAGCTGGTGCTCCACGGCGGGATCAACCGTCCCCCGCTCGAGGAGGCCGCCGCAGCGGGGCTCTACGCACGCGCGCGGGAGGTCGCCGCAGCGCTGGGGCACCCGGAGCTGCGGCGCATCCGCGTGGGCGGAGGCTCGGACGCGAACTTCGCCGCCGGCGTGGGCGCTCCCACCCTCGACGGCCTCGGCACGGTGGGCGGAGGCTCACACGCGGACGACGAGCACGCCCTGGTCGAATGGATACCCAGGAGGGTGGAGCTGGTCGCCGGGCTCATCGCCTCGCTGCTGGAACGTCCCCTGGAGCCCATGAGAGCACCGGCCCCCGCCGACCGCACGGCACCGGCCCGCGCGGTCTGAGGCGGGGCGCCCTCAGCCGGGTCCCGCACTGCGGTCAGGGTGCCGCTCAGACGATCCAGGGGTTGGAGAGTCCGATGAAGGCCGCCTCGACCACGAGCGCCGGAGCCATGTTGGTGGCGAGCCGCTCCCGCGCCTTCCGGAGCACGTCGATCCTCATGAGGGTGGTCGTCTCGTCACTCTCCGCGGCGAGGCGGGCGATGCGCTCCGTCTCCTCGACATTGATGAACTCCGTCCGCGAGCCCAGCTGGTGGGCCAGCACATCCCGGTAGAGCGAGAGCAGCTCGATGAAGATCGAATCGAGTTCGTCGTTGCGCGCCCGCACGCTCCGCCGCTTCTGTTCGTCCTCGAGCCGCTTGATCTGTGAACGGGCACTGGGCGGGATCTTCCCACCGGCGTCCACGCCCAGAGTCCGCAGGAGGGAATCGCGCTCCTCCGCGTTGCGGCTCTCCGTCCGCGCCGCCGCGCGCTCCTTGGCCACATCGACGATCCGCGCCGCGATGCGCACAGTGGATCCCACCGAGGTGAGATGTGCGGGGATGCCGAGCGTGAACTCACGCTCCGTGCGCGCATCCGGATGGAGAGCGAGCCGCTTGGCCCGGCCGATGTGGCTCTGGGAGGCATGGGCAGCCCACCGCGCCGTCTGCGGATCCACCCCGTCGCGGCGGACGAGCAGCTGTGCGACCGCATCCGCGCTCGGCACGCGGAGGGAGACGCTGCGGCACCGGGACCGGATGGTCGTGAGCACGTCCTGCTGACTGGGCGCGCAGAGGATCCACACGGTGGCCGGCGGCGGCTCCTCGATCGCCTTCAGCAGGACGTTCGAGGTCCTCTCGGACATCCTGTCCGCGTCCTCGATGATGACCACGCGCCAGGGCGCGTTCACGGGAGACTGATGCGCGGTGGCGACCAGCTCGCGGACCTCGTCGATCGTGATGACCGACTTCTGCGTGCTCAGGACCGTCATGGACTCGTGGGTGCCGCGCAGAGCGCGTTCCGCGGCCGGGCTCCGGCTCTCGCCGTGGTCCGGAGTGAGCAGCGCCGCCGCGAAGGCACGGGCGGCGTTGGACCGGCCGGAACCGGGCGGGCCGGTGAGGAGCCAGGCATGCGTCATCGAACCGCTGCCGGGCACCGCCGCACGGCGCAGCTGTGCGATCGCCCGGTCCTGCCCCACGAGTTCGCTCCACACACCCGTCTCCGCGGGTGTGCCCGCCTCCCCGGTGCCCGCTGGTGCCGAACCTCCCGCGACCGTCCCCTGAGCCGCCGTCACGGCTGCCGCCCGTCCCGCTGGGAACGGAGGCGCTCGCGCGCCTGCCGCTCGATCTCCGCCTGCACGCGCAGGCGTTCCCGGCTGGTCTGCCGGGGTGCGGCAGGCTTGGGCTCCGCCGCCGTGTCCGCCTCCGGTGCCGTCGGTCCGGCGGGAGGTGCTGCAACGCGGTGGACGAGCGTGGGGGCCTCGTCCGCGTCCCGGAGCGGCTGCGCTGCGGCACGGCCGCCGTCGCCCTGGTGCGGACTTCCGGCGGAGGGCTGTGCCGAACGCACCGCCGGGGAGACCACGGTGGGCGCTTCGTCCGAGTACGTGCCCGCGGTGCCGTCCTCCGCAGGAGCAGGGCGTGCCGCGGGGGCGCCGTCGAGCACGGCGGTCACCGCCTCCAGCAGACGTGCGGCGACGTCGTCCACCGAGCCGCCGGCGTCGATGACGCGATAGCGCTCCGGCTCCTGCGCCGCGTACTCGAGGAAGGAGCGACGCACCGTCTCCCGGAACGCGGCGTCCTCCCGGTCGAGGTGGTTCTGCTCCCCCCGGGCGCTGAGCCGCCCCGCGAGGGAGGCGGGATCTGCATCCAGGACGAGCGTGAGGTCCGGGACCAGGCCCTCCGTCGCCCACCGGGACAGGGCGGCGATCTCCTCGTCCCCGAGCGCACGGCCGGCGGCCTGGTAGGCCCGGGAGGAGTCGATGTAGCGGTCGGTGATGACCACCCCGCCGCGCTCCACGATGGGACGGACGAGGGTCGCCACGTGATGTGCGCGATCCGCGGCGAAGACGAGGGCCTCCGCACGCGGGCTGACGCCGTCGCCGTCGAGGACCACGGAGCGCAGCCGGCCGCCCGGCTCCGTGCCTCCCGGCTCCCTGGTGGTGACGACCTCCGTGATGCCGCGCTCCCGCAGGGCTTCGGCGAGCAGGTGGATCTGCGTGCTCTTGCCGGTGCCGTCCCCGCCTTCCAGCGCGATGAACAGACCGCGTCCCGCCCCTCCCGCGCCGCCGGCGGAGGCGGCCGAGGCGGTCGGGACGGTGAGTGCCGAACTCAGGTCCCCGGCTGCGGGGGGCGAGGCCGGGCCTGCGTCGTCCCCCGTGGATCCGAGGAGCGCCTCGGAAGAGCCGGGGGCAGCCGCATCGGTGGAACGCAGGGTGTCCTCCGTCGCCTCGGAAGCGGTGCGGTCCTCCGTCCGCACCGCCGGGATGCGGAAGGCATGGACGACGTCCACGCCGATCCCGTGGATGCCGTGCGGTCCGAAGGCGAAGAGAGCAGCGATGCCCGCGATCAGCGCGACGACGCCCACCACCTCGTAGGCAAACTCCGTGGAGGTGAGGTTCCAGCTCGCCGCATCGCTGAGCGGGATCTCCGCGCTCACGCCGGCGAGGGTGAGCAGCAGACCGGCGAGCATGCCCAGTCCGGCGCCCACACGCCTGGAGAAGGCGTAGTCCTGTGCCCGCACGCCCAGGCCCACCAGGAATGCCACGGCACCGGAGAGGACGGCCTTGCCGGACAGCTCCGTGAGAGCTCCTGCGCCGATGGTGAGGACGCCGGCGGCGATGAGCGCGAAGGAGGTGAGCCGGGGACGGGACATGCCTGGGGCGAAGGGGGGGCCCGTCTCGAAGCCCACCGCCCAGCCGAGGAGCACGGCGCAGACGATGAGCGCCGTGCCCGCCTGGCCGAAGCCCAGCTCCGCGACGGCAGGCTGGGCGAGGATGCCCACTGCGCCCAGGACGAAGTAGAGGAAGTGGCAGGCCCAGGCGTTCTTCACCGGCACCGCCTCACGCACGGACATCCGGGGAGCGGAAGGGAACGCTCCGGTCTGCGGCGCCTCACCCGGCTGGGGAGCCCTGCCGGTGAGCAGCAGCAGCACGCCCACGAGGACGACGAGGCATCCGAGCACCGCCATCCACCGCAGGACCGTGTGCCCGGCGCCCACCCCGCCCAGGAGCTGCGCCCCATAGGTGACCACGAGGAGGAGGACCACCGGGATGCCCGCGCTGCGCCACGGCTTGCGGTGCGGATTGCTGAGGACGCCCAGCACCATGACGACGGCGACTCCCGCGACTGCCGCCGTGAGGATGCTCAGCCACGCGGTGAGCACGAAGAGGAGGACGAAGGAGAGCACCGCGGCGACCAGCGCCGCGCCGGCGGCTATGCGCAGAGAGAGGCTCCCGCCCCAGCGCCGCACCGGCAGGAAGACCCCCGCTGCGGCCACGATGCCCACGAGGGCGTAGGCGATGACGGCCGTGCGCAGCGCGAAGTCACCGCCGGCGGCGGCCTCACGGATGCCGGTGAGCATGGACGGGTCCGCCCTGCCGGTCAGACCGAACGCTCCCGCCAGGCTGAATGCCAGGCCCGCGAGGGCGAGCATGGCGAGCCACGCACCGGCCTCCACGACGACCGGGGCCACGGCTGCGGGCGGCTGGGCGCCCAGCGCGGGGGCGGGGTTGGCAGATCCTTGTTCGCTCACATCTGCAAGGGTACTAGGGGGTACAGACACGGCGCGGTGCCGATGCGCGCACCGGCTACCCTGAAGTGGTGAAACTCCCGCTCACCCTGCTGCGCCACGGGCCCGGAGACGCGCTCACGGACCTGGCCACGGCCCGCGCGCTGCTGGACTCCGTGAAGTCCGGCGCCCGCGGACCGCTCCTCCGCATCTACCGGCCGGCGCCCACCGCCGCCTTCGGTGCGCGCGACAGGTTCCTCGAGGGGTTCCCGGACGCCGTCGCCGCAGCGCGCGCACACGGATTCACTCCCGCACTGCGGACCCTGGGCGGGAGGATCGCCGCCTACCATCCGGGGAGCCTGGTCATCGACCACATCGAACCCACCGGCGAGTTCCTCACGCAGACGCAGGACCGGTTCGTGCGGTTCGGGGAGATGTACGCGCAGGCCCTCCGGACGATCGGGATCGATGCGCGGATGGGTGAGATCCCCGGAGAGTACTGTCCCGGTGAGCACAGCGTGAACGTGGGCGGCCGGATCAAGGCGATCGGGACGGCACAGCGGGTGGTCAGCGGGGCGTGGCTGTTCTCCTCCTCGGTGATCGTCGAGGACCCGGCACCCATCCGCAGCGTGCTCACCGCCGTGCAGGACGCCCTGGGTGTGGGCTGGGATCCGCGCACAGGAGGGGCGATCAGCGAGCGGCACCCCGGGGTCACCGCCGAGGCCGTCGAGGAGGCGGTGCTGGCCGCCTACGCCCGGGAGTACGACCTGGTGGAGGGCGCGCTCACGTCAGCGGACGCGGAGGCCGCCGCCGCATACGTGCCCAAGCACCGCCTCTGAGCGCAGCGGAGCCGCTGCGGCCGGCCTCGGGGCAGACAGCCACCTGCGGAGCCCCCTGCCTGCGGCACGCTGCACGGAGCGAGGCGCCGCTCCCGGAGGTCCGCTGCCCGGACCGCGGCACGCTGCCCGGACCGCGGTGCTCCACCACGGACGACGGGTCCGGAGAGTCCTCCCGGACTCTCCGGACCCGTGCCTGCTCACGTCCTCGCCGCGGATCAGGGCGTCGTGGGACCTGTGCTCTTCTTCGCGGCGGACGTGGACTCGGCCGGCTCGGACTTCGCCGCAGAGGCCGCGGTCTTCTTCGCGGCTGTCGTCCGCGTCGTCGTCTTCTTCGCCGCCGTCGTCGTCTTGGAGGCAGTGGTCTTGGACGCCGCCGTGGACTTCTTCGCCGCAGAGGCCGTGGACTTCGAGGCGGTCGACTTCGCAGTCGTCTTCTTGGCGGCCGTCGTCTTGGACGCCGCCGTGGACTTCTTCGCTGCGCTCGTCTTCGACGCCGTCGTCTTCCGCGTCGTCGTCTTCTTCTTGGCCGGCGCCTTGGCGCGCTTCTCCGCCAGCAGCTCGTACGCCCGCAGCGGGGTGATCTCCTCCACGGAGTCGTCCTTGCGCAGGGTGGCGTTGGTGGTCCCGTCCGTGACGTACGGACCGAACCGGCCGTCCTTCACCACCACCGGCTTCTTGGACTCCGGGTCCTCGCCCAGCTCCTTGAGCGGTGCGGCAGCCGTCTGTCCCCTGCGCTGCTTGGGCTTGGAGTAGATCTCCAGCGCCTCCTCGAGGGTGATCGAGAAGATCTGCTCCTCCCGCTCCAGCGAGCGCGAGTCCGTGCCCTTCTTGAGATACGGGCCGTAGCGGCCGTTCTGCGCGGTGATGGGTGTGCCCTCCGCGTCCTCGCCCACCGTGCGGGGCAGGGTGAGCAGCCGGAGCGCCTGTTCGAGGGTGACCGTGGTGGGCTCCATCGACTTGAACAGCGAGGCCGTGCGCGGCTTGGGCTTCTTCTGCCCGCGCTTGGGCTTCTCCTCCGGCTCCGGCAGCACCTCCGTCACGTAGGGGCCGAACCGTCCCGACTTCACCACGATGGTGTGACCGGTCTCCGGGTCCGTGCCCAGCTCGCGGTCGCCGGTGCCCTGCGTGGCGATGAGTTCGCGAGCCTTGGCCTCCGTGAGCTCGTCCGGTGCGAGGTCGTCCGGGACGGACACACGGCCGGGCTCGTCCTCCGGTGCACCGCCGGTGACGGACGGAGCGACCTCGAGGTACGGACCGTAGCGGCCCACGCGCAGCACGATGCCGTCCGCGATGGGAACGGTGTTGATCTCGCGGGCGTCGATGTCGCCCAGGTCGTCGACGATGCTCTTGAGACCCGGGGTCGCGGCCGCGGCCTCGCCCGTGCTCTCTCCGCTCGGGCCGAAGTAGAAGTCGTGCAGCCACTTGGTGCGGTCCTCGCGGCCGCCGGCGATCTCGTCCAGGTCCGCTTCCAGACCGGCGGTGAACTGGTAGTCCACGAGCCCGGCGAAGTGCTCCTCGAGCAGCCGGATGACGGAGAACGCCAGCCAGCTGGGCACCAGGGCGCTACCGCGGTTGGTCACGTAGCCGCGGTCCTGGATCGTGGAGATCGTCGCCGCGTACGTCGACGGCCTGCCGATCCCCAGCTCCTCGAGCCGCTTGACCAGGCTGGCCTCCGTGTAGCGCGGGGGCGGTGCCGTGGTGTGGCCGTCCGCCTCGACGCGCTCGACGGCGATCGCCTCACCCTCCTCCACGTTGGGCAGGCGGGATTCGCCGTCCTTGCCCTCCGCGTAGCGCTCCACGTCGCGCCCCTCCTCGTAGGCGGCGAGGAATCCGCGGAAGGTGATGACGGTGCCCGAGGCCGTGAAGCCCGCCGCCGCAGGCGTCTTCTCCCAGCTGCCCGCCTCCAGCTCACCGGCGGCACCGCTGAGGTCCGCGGCGATCTTCATCGTGGCGGTGCGGCCCTTGGCATCGGCCATCTGGCTGGCGACGGTGCGCTTCCAGATGAGCTCGTACAGACGGAACTCGTCCGCACGGAGCGCACCGGAGACCTGCGCGGGCGTGCGGAAGTGGTCACCGGCGGGACGGATCGCCTCGTGCGCTTCCTGAGCGGCCTTCTGCTTGGAGCCGTAGGCGCGCGGGGAGCCGGGCACGTACTCCGGGCCGTAGAGCTCACCGATCTGCCGGCGGGCGGCGGCCACCGCCTGGCCGGAGAGCTGCGTGGAATCCGTACGCATGTAGGTGATGTAGCCGTTCTCGTACAGGGACTGCGCCACGCGCATCGCCTGCCGGGAGGACATGCGCAGCTTGCGGCCGGCCTCCTGCTGCAGGGTCGAGGTGGTGAACGGCGCGGCGGGCCGGCGCGTGTACGGCTTGGTCTCCAGCGAGGAGACGGTGAGCGCTTCCTTCGCGGACCCGCTCAGAGCCGCCGCCAGCGACTCCGCCCGGGCCTGGTCCAGCACCTGCACCTGGGCGGACTTCTTCAGCCTGCCGTGGTCGTCGAAATCGCGGCCCGTGGCCACGCGGGTGCCGTCCACGCTCTCCAGCCGGGCCTTGAACGGTGCGGAGCCGGCGGCACCGGTGCCCGCACCCGCCGCGAGCTCCGTGTCCAGGTCCCAGTAGTCCGCGGAGACGAAGGCCATGCGCTCGCGTTCGCGCTCCACCACGAGCCGGGTGGCGACGGACTGCACGCGGCCCGCGGACAGGCCCGCGCGGACCTTGCGCCACAGCACGGGCGAGACCTCGTAGCCGTAGAGGCGGTCGAGGAGCCTGCGGGTCTCCTGCGCATCGACGAGGTCGTCGTCGATCTCACGGGTGTTCTCCAGGGCGCGCTCGATGGCCTCCGGGGTGATCTCGTGGAACACCATCCGCTTGACGGGCACCTTGGGCTTGAGCACCTCGCGGAGGTGCCAGGCGATCGCCTCGCCCTCCCGGTCCTCATCCGTTGCGAGGTAGAGCTCGTCCGCGTCCTTGAGGAGCTTCTTGAGCTCCGTGACCTTCTTCTTCTTGTCCGGGGCGACCACGTAGTAGGGGTCGAAGCCGTTGTCCACGTCCACCGCGAACTTGCCGTAGGGCCCCTTCTTCATGTCCGCGGGCAGCTCCGAGGGCTGGGGCAGGTCGCGGATGTGCCCCACCGAGGCTTCGACGTCATAGCCGTCGCCCAGATACCCCACGATGGTGCGGGCCTTGGTGGGCGACTCGACGATGACGAGGCGGCGTGGGGTGGTTCCGGAGGCTGCCATAGGTTCCTTTCCCTGTGGAACTGCGGTGCGCGCACGGGCCTGGAACAGGCCGCACCCGCCTGCCGAGTCCGGTGGAGGAGCGGTGTCCGGATGCGGGGCGAGCGCCTGGACCCTGCGGTTCGCCGCGGTCTCCGCAGCTCCCCGCCCCCGGCGCATCCGCGCTGGTGCTGGCGTGCTCCCGCACCCGAACGGTGGGATTTGTGCACACAGTAGCACTGGCCCCGGACACTGCTGAGCGCCCCCGTGCCGGGCTCAGGCCGGTGCCGGTGTGAGCACCCCCTCCGGCGCGAGGGCGCGCACCTGGCCCACGAGCTGGCCGGTGAGGGCCTGTGGATCCGCGCCGAGGAGCTGCGCGAGCGCGGCCGCGGTCTGCCCGAGTGTGAGCGAACCGTCGCACACTCCCAGGAAGCCGGCGAGCGCCGGATCGGCCTGGAAGGTCCGAGCCAGCCCCGCACCCTGCTCGATCGTGAGCATGGTGGGGTCCTCCGCACCGGGCCGCAGGTGCCGGTGCTCCGTGACGTCGCCTGCGAGCACGAACGCGGTGTCCGCCAGCTCCGCGTCATCGGCCTCCGCCAGCCACTCGAGGAGGCCCAGCCGCACGTCGAGGAAGGAGGCGAGGCCCGCGGGGTTGGACCCGGGGCCGGTGTCGATGCGGCTGAAGCTGCGCACGGGAACGGGAGCCGTCGCCGAGGCCGGCTCCGCGTGGGCCTGCCCCGACGCGCCCGGTGCGGGGACGTCCGGTGCGAGAGCGTCCGGTGCCACGGCGTCCGGTGCAGGGACGCTGCTGGGGGCTGCGGCCGCCTCGGCGTCCGCGGCCAGTCTGTGCAGGCGCACCCAGCCGAAGCCCACCCGCTCCACTCCGCGCACCTCGAAGTCGTCCAGCCAGGCCTCCGTGTCCGCCTGCCAGCGCGCTCCCGCACGCGGGACGCCGCCGTCCCGGATCCAGGTGCGGGCGTACTCGGCCGGGCTCATGCGCTGCCGTTCGATCACCATCGCCGAGGTGGAGGCCGCCGTGTGGGAGTCCCCGGTGGTGCCCGGATGCGGTGCGTCCGCCTGCGCGGCGAGCCATTCGTGCGGCTGCCGGCGTCCCTCGCCGTACTCCCAGTTGCCGAGGAAGGCCGCGTGCCCGTCCGGGTTGAGGTGTGCCGGAGCGCCCTCGAGGATCTCGTGCATGATCGCGTCGCCGGTGCGGCCGCCGTCGCGGTACTCGAAGACGCCCGAGGCCTCGTCGGCCTCCGCGTTTCCGGCTTCCGTGGTTCCGGCCTCCGTGCTCACGGCGTCTGTGCTCGCGGTCTCTGCGTTCCCGGAGCTCGTGCTCTCGGTGTCCGCACTTCCGGAGCTCGTGCTCCCGGTGCGCGTCCGCGGGGTGATGACGAACGGCGGATTCGAGACGAGGAGGTCCACGGTCTCCGGCAGCGGCGCGTAGAGGGAGCCGTGGCGCAGTTCCACGGATTCCTCGACTCCGGCCAGCTGTGCGGTGAGGGCGGCGCAGGCGAGCGCACGGCGGGAGACGTCTGTGGCGATGACGCGTGAGGCGTGGCGGGCCAGGAGCACCGCCTGGATGCCGCAGCCCGTGCCGATGTCCGCGGCCAGCCCCACCGGATGGCGCGGCGTGATCTCCGCGAGCGTCCGGCCGGCTCCCCCGTGGCCCAGCACGTAGTCCCCGTCCAGGGGCCCCTCCGTCGTGAGGGTGCCGTGGTCGCTGACGAGCAGGAGGGTGTCGTCGCCCGGGCGGAGATGACGCGGCACCCCCACCGGCAGTGCGTGGCAGGTGAGCGCGAGGACGGAGCGGAGACGGGCCTCGGCGGGTGGCACCGGCGAGGCGGGCGGGGCGTTCTCGGCTGACGAGGCGGACGCGGCCGACGCGGTGGGCGGGGCCGCCACCTCCTCGAACAGGCCCGCCTCCGTGAGACCGG
>NZ_JALAHB010000218.1 GCF_022712115.1 Brevibacterium sp. | reverse complement strand
GGTTGTGGGGATCCGTGGTCATCGACTTTCCATCGTGGGGGACTGGACTGCCCGCCGGACTGTTCCGCGGAGGGTCGCCGCGGACCGTCCGCCGGTCAAGACCGGACCATATCAGGAGGATCGCGCAACGCCGGTTGTCCTGAGCCCGCCGCGCGTGCGGGCAGGTCCTCCGCGTGTGCGGGTGAGGCTTCCCCGTACGCGGCCGGATGGGTGGGCGTGCGTATGTGGGCAGACGGGACTCTCAGTTCGCGCCTCGATGATGCGCGGGTTCGAACTCCGCTGCTGTGAGCCCCCGGCTGCGGGAAGAGAGTTCCTGCGGTTCCGTCAGGGCGGCCTCGGAGACGCCGGTGGCGGAGAGCTTCCGTGCCGTGGGCAGGAACCGCGACTCGAAGGAGCCGACGAGGCGGTTGTAGTCCTCCACCGAGCGGTCGAGTCCCGCACCCATCCGGGTGAGATGCTCTGTGAGCGTTCCCACCCGGGCGTGGAGCTCCCGGCCGAGGTCGAGGATGCGGTGCGCGCTCCGGCTCAGATCCGCCTGCTGCCAGTTGAGGGCCACCGTCTTCAGCAGGCCCAGGAGGGTGGACGGGGAGGCGAGGATGACACCGGAGGAGAGCGCGTCGTCGATGAGCGCCGGATCCTCCTGGCCGGCGGAGGCGAGGAGACCGTCCGAGGGCAGGAAGCACACGACGAAGCGCGGCGCCGGGGTGAACGCCTGCCAGTAGGCCTTCTTGGACAGGGCGCTCACATGCCGGCGCACTGCACGTGCCTGCGCGCCCGCCTCCGGAGCGCTGCCGTCCAAGCCGCTGAGCGGGGCCTTCGCATCGATGACGATGCTCGCCTCCCCGGGGAGGTGGACCACCATGTCCGGGCGGGCGGTGGAGCCGTCGGTGCGGACGGAGACCTGGACGTCGAAGTCCACGTGCTCCAGCATGCCGGCGAGCTCCACGACCCGGCGCAGCTGCACCTCACCCCAGTCGCCGCGTGCGCTGGTCGCCGACAGCGCGGAGTAGAGCTCGGAAGCGGAGGCGCGGAGCCGTTCGTTCTGCAGGGCGAGCTGCCGGAGCTGTTCGTCCAGGCCCGCGAGTCTGGCCGCCTGCTGCCGGTCCTGTCCGCTCACGTGCTGGCTGAGCGTCCGCAGGTCCGAGGCGAGGGGGCCCACGGCGGCGGTGAGCTCCCCGGCGACCTGTGCATCGGCCTCGAGCGCCTCGGAGCGGTCCTGCAGTAGGCGGGCCGTGGTCTCCGCGCGGACGAGCCGTTCCTGCAGACTGCTACGCGCCCGCGCGGCACCCAGCAGCCAGCCCAGGACGAGGCCGAGGGCGAGCACGAGGAGAAGGACGAACGCGAGTGTGGCGGTGTGCATGTCCCACATGGAACCACGAGGCACGGACACAGCGGTGTGGGCGGGGAAGGGACACGTGCGGAGCGGAAGCCCTGTCCGGGTCAGCCTCCGGTGCGCACCCATTCCGCCAGCACGGTGTCCCAGGACGAGGCCTCGACACCGAACTCGCCCGTGAGCCGGCCGCTCTCCATGACCGCAGGCGCGTCCCAGAGGTACTGCTGATTGTGCAGTTCGCGGGCCATGGGGGAGAAGAGTCCTGCGGCGGCGAACACCGCACGCGGAATGCGTGAGACGGGGAGCTGCTTGGCTGAGCTGCCGGTGCGACCGCGGGCGGCCTCGGCGGCGAGCTGAGCCATCTCACGCTGGGAGAGCGGGGGCAGGGAGGGCGCGAGCAGGACGGCGTCGCCCTCCGGTGCGAGTGCGTGCGCGTTCTGTGCGGCGGCGATCATCGTACGGGCGAGATCCGGGATGTAGGTGGCCGAACGCGGCGCATCCGGGTCGCCCATGACCCAGGCCCGGCGTCCGCGGCGTGCGGGTGCGAGGACCATGAGCGGGAACACGGATGTGCGGGGGTGCGCGGTGGGGCCCAGCAGATCCGCGGCGACGACGGACAGGGTCCTTGCCACATGTGCCTTCCTCTGGGCCAGGAGCCGTGCACGCACCTTTCCGAGGGGCGCGACGGGTGCCGGCGGCGTGCGTTCCGTGAGGTGCTCCGCACCGTGCCCGTAGGCGTACACGGACTCCGGGAAGATCACCGGGATGCCGGTGGCGGCGGCAGCATCCATGACGGCTGCCTCGCGAGGGGGAAGTGCGCGCTCCCAGGCCGGTGCGCTGTAGTTCGCATGGATGCAGTGGAAGATCGCCGAGGCGCCGGTGAGCGCTCGGTGCAGTAGTGCAGGATCTCCGGCGTCCCCCTGGAGGAGCGTGGTGCCCGGCAGCGGTGAAGGCGAGCGGCGGATGACTGTCACCTCGTGGCCTGCGCCGACCAGGTCGTGGGCGAGCTGGGTGCCGATCTGGCCTGCGCCGGTGAGGACGTATCGCATGAGTATCCATTCTGTGAGCGGTGCTCTCTGTTGGAGTTCAGCGTACGGGTGGGCGCGATAGTTTTCAAGAGCAGTGCTCACAGAATTGATGGTGGCCGTGGCTCGTGCCAGACTTGCGCCCATGAACCGACCGGTGCGGAGGACGCACGCGCAGGCGCGTGCAGAGATGCGTGAGGGGATCCTGCGTGTGGGCAATGCGCTGCTCGCGGAGCACGGGGCGGCGGGTCTCTCCGTCCGGGCGATCGCCCGTGAGCTCGGAGTGGCCTCCTCGGCGCTGTACCGGCACGTCGCCAGCCGTGACGAGCTGCTCACCCTGCTCCTCGTCGATGCGTACTCGGAGCTGGCCGCGCGGGTGGAGGAGGCGCTGGAAGGTGGGGCTTCGGGCGAGCGCGGCGGCGAACCGGACGAGCGGGAGGGTGAGCCCCTCGAGCGGGGCGGCGAGCCGGCCTCGGCGGCAGAGGCTCTCGCGGTGCTGGCGCAGGCCATGCGCGGCTGGGCGGTGGCCAATCCTGCCAAGTGGGCATTGGTGTACGGCTCGCCGGTGCCGGGCTATGCGGCCCCGGCCGAACGGACCACGGGTCCCGGGACCGCGGTGCTGGGACGATTCATGGGGATGCTTGCGGCAGATGCAGAGGAGGGGCCGGTCGCGGATTCGGGCCTCAGTGAGGGTCTGGATGCGGTGCTCACGGCCGGCGGAGAGGAGCTCGGACTCCGGATGCCGGCGCAGCGGGCGGCTCAGGCGGTGGAGGCCTGGACGGGCCTGGTAGGTCTCATCAGTGCGGAGGTGTTCCAGCAGCTCGGGCCGGACTTCGCGGGGCATGGTGCGGAGATGCTGGAGCGGTGGATCGCGGGAACGGTGAGCCGATTCGCTCTGTGCTGACATGCATGCCGTATTCCGTGACCGGTAGACTCGGGCAACGTGGCTCTTACTATCGGAATCGTCGGACTGCCCAACGTCGGCAAGTCCACCCTGTTCAATGCTCTGACCCGCGCAGAGGCGCTCGCCGCGAACTACCCGTTCGCCACGATCGACCCCAACGTGGGCATGGTCCCTCTGCCGGACCCCCGCCTCGGCGAACTGGCCCGCATCTTCGGCAGTGAGAAGATCCTGCCGGCGACGGTCTCCTTCGTGGACATCGCGGGCATCGTCAAGGGCGCCAGCGAGGGTGAGGGCCTGGGCAACAAGTTCCTCGCCAACATCCGCGAGGCGGACGCGATCTGCCAGGTGACCCGTGCATTCTCCGATCCTGACGTCACCCGCGTCGATGGTTCCGAGACGCCTGCGGGTGACATGGACACGATCTCGACGGAGCTGATCCTCGCCGATCTCCAGACCATCGAGAACGCACTGCCGCGTCTCGAGAAGGAGACGAAGCGCAAGACGAT
>NZ_JALAHB010000217.1 GCF_022712115.1 Brevibacterium sp. | reverse complement strand
CGACGCCGCCGCTGACACCCCCGCCGAACTCACCGGGATCGGGCCCATCCCCGCCGACACCGCCCGCCAGATCGTCTCTACCCAATCCGTGCTCCACGTGATCCTCACCGACCCCGCCACCGGCACCGTCCTGGACGAGACCGCACACACCTACACGATCCCGGCTAACGTCCGCCGGACAGTGACGGCGAAGCACAAGCAGTGCGCAGCACCGGGCTGCACACGGACCGCGCTGCGTTGCCAGGCCGATCACATTCTGCCGTTCAACCATCTCCTGCCCGCTCAGGGTGGGCTCACGGTGCCGGGGAATCTGCAGCCGTTGTGTCAGCCGTGTCATCAGCTCAAGACCCAGGGCCTCCTCACTGTGAAGAAGGACACTGGGGGTGTGAGTCGGTGGTCGGGACCCTTGGGACGGGAATCCGTGACTCTTGCCCCGCCCAGTCCTTATGAGGTGCAGGCAGCGGTACAGCTTCGGAACCTGCTCCACGAGAAGGCACATGACAGCGGCGCTGCGGACGAGAGCACGTCAACGCGGCAGAGCAGTCCGTCCGTCGGGGGAAACGCGGCGGGTACGACCACGGCGGCAGGTGCAGCTGCGGACACCGGGCCAGTCGGGATCACCGACCAGGGCCCTGGGGATTCTGGATCGGCCGCAGCGCAGACGGCAATGGGTGGGAGCGGTGCTGAGTCGCACCGCATCGACGACACCGGTGCGCAGAGTGGCAGCACCCGGCCTGCAATCTGGAGACAGGACGAAGCACCCCCGTTCTGACGGGGTCCACCGGACCGCGCGGCGAAGGTGCGTGACTCCATCGCCGCAGCAGCTCACTGCAGCAGCCGGCGCTTCTGCTCCTCGAATTCCGTCTGGTAGAGGACACCGGTGCGATGGAGCTCAGCGAGTTTGGCGAGTTCATCTGCCACGGAAGCGCCCCCGCTGAGCGGGGTCGAACCGGTGACACCTGCACCACCGGTCAGTCCAGCCGCACCGGCACTGCGCACCTGCGTGGGGTGAACCGTGTGCGATGAGCTCCGTGAGGCTTTCACCACCACCACGACGATGACTGCCACCACGGCCACGATGACCAGAAACAGCAGCAGAAGCATGAGGAGATGAATGGGCTGTGGTCGCATGAGATGCTCTCTGTCGGTGAGTGGCCCGGGCTGACATGTGGTCGGGACAGACATGTGGCCTGGGTAGGAATGTGGTCGAGACAGGCGCGTAACCGGGTCCGATGCGGGGAACCCGGGTCAACCTGTTTCCGTCATACCGCCCCGAGCCCGCACTCAGCACAGCACAGAAGGGAGCCCGCGCTGTCGCGGACGTTCAGTCCGCGACGACTCCTCTGCGGATGGCCTCCGCCGCCCTGCGCACCCGCTTCGCCGTGTCCGGCGATGCCACGTCCGCGATCTGGCCGAGGATGTCCAGCGTCTGCTTCGCCCAGCGCACGAAGTCCCCCGCGGCGATCCCGGAGCCCCGCAGCGCGGTGTTCAGCGAGGCGCCCTCGGTCCATGCATAGATGCACCGGGCGATCCCGAAGTCCGGCTCCGGGGTCTCCGTCAGCCGCGCATTCGCCTCGAGCTCCGTGACCGTCCGCCACAGGCCGTGGACCTCCAGCACGGCGGCGTCCAGCGCGGCAGTGGGCATCCGCGGCAGCCCGAACGTCCCCTCCTGCCGTGCCGAGTACACGAGCCCGGAGGCCAGGGCGGCGAGCTCAGGCTCGCGCAGCCCGTCGAAGACCTCCCCGCGCACGGCGAGTGCCGTGACGAGATCGCGCTCACCGTAGATCCGCCGCAGCACCCTGCTGTCCGGCAGGAACCCCAACGAGGTGAGCACATCGCAGACCCGCCCGAACACACTCGCGATCGACGCGGTCCTGCCCTCGATCTTCGCACGCAGCGCAGCGGTCTCCGCCTCGAGCTTGTCCGCCCGCTCCGCCCAGCGCGCGTGATGCTCACGGTCCGGACACGAATGACACGGATGTGCGCGGATCTGCTCATGGAGCGCATCGATCCGCCCGCTGTCCTGTCCGGGCCCCTTGCCCGCGCTCTTCGCGCGCGCCAGGGCCGTGGTCGGATCCTCGAGGCGCCCGTTCTCGATCGCCTCGATGAGCACCTCGCCCAGTTGCCGCCGCTGCGCCACCACACGGTGATTGAACTTCTTGGGGAAGCGGATGCGGCCCAGCTTCACCGCCGGCTCCGTCACCTCGTGCGGACGCAGGTGCCAGACGCGACCGGACTCCGTGAGGATGCTGGGCAGACGCGTCTGCGCATCCCGGCTCTGCATGGGCGCGATGACCACCCCGGCCCCCAGCGAACGCTTGGACGGCAGCACGATCACGTCGCCCACACGGAGCAGGCCCAGCGACTCGATGACCTCCCGCTGCTTGAGGCGGGAGCGCGTGCGCTTGGCCTTCTTCTCCTCGACCGTCACCGCCCTGCGGAGCGCGTGGTACTCCGCGAAGTCGCCCCGGTCGCACTGCATGGACTCCCGGTAGCCGGCGATCGCGGTCTCGTTCTTCCGCAGCTTCCGCGCCAGGCCCACCACGCCGGTGTCCGCCTGGAACTGGGCGAACGAGGTCTCCAGCACCCGGCCCGCGTCCTCCCGGCTCATCCGCGCCAGCAGGTTCGCGGCCATGTTGTAGGTGGGGGTGAACCGGCTCCGCAGGGCATAGGTGCGCTTGGACGCCAGCGCCGCGATGTCCGCCACGTCGACGCTGGGGTGCCAGACGACCAGCGCATGCCCCTCCGTGTCGATGCCCCGCCGTCCGGCGCGTCCGGTGAGCTGCGTGTACTCCCCCGGCGTGATCTGCACGTGCGCCTCACCGTTGAACTTCACGAGCTTCTCCAGCACCACGGTGCGCGCCGGCATGTTCACGCCCAGCGCCAGCGTCTCCGTGGCGAAGACGGCGCGGAGGCAGCCCTCTGCGAAGAGGTCCTCGACGACCTCCTTGAACTGCGGGATCATCCCGGCGTGGTGTGCGGCGAAGCCGTGCAGCAGGCCCGTGGAGAAGCTGCCGTAGCCCAGCACGCCCAGGTCCTCCCGCGGCATCTCGTCCAGCAGGGCGTCGAGCCGGGCATGGATGCGCTGCTTCTCCTCCGCGGAGGTGAGATCGACTCCGGCCGTGAGCATCTGCTCGACCGCTTCGTCGCAGCCGTTGCGGGAGAAGATGAAGAAGATCGCCGGCAGCAGGGAGTTCTGGTGCAGCTCCCGCAGGATGTCCAGCCGTGAGGTGCGGCGCAGCCGCAGGCGGGCGGGTGCACCGCCTCTGCCCCGACCTCGGCGTCCGCCTCCCCCGGCAGCGCGCTCCAGCTGCCGGATGGCGCGCACGAGGTCCGGGTCCACGCTGCCGGAGCCGTCCGCCCGGAACAGCCGATGGATGTCGCCGTCGACCATCATGTGGCTGTGGAGCGGGACGGGCCGGTGCTCCGTGACGACCACGTCGAGCCGCCCGCGGACCTCGCGGAGCCAGGCGCCGAACTCCTCCGCATTGGACACCGTGGCGGACAGGCCCACGATGCGCACGTGCGCGGGGAGGTGGATGATGACCTCCTCCCACACCGGCCCCCGGAAGCGGTCGCCCAGATAGTGCACCTCGTCCAGCACGACGAAGCCGAGGTCCTTCAGCGGCTCGCCGGAATAGAGCATGTTGCGCAGGACCTCGGTCGTCATGACGACGATCGGGGCCTCACGGTTGATCGAGGTGTCGCCGGTGAGCAGACCCACCGCCGCCGCGCCGTACCGGGTGGACAGCTCCTGGAACTTCTGGTTGCTCAGCGCCTTGATCGGGGCCGTGTAGAAGACCCTGACATCGCGGCGCATGGCCAGCGCCACGGCGAACTCGGCCACCACCGTCTTGCCGGCCCCGGTGGGCGCACACACGAGGGTGGAGCGACCGGCCTCCAGACTCCTGCAGGCCTCCTGCTGGAACTCGTCCAGCTCGAATCCCAGCGTCGTCTGGAAGTCCGTCAGTGCGCTCATGCGTTCACTCCTCGTCGTCCTCGTCCTCGTCGACCCACAGGCCCTCCGCGATGAGCTTCCTCTTCCGCCGCCGGTCGCCCACGAGGCAGACCAGCCAGGCGGCGAAGAACAGCAGGAGCATGGGGATCGCGAGGAAGAACATGGACATGGCGTCCGGAGCGGGCGTGGCGATCGCGGCGAAGACGAAGACGATGAGCACGACGATCCGCCAGGACTTCCGGATGCGGTCCGCGCTCAGGATGCCCACCATGTTCAGCCCCACCATGAGCACCGGCAGCACGAACGCGCAGCCGAACACCACGGTGATGATCATGACGAAGGTGAGGTAGTCCTGCGCCGGGATGATGTTGGTCGCCCCGCTGGGCGTGAACGACGACAGCGCCTTGACGGCGTTGGGCATCGCGAAGAAGGCCAGTGACGCGCCCACGATGAACAGCGGGATCGCCGCCGCCATGAAGCCGAGGCTGTACCACTTCTCCTTCTTCGTGAGCCCGGGCATGATGAAGGCCCAGATCTGGTAGAGCCAGAACGGCGCCGCGAGCATGATGCCGATGAACAGCGACACCTTGATCTTCATGTCGAACGGCGAGGCGATGCCCGCGTAGTTCAGCTCGGCGACCCTGCCCTCCTGTGCGGCGATCTGCTCGACCGGCGACTGCAGGATGCTGAGCACGGGATCGTAGAGGAACCAGCCCGCCACCGCTGCGAGGATCACCACGATCGCGGCCGCGAAGAGACGATTCCGCAGCTCGATGAGGTGCCCGCCCAGGGACATGCGCTTCTCCGGGTTCGCGCGCCTGCCGCCCGCCTTCTCCTTCTTCACCACCTGTCAGTCTTCGCTCGGACTCACTGGTCCCGGCGGCGCTCGTCGTCGCGCGCGGGCTCCGAGCTCGTCTCCGAGCCGCGGGTGACGTCGTCGACGGTCGGGGCCGAGGAGGTGCGGTTGAGGGGCTTCGCGGGCCGCTCGTCGTCCTCGTCCTCATCGTCCTTGCTGTCGCCGCGCAGGTCGTCCACCTCGGACTTGAAGACCTTGAGGGACTTGCCGATGCTCTTCGCGATGCTCGGCAGCTTGGGCGCACCGAAGATCAGGAGGATCACGATGAGGAGGATGATGAAGTGAACGGGCTGTGGTCGCATTCGACTCTCCTTGTATGGATCTGCTCGGCGACAGTCTAGTGGGCAGTGGGAAGGCGGACGTACTCGACTGCATTCCGGTGCGGGGTTCCGCGCCGCGGCGCGTCATCCGCCGTAGAGCCGCAGCGCCTCCTCCGCAGCGGCGGCGGCCTCGGCCGCGAGCTCCGGGGGCTCGGCCCTCATCACCCCGCGCCCGTAGGCGGTGAGCAGACGGCGGGCCCAGTCCCAGCCGGCGCCGGGGAGGTCCACCGCGACCGTGCCGGGCCCGGCCGCGTCGTGGGTGAGGCCGCACTCCGGAGCCGAGGCCGCGAGCTCGTCCGCGAGCCAGGCCGCCTCCGGGCGGAGCACCAGACGCAGATGCGCCTTCCGGCCCTCGGGACGGACCTGCTGCGGGCCCCGCGCGGGAGCCTCGGCGTCCGGCGGGGCGGGCACGGGGTCGGCCGAGCGGATCCGCTCGACGGCGAAGGACCGCTCGCCGCCGGAGGAGTGGCAGTGGGCGTCGAGGTACCAGGTGCGGCCCAGGCGCAGGCGGTGGGGTGTGACGGTTCTCACGGTCAGCTCGTCCCGGCTGGGCACGTAGTACTGCAGGCGCAGGGCCGTGCCGTCGCGTAGCGCCGCGCTGAGGACGGCGCCGAGCCGGGGCTCGATGGTGGGCGGCGCGAGGTCGAGGAGCCCACCGGCACCGGGCTCACCCGCGGCGGAGACCGCTGCCCGCGTGAGCTTGTCACGGACGGCTGCGACGGTCTCCGGTGCCGCCGCGGTGCCCGGGGCCAGGTGCTCGAGCGCCAGGCGGAGGCTCGTCGCCTCGTGCGAGCTCAGGCGCACCGGGACGGAGACCTCGTCCGCGTTGTCCACGTAGACGCGGCCGTCGGACCATTCGGCCTCGATGAGGTCGTCCGGCAGGTGCCCGGGGCGGCCGGTGACGAAGAGCAGTTCGAGGTCGTCGACGATCTGCTCCTCGCTCACCTGGAAGCGTGCCGCGAGCTCCTCCAGCGTGGTGCCCGGACGACGGGTGAGGAACGGGACGAGGCCCAGGAGCCGGGAGAGCCGGTCGGAGGCGCGCTCAGGCATGCATCGCTCCCTGCAGTGCGGCGGCGGTGTCCGCCAGCAGCCGGCGGTGCCGCTCGCGGAGCTCCGCCGGCGCGACGACGAGGACGGACGGGGTGAATTCGAGCAACCGTTCGGCGAAGCGTGCGGGGTCGTCGACGGCGAGCTCCCACCCCTCCCAGCCGGCCGGAGCGGAGGATTCGGCCGGCAGGGCATGCGGGGTGCCCGCTTCCCGCAGGGGCAGCGCGCGCTCCGGGGCGAGGGCGAGCAGGGCGCGTGCGGCCTCGGCGGGCGGCGCCGCATCCAGGCCCTCGCGGAGGAAGTGCTCCGCGGCGGAGAAGTCCGCCGGGATCGCGTAGTCGCCGTCGCGCCGGCGCGGCACGCGGGTGACACGGCCGGAGATCCTGCTGAGCCGGAACGCGCGGATCGCGTCCCGGTCGAGGTCGCGGCCCATGACGTAGGAGCGTGCACCGCGGGTGAGGAGCGCATACGGCTCCAGCCGGCGCCGCGCGGCGGTGCCGCCGGGCCTGCGGTAGTCGAAGGACACGGCCCGCCGCGCCTCGAGCGCCCGGACGAGATCGGCGAAGACGCTCCCGGCCAGGGCGCCCGGCAGCCGGGCGGCGACCTCGGGCCGACCTCCGGCGAAGTCCGCACCCAGCCCCCGGAGCTTGTTGAGCGCGGCGTCCGCATCCGCGGAGAAGGCGGTCCCCTCCAGCAGCGTCCGGCTCACCGCGAGCAGCGCGGCCTCCTCCGGGGTGAAGTCGATCTGTGTGAGGGCGTAGTCCGCGTCCTCGATCCGATAGCCGTAGGCGGACTCACCACCGGGCGAATCGCTCCAGTCCGCGGTGCGGATGCGGATGCCCAGATCCGTGAGCGCCTGCTTGTCGCGGCTGAACTGGCGGTCGAACGCCTGCTCGTCGAGCTCGCGGTAGTCGGGGATGGCGGTGCGGATGCGCTCACGGCCCACCCAGCCGCGGGACGCGCGGAGGGCGATGAGCAGGTTCAGCAGCCGCTCTGTCTGACGACGCACTCGGGACACGTCCCCTACAGTACTCATCATGATCCATTGGCGTCGCGCGACAGTCCGCACAGTGCTCTCCGACCGCTCCGGCGTGAGGGAGGTGACAGCCGCGCTCACCGAGCCGCTGCCGGGGCGGGAAGAGACCGCCGAGGCCGGCGCGGGCGAGGTCCGCGCGCTGGCATACACGGACCTCGTGGGCGTGCCGGAGCCCGGGGACGCCGTCCTCCTCAACGTCTCCGCGCTGGCGCGAGGGCTGGGCACGGGCGGCTTCGCCCTCGTGGCCGCCCTGCCGGAGAGGCTGCCGGCCGATCCTCCCCCGGGCCCCGGCCACCTCGTGAAGGACCGCTACTCGCCGCTGCAGACGATGGTGCTGGGAGTGGACGACCAGGAGTCGGCCCACCACGAGACGCTGAAGTCCGCGAGTTCGCTGGGCGGCGTCCCCGTCGTCGTCGCGGATCTCCACTCCGCCGTCCCCGCGATCGCGGCGGGCATCCTCGCCGACCGCCCGCAGGCCCGCATCGCCTACGTGATGACGGACGGCGCGGCACTCCCCCTGCAGTTCTCACAGGCGGTCCAGGTGCTGCAGGAGGCCGGCGTGATCGCCTCCACCGTGACGGTCGGACAGGCCCACGGCGGCGATCACGAGGCGGTCACCGTGCACACGGGGCTGCTGGCGGCCGTGCACGTGGCCGGGGCGGACGCCGTCATCGTCGCCCAGGGCCCGGGCAACCTCGGCACCGGCACGCCCTACGGCTTCTCCGGACTGGTGGTGGGCGACCACCTCAACGCCGTGGGGCTGCTGGGCGGCACGCCGCTCGCCGCACTGCGGATGTCGCAGGCGGATGCGCGTGAGCGCCACCTGGGGATCTCCCACCACACGCTCACCGCCGTGGGCGAGGTCGCGCGTCCCGGCGCCGTGATGCCCGTGCCGCGGCTGGACACGCTCACCGGTGCGGAGGCCGCGCGCGCCCGCGACTGGGGTCAGGAGCAGGCGTGGACCGCACCCGAGGCCGTCCTCCCCGCCCGCATGGAGGAGCAGACGGCACAGCTCACCGCAGCCGGTCACGTCCGTGAGGACGTGGACCTGGCGGGTCTGCTGAATGCGCTCGAGGCCTCGCCCGCTCGCATGTCCACGATGGGACGGGGGCTGGATCGAGACCTCGTGGCATTCCTCGCCGCAGCGGCCGCGGGACGAGCCGCCGCGGCGAGGATCTGAGCGCTCGGGTGCGCAGCGCTGCGAGCTCCGCTCAGCCGACCTGCTCGAGGTCGCAGACGAAGATCAGGCTCTCGTTCGGGCCGATCGCGCCGGGCACGCCGTTCGGGCCGTAGGCGAGGTGGGGCGGGATCCGCAGCGTGCGGCGCCCGCCCACCTTCATGCCGGTGACTCCCTGGTCCCAGCCGGGGATGACCATGCCCACGCCCAGCTTGAACTGGAGCGGTGCGCCGCGGTTGTAGGAGGCGTCGAACTCCTCGCCGGTGGAGAAGGCCACGCCCACGTAGTGGACGGCGACGGTGTCACCGGGCTTCGCCTCGGCTCCGGTCCCCTCGACCTCCTCGACGATCTCCAGCTCCGTGGGTGCGGTCTCGCCGGGGAAGTCGATGACGGGCTTCTGCTTGCTCATGGGGGCTCCTTGCCTCAGGGGTGTGGTCCGGGATGAGTGGTGTCAGTGCGTGCGGGCTCAGCCGACCGCACTGAGGATGTCGCCGACGAAGACGCGCGTCGCGCCGCCGGGGATGCTGGGCGGGCTGCCGTTCTCGCCGTAGCCCTTGTCCGGCGGCACGACGAGGACCACCTGCGAGCCGACCTTCTGGCCCACGAGGCCCTCGTTCCAGCCGGCGATGACCTGTCCCTGGCCCACGTTCTGCACGGAGAACGGCTCACCGCGCTCCCACGAGGAGTCGAAGGGCTCCGCCGCGTCGTCCCACAGCCAGCCGGTGTAGTGGACCGTGACGTTCTGTCCGGCCTCCACCTCCGGCCCCTCGCCCTCGATCGCGTAGGCGGTCTCGAGCTCCGTGGGGGCCTCGCCGCTGGGCTGTTCGATGGACGGTGCGCCGTCCTCGCCGCGAGTGACGGCCGGGAACCCCTCGGGCAGGTCCCTCTCCTCTCCCTCGGCACGCTCGAGCGGCTCCGGGATGTCGTCCACCCCGTCGATGTCGATGACGTAGAGGAGGGTCTCGGGCGCCGCACCGGACTGCGCGGGGCCGTTGAGGGCGAGCAGCACGCGGGAGCCCACCTTCTCCCCCACCACGGCGTCGAACAGCCCCTGGTTGATCTGCTCCCTGTCCGTGGGGAAGCCGGAGGCCTGCTCGGAATCGTACGAGGACTCCACGACCTCGCCCGAGGTGCCGGAGACCAGCGTCATGTGCGCGGTCACCTGCATCCCCTCCTCGACCTCCTCGCCGTCGCCTTCCTCGACGACGGTGGAGGCGGTCTCCTCGACGGCCAGCGGGGCCTCGAACTCGACCGTGGGCTCGGTGCCCGCGTCCCCGCTCACGGTCACGTCGTCCAGGGACGTGGACTTGGGGTCCACCTCCGTCGCGGCGGGTGACTCCGCCGGTGTCGATTCGTCCGCGCTGCACGCGGAGAGGACGAGCACCGCGGCCGCAGCGGCGCTGAGCACGGTTCTCTTCACAGTACTGCCGTCTTTCTCACAGGGGGTGTCCCTTCCGGGTCGTTGTCAGGATCTGCGTGTCTGGTGGTCTCGACCCCTCAGGGTCTCATACGGGCATCCGGATCAGCATCTGCTGAGAGTGCGGCGATGAGCGCCTCCGCCCGCTCGCTCTCGTGCGCGAACGGGTCCTTGAGGACCACGGCCCGGCCGGCCTGGTCGTTGACGCGCAGGTGGACCCAGTCCACCGTGAAGTCGCGTCTGGCCGCGTGCGCGGCGGAGACGAACCGCCCGCGCAGACGGGCACGGGTGGTGGCGGGCGGGGTCTCCACGGCGGCGTCGACGGCAGCCGGGCCCACGACCGTCTGCACCCGGCCGGAGGCTTCGAGCGAGTTCAGCAGCCCCGCGCCCGGCGTGATGTCGTGGTAGGCGACGTCCAGGCGCGCGAGGCGGGGATCCGAGAAGTCCGCGCCGGAGCGCTCGAGGTAGCGGTCCATGAGCGCCTTCTTCGCCACCCAGTCGATCTCGCCGGCCATGGACGAGACGTCCCCGGACTCGAGGGCCGTGAGCATACGGGTCCAGCGGTCGAGGACCCGGGCGGCCACGGCGTCGTCCCCGAGGGAGTGGTCCCCGCGCTCCACGAGCGCCCGGGCGTGTTCGAGGTAGGTCCGCTGCAGCTGCAGGGCGGTGCGCGTCCCTCCCGCCGCGCTCTCCAGCACGGTGGACCCGCTGAGGTCGCGGGCGAGCAGGCGGATGTCGCGGATGGGATGGCGCAGCGAGAGGTCCCCCATCGGCACACCCGTCTCGATGAGGTCGAGGACGAGGCCGGCGGAGCCGACCTTGAGCTCCGTGGTGGGCTGGAGCATGGAGGAGTCGCCGACGATCACGTGGAGGCGGCGGTACTGCTCCGCGTCCGCGTGCGGTTCGTCGCGCGCGTTGATGATGGGGCGCGAGCGCGTGGTCGCCGACGACACGCCCTCCCACATCACGTCCGAGCGCGCGGAGAGCCCGAACACCGTGCCGCCGGCGCCCTGGTCCTGCGGTGAGAGGCTGGGCGCGGCCGGGATGAGGGCTCCCGCCCCCACGATCAGCTGGCGGGTGACGAGGAAGGGTAGCAGCGTGGTGGTGAGCCTGCTGAAGTCCATCGACCTGCGGATGAGGAAGTTCTCGTGGCTGCCGTAGGAGTTGCCCGCGGAGTCCGTGTTGTTCTTCACCAGGTGGGCCGTGCCGTCATGGCCGTCGGCGGTCAGCGCGCCCTGCGCCCGCGCAAGCAGATCGGCGAGGATCCGGTTGCCCGCCGCGTCCTGCGCGACGAGATCGGTGAGCGCGTCGCACTCGGCGCTCGCATACTCTGGATGGGAGCCGACGTCCAGGTAGAGCCGGGCGCCGTTGGGCAGGAACACGTTGGACGAGCGCCCCCACTCCACCACCGGCCGGAAGAGGTAGCGCGCCACCTCCTCCGGCCCCAGCCGGCGGGTGGTCCCCGCCGTGTAGGCGATCCCGTACTCGGTCTCCAGGCCGAAGATCCGCTTCATGGGCGCTGTCCTCTCACTTCTGTCCGGTTCGCTTCTGTCCGACCGCGGACAGCCTGCGGAACGTGCGGTGGCCACTCGCGTGCCGGTCCAGCAGCGCGGCCTCGAGCCGCCCGGACCCGGACCCCTGCGGGGCGTCCGGGAGCATGGCGGCCCGGCCCGCCTCCAGAGCGTCCGCGAGGCCCAGGCCGGAGAGATCCGCGCCGGCGGCCTCGAGCCGGGCCGTGATGGACTCCGCGCCCCCGCCGAGGGCGACCCGGCCGTGGGCGTCGGCGATCGAGCCGTCGTAGGAGATGCGGAACAGGCCGTCCTCGGCCGGGGTCTCCCCCAGCTCCGCGACGACGAGCTCCACCTCGTAGGGCTTCTGCGCATTGGTGAAGACGCCGGCGAGCGTCTGCGCATAGGCGTTCGCCAGCCCCCGCGCGGTGACGTCGGAGCGCTCGTAGGAGTAGCCGCGCAGGTCCGCGTAGCGCACACCCGCCTGCCGCAGCCCCTCGAACTCGTTGTACTTGCCCACGGCGGCGAAGCCGATCCGGTCGTAGATCTCCGCGATCTTGCGCAGGCTGGGCGAGGCGTTCTCCGCGAGCAGCAGGATGCCGTCCGCACAGCTGAGCACGAGCACGGAGCGGCCGCGGGCGATCCCCTTGCGGGCGAACTCGGCCCGGTCCTTCATGAGCTGTTCGGGCGGGACGTAGAAGGGGACGCTCATCGTTCCTCCGCCTCCTCACGGCGCCGGCGGGCGACGGCCGCCGCCTGCGCCAGCACGTCGGCCTCCGGGATGCGCCGCTCGCCCGCCGCGTCGACCATGCGGATCACGGGTGCGATCCCGCGCACCAGGTCTGCGCCGCCGGTGGCGGCGTCGTCCTCCGCGGCGTCCGCCAGCGCCTCGAGCGCGGCCTCGACCGCTTCCGCGGTCGTGAGACCGGGCTGCCAGAGGCGGCGCAGGGCGGAGCGGGCGGGACCGGCACCGGAGCCGATCGCATGCCAGCTGACCTCCTCGTACTTGCCGCCCGTCACATCGAAGCTGAAGATGCGTCCCGTCGCGGCGTCCCCGTCCGCCGCGGCCTTCTCCACCCCTGCGAACAGCGGGAGGACAGCAAGGCCCTGCAGGGCGAGGCCCAGCTGCGAACGGAGCATGGCGGCGAGGCGGTTGGCCCTGCCCTCCAGCGACAGCGGGGCGCCCTCGATCTTCTCGTAGTGCTCGAGCTCCAGCTGGAACAGCCGGATGAGTTCGAGCGCCAGCCCGGCCGTCCCGGCGATGCCGATCACCGATTCCGCGTCCGCCCGGTGGACCTTCTCGATCCTGCGGTGGGCGATCTGGTTCCCCGCGGTGGCGCGGCGGTCACCGGCCATGAGCACGCCCTCGGCGGTGCGCAGCGCGAGGACCGTCGTGCCCTCCGGCACCGCGGTCGCGTGCTGCCCGGGCAGCGGCAGGGCCTCGGGCCGCAGCCGGGAGACCAGATCGAAGAACGACGAGGAGGTCGCGGAGAGGAAAGCGGGTTCGAATCCGCTCACTGGCCGCCCTTCTGCACGAAGTTGCGGACGAACTCCTCCGCATTGGACTCCAGCACGGAGTCGATGTCGTCGAGGATCGAGTCCACGGCGGAGGTCTCCACCTGCGTCTGGGCCTGCGGGGCGAGCGGGCCTGAGTCCTCCGGGAGGTCCGGCCGCTCGCTGCGGTCCTTGTGGGCCTGTTCGCTGCTGCTGCTCATCTCTTACCTTCGCTCTCGGCTCGTACTGCTCTCGGGGAAGCTGCTCTCACGGAAGTCTAGTCCCGCGCCCGTGCGCCGGTGAGCGCGTCCGCGAGCTCGTCGACCGTGGCCGCTGAGTCCACCACGTCGCCCACCGCCGCCCGCGTGCTCTCCTCCGGACCGCCCTGGCTGATCCGCGTCATCTGCCCGTCGCTGCGCTCGAGCACCAGCGACTCCCAGGACGCCGCGACGACCTGCCGCGGGAAGCGCCGCGCGGCACCGCCGCGCACATGGGCGCGGGTGGACTCCGGCGCCCGGGCCACGGCCGCGGCGACCTCCGCGTCCGTCGTGAGACGGCGGATCCTGCCGGCGGCCTCGAGGCGGTAGAAGAGGCCCTTCTCTGGCCGCACGTCCGAGTACTGCACGTCCACGAGCTGCATCTTGGGATCGTCCCAGCGCAGGCCGCGGGCGCGGTAGCCCTCCAGCAGCGCGAGCTTGGCGACCCAGTCGATGTCCGCGGACAGGCTCAGCGGATCCGTCTCCAGGCCGGTGAGGAAGCGGTCCCACTCGGCCAGCACCTCGGCGGTGTCCGCGTCCGGGCCCTCCCCCGCGGCGGCGCGCGCGGCGTCGAGGTAGAGCCGCTGGATCTCCAGGGTAGAAAGCGTGCTGCCGTCGGCCAGCGGCAGGCGCGCGCCGAGGCCGAGGTCGCGGCTGACCGTCTGCAGGGCGGTCACCGGGTCCGCGAGCGTGAGCTGCGGACAGCGCCCGGACTCGATGAGGCCGAGGACGAGCGAGGTGGTGCCCATCTTCACGAGCATCGCCGGCTCCGCCAGGGTCGCGTCGCCGATGATGACGTGGAGCCGGCGCCAGCGGTGGGCGTCCGCGTGCGGCTCGTCCCGGGTGTTGACGATGGGCCGCCGCAGGGTGGTCTCCAGCCCCACCTGCTCCTCGAAGAAGTCCGCGCGGGAGGAGATCTGGAAGCCGGGCTCCTCCGCGTTCCGCCCCAGTCCCACGCGGCCGGCGCCGCAGAGCACCTGCCGGGTGACGAAGAACGGCAGCAGCCCGGCGACCAGGTCCTCGAAGTCCGTCTCCCGGGTGACGATGTAGTTCTCGTGGGTGCCGTAGGAGGAGCCCTTGGAGTCCGTGTTGTTCTTGTAGAGCGTCACGGGTTCGCGGGTGCCGGCCAGCGCCCGCACGCTCGCCTCCGCGATCCGGTCGCCGGCGCGGTCGAAGAGGACGGCCTCGCGCGGGGTCATGACCTCCGGCGAGGAGTACTCGGGGTGGGCGTGGTCCACGTAGTAGCGGGCGCCGTTGGGCAGCACCACGTTCGCGAGGTACTGGGCGTCCGGCTGCGCCTCCGGCAGATGCGTGAGCTGGGTGAGGTCCGCGTGCGCCTCGCTCATGAGGAAGCCGCGTGCGTCCGCGAGCGGCGACTCGCCGGAGAAGTCCCAGAAGGCCTGCGCGGACTTCAGCCCCAGCGGGGCGGCGTAGGCGTCCACGACACGCGCGGAGTCGCGCATCGGGTTGGCGTGCGGCCGGCCCGGCTGGCTGATGCCGAACTCGGACTCCGTGCCCATGGCACGGGCCACCCGCAGGGGTGCGGTCTCTACAATCATGGTGTGGCCTCCAAGAAACCCTCGCATATCGTCCTCGCCCTCGTCCTCGACCTCGTGCTCGTCGCGGCCTTCGTCGTGGTGGGGCACTATCAGCACTATCGCAGCTTCGACCCCGTCGCGCTCGTCCAGACCGCCTGGCCCTTCCTCGCCGCCCTCGCCGTCGCCTGGCTGCTCACCCGGGTGTGGGACCGCCCTCTCGCCCCGCTGGCCACGGGTGCCGGGGTCTGGGCGATCACCGTCCTGCTCGGCATGGTGATCCGGTTCCTGGGCACCGGCGCCAGCGTGGCGGAGCCGTTCCTCGTCGTCGCGACCGCGCTGAATTTCGTCACCCTCGTGGGCTGGCGCACGATCGCGAGCATCGCGGTGGGCGGGTCCGGGAAGGGCGGCCGGAAGTAGCCTTCCCCGCCGGAGCGGCGCGCTCAGTCGTGCTGCACCGTCTCCAGCTCCACGATGCGTGCGCCCTTGCGGCCGGAGATCCGCGCCCACTCGTCCGGGTTGGAGGTGTTGGGCAGGTCCTCGTGCTCCGCGAACTCCTCCGCGACCGCACGGTCGAAGTGCTCCCAGCCCAGCCCGCGCACGCCGGTGGCGAGCAGGTCCTTGATCGCGTGCTTCTTGGCGCGGTCGACGATGTTGGACACCATCGCGCCCGAGGCGAAGTCCGCGTAGTGGAGCACCTCCCGGGTGCCGTCCGCATAGGTGACCCGGACGAACTCGTTCTCCGGCGTCCGCGCGAACATCCGCTCCACGATCCTCTCGATGAGGCCGGGGATGCCGAGGTCCCGCAGCTCCTCGCGGTAGGGCAGCGCCTCCGTCACGTACTTCGAGAAGATGTCCTTCGCGCCCTCCGGATCCGGGCGCTCGATGCGGATCTTCACGTCGAGCCGTCCCGGCCGCAGGATCGCGGGGTCGATGAGGTCCTCGCGGTTGGAGGCGCCGATCACGATGACGTTCTCCAGCTTCTCCACGCCGTCGATCTCCGCCAGCAGCTGCGGCACGATCGTGGTCTCCACGTCCGAGGACTTGCCCGTGCCGCGCGTGCGGAACAGCGACTCCATCTCGTCGAAGAAGACCACCACGGGGCTGCCGGCCGTGGCCTTCTCCCGCGCCCGGGCGAAGATGATGCGCAGCTGGCGCTCCGTCTCCCCCACGTACTTGTCCAGCAGCTCCGGACCCTTGACGTTGATGAAGTAGCTCTTGGCGTGGGGGTCCTTCCTGCGCGAGGACAGCGAATGCGCCACGGCCTTGGCGATGAGCGTCTTGCCGCAGCCGGGGGGACCGTAGAGCAGGATGCCCTTGGGCGGCTTGAGGCCGTGCTCCGTGAAGAGCTCCGGGTGCTCGAAGGGCATCTCCACGGCGTCCTTGATCTGCCCGATCTGCGCGGCGAGTCCGCCGATGTCCGCGTAGGAGATCGAGGGGATCTCCTCGAGCAGCAGCGTCTGCACCTCCGGCTTGTCCACCACCTCGAAGGCGAACTGCGTGCGGCGGTCCACGAGGACGGCGTCGCCCACCCGCACGCCGCGCGTGCGTAGGGCGTCCGTGAGGCGGTAGACGAGCTCCTCGTCGTTGGGTCCGCCCACCAGCACCCGCTCGCCGTCGGGAAGCAGTTCGCGCACCGGCGCCACGTCGCCCACGCCGCGGCCCGAGGCGGCGTCGATGACGACGAGGCCCTCGGACAGGCGCACCTCGGCTCCGGGCACGAGCGCGGAGGACTCGACCTCGGGAGCGGCGGCCAGGCGCATGCGCCGGCCGGAGGCGAGCACCTCGACGGTGCGCGCCTCGCCGCTGCCGCGCGGCGCCGACAGCACCGTGCCGAAGGTGTTGGGCGGCTCCGAGAGGGCCGCCACCTCCTCCTTGATGCGGGTGAGCTCCTCGCGCGCGCCGCGCAGCGTCTTCGTGAGCGTCTCGTTGCGCTTGCCGGCGGCGACCAGCTGCTGCCGCATCATCGCGTTCTCGCGGCGGAGCCTGACCGCCTCGTCCACCGTCTCCTGCGTCATTCCTCGTCCCCTCCTGCGGGCTCTGGGCTCTCACCAGCCTGCTCCGCTTCGATCCGCGCGCGCGTGCCCGTCTGCCGTATGAGACGGCGGAGCTTCTTGGGGGTGGCCGTGCGCTGGCCGATCGCGTGCTCCGTGACCTCGGGGTCGAACCACGCGCTCCGGTCGGCCTCCGTGGGCTCGGTGCCCTGCGGCCGGCGCGTGCGCTCGAGCGGGGCGGCCTCCGGCGCCATCCGGCGGGCGAAGAGGAGGAACCCGGTGTGTCCGATCATCCGGTGCTCGGGCCGCACGGCCAGGCCCTCGAGGTGCCAGTCGCGGACCATCGACTCCAGCGCGCGGGGCTCGGCGAAGAGGCCCGAGGCGCGCACGGCCTCGGCGGTCCGGGACAGCTGCGAGGCGGTCGCGACGTAGCAGACGAGCATGCCGCCGGCGGTGAGCGCCGTCGCGGCGGCCTCCACGCACTCCCACGGTGCGAGCATGTCGAGGACCACGCGGTCCACGCTGCCGGCCTCCACCGCGGCGGGCAGCTCCTCCACGAGGTCGCCCACCGTGCACTGCCAGGCCGGGTGCTCCTGACCGAAGAAGTCCGCGATGTTGCCCGCGGCGATCGTGGCGAACTCCTCGCGGCGTTCGAAGGAGTGGACGGAGCCGGTGTCGCCCACCGCGCGGAGGAGGGCGAGCGTGAGTGCGCCGGAGCCCACGCCGGCCTCCACCACGCGGGCGCCGGGGAAGACGTCGCCCAGCGTGGTGATGAGGGCCGAGTCCTTGGGGTAGACGACGGCGGCGCCGCGGGGCATGGAGAGGACGAAGTCCTCGTAGCTGGGCCGCATCGCCTGGTGCTCCACGCCGCTCGTGCTCGCGACGACGCAGGCGGGCGGAGCGCCGATGAGGTCGTCGTGCTCGATCCAGCCCCGGTGGGTGTGGAACTGGTCTCCGGGCTTCAGCACGATCGTGTTGAGGCGTCCCCGGGGGTCCGTCAGCTGGACCTTGTCGCCGGGTCGGAAGGGTCCGCGGCGCAGATCCGCGCCGATAGCTGTCTCATCCATTCCGCCCACTCTACTGGGCGCAGGTACAGCGGCTCTAATGCGCGAGCAGCTCGTCGAAGAACTCCTGGAGGTCGACGAAGCCCACGAGGGCCTCCCCCTGCATGATGAGGCAGAACGCCGCCTTGGGGCGGTGGGTGAGCGATTCGAGCAGGTGCGGGGCGGTGATGTCCGCCGGTGCTCCGATCCACGGCCCCAGCGGGCGGGTGAACTCATGGACCTGGCGGCCGGTGCCCGCGTGGCCGGCGGCGGCCTGGCGGTTGACGAGGCCGTTGGGCAGCCCCTGTTCGTCGAGGACGACGATGAGCGGCTGCCGGCCGGTGTGCGGGTCCGTGTAGGTGAGGGCGGAGTCCAGGGGTGCGTCCCAGGACGCCGCGATCGCCGGCTGGATCACCCGCCGCATGTCGTAGGTCTCGACGCGCCGGGCCTGCGTGGCGTGCTTGGCGGCGTCCGAGGCGGAGAACCAGACCATCGCCGCGATCGCGGCCGTCCAGCCCACTGTGACGAGGTCCGGCCGCTGCCCCTGCACGAGCGGGGCGAGCAGCGCGACGACGACGAAGCCCACCGCGATGAGACGGCCGAACCAGGCTGCGGCGATGGTCCCGGCGTAGGGGCTGCCGGTGAAGCGCCAGAACACGGCCTGCAGGGCCCAGCCGCCGTCCAGCGGGATCCCCGGCAGGAGGTTGATGGCGCCGAGGATGAGGTTGGCGAAGGTGAAGCCGAACAGCAGCAGCCAGGGCACCGAGCCCTGCGGGAGCGCGTCGAGCACGAGCCAGCCCAGGCCGCCGAGGACCAGGTTGACCACCGGTCCGATCACGGAGATGGTGAAGCTCACCCAGGCCGCACGGGGGGAATCCGGCTCCGTGCGGGGCTCGAACCGCGTGAAGCCTCCCCAGACGTTGAGCTCGATCGCCGCGACACGGTAGCCGAAGAGCCGCCCGGTCACGCCGTGGGCGAGCTCGTGGAGGAAGACGGAGCCGAACAGCACGACGGAGAAGAGGAGGCCCACCACCCAGCTGAGCCAGCCGAGGTCCGGGCGGACCCGGGCCACCCACGGGCTGACGAGCACGGCGATGACGCCGGCGGCGATGAACCACGACCAGGCCAGGAGGACGGGGGCGCCGAGCACGCTGCCCAGGCGCAGTCCCTGCGAGG
>NZ_JALAHB010000216.1 GCF_022712115.1 Brevibacterium sp. | reverse complement strand
TGCGGCGGAGCGGGAGGCGGGAGCGGGGCGGGCTGGCGTGGTCATGCGGGTTCTCCCTCCGTGCGGTCCTCGCCCTCGGTGAGGGCGAGGAAGACGTCGTCGAGGCTCGCGTGCGTGATCCGGAGGTCCCGGGCCAGGCCGTCGCGGAGGAGGGCATAGGCGAGCGCGTCCGTGTCATGGGCGGCGAACGACACCCGCGGAGTGCCGTGTCCGGTGCTGTTCCCGTTCTCGGCCCGGGCGGGGCGCAGTGTGACCGCGTGCTTCTCCGCGAACGCCTCCGGGTGCTGCCCGTCCGTGCCGGCCCAGGTGCACTCGAGGATGCGGGAGCGTTCGGCGGTGAGCTGGGCGACGGTGCCGTCCGCGTGGACCCGCCCGCCGCGCATGAGGACGATCCGGTCCGCGAAGTCCGAGGCCTCCGTGAGGTAGTGGGTGGCGAAGACGACGGTGCGGCCGCTGCGCGCCTCCGTGTGCATCGCCTCCCAGAACTGCGACCGTGCGCGCACGTCCATGCCGGTGGTGGGTTCGTCGAGGACGATGAGCTCCGGCGAGGTCAGCAGCGCGAGGGCGAAGCGCAGGCGCTGGCGCTCGCCGCCGGAGCACTTGCGCACCTTCTGCCCGGCGAGGCGGTCCAGGCCCGCGCGGCGCAGCACCTCCACGGGTGCGCGGGGGGACAGGTGGCAGGCGGCGATCATCCGCACGGTCTCCGCGATCGTGAGGTCGTCGAGCAGGCCGCCCGTCTGCAGCACGGCGGAGGCACGTCCGGCACGCACCGCGCGCACGGGCTCCTCGCCGAGGGTGGCGACGGTGCCGGAGGACGGGACGGTGAAGCCGAGGACCATGTCGAGGAAGGTGGTCTTGCCGGCGCCGTTGGGCCCCAGCAGGGCGACGACCTCGCCGCGGTCGATGCGCAGGTCGACGCCGTCGACGGCGCGGACGGAGCCGAACGTGCGGCGGACGCCGGCGGCCTCGACGGCGGGGGCGGTGGCTGTGGTGTCCATGCCTCCAGCATCCGGGCATCCCGCAGCCGGTGGAACTGCCGTCTGTCACGACCCCGTCGTGACGGATGTCATGGGCGGGCGCTCAGGCCGCCAGCCAGCCGCCGTCCACGTTGAGCACCTGTCCGGAGACGTAGGCCGAGGCGTCGGAGAGGAGGTAGACGGCCGCACCGCCGAGCTCCGCGGGCCGGCCGAGCCGCCCCATGGGGATGCGGCTCATGACGGAGCTCATCCCCGCCTCCGTAGTGAGCAGGTCCTCGGTGAGCGCCGTGCGGTAGAAGCCGGGTCCGATCGCATTGGCGCGGATGCCGTGCGGCGACCACTCGGTGGAGAACGCCCGGGTCACACCCACGATCCCCGTCTTCGAGGCGACGTAGGGCGAGCAGGTGGGGCGGCCGATGCTGGAGTTGAGCGAGGCGATGAAGACGTGGGATCCGCGCGCCCCGCGCTCCCTCTGCTCGCGGGCGATGGCCGCGCTGAGGAAGTAGGGCACCTCGAGGTTGAGCGTCATGACCCGGCGGAAGTCCTCCGGTGCGACGTCGACGGCGTCCACGCGGTGCTGGACACCGGCGGCGTGGACCACTCCGTCGAGCGGCCCCTGCGCGCGGACGGCGCCGAGCAGTCCGGGCACGGCCTCGGCACCGGTGAGGTCCCAGGCGAGGGGCACACAGGTGCCGTCGAGCGGCTCCGCGGCGCGGGCGGTGTCCTCCAGCTGCGGGGCGGTGCGGGCGACGAGCGACACCGTCGCCCCGAAGGCGGCGGCGGAGAGCGCGATCGCGCGTCCCAGCCCGCGTCCTGCGCCCGTCACCAGGATGTGCCTGCCGTCGAGGCGGAAGCCCGCGGGGGAGAAGTGGTCCGGCGTCGCCGGTGAGGCGTCCGGGTCGTGGGTCGTCATGTGTGGTCCTCTCCTGTGTGCGGTGCGGCGGTGCGCAGGTCCTCCAGGCCCTCGACGGAGGCCAGGAGCGCGCTCAGCCCGTGGAAGTAGGCGTTCCTCACGCGGGCGACCTCGGCGGGGTCCTTCTCCGCGAGCGGGGTGAGGCCGTGGCCGCTCTTGAGCCCCAGGTGCCCTCTCACGACCGCCTCGTCGAGCAGGGAGGTCGAGGCGAACCGCTCGCCGTAGGCCTCCTGCTCCGTGGCGAGGCAGGCCCGGTAGACGTCGAGGCCGGCCATGTCCGCCACCTCGAACGGGCCGAAGGCGGCGAGGCGGTACCCGAACGAGGAGCGGGTGACTTCGTCGACCACCCCGGGCGAGGCCACACCCTCGTCCACGAGCCGCAGGGCCTCTGCGAACAGTGCGTGCTGCAGGCGGTTGGCGACGAAGCCCGGGACGTCGCCCACGCGGGTGGGGCGCTTGCCGATGGCCGTGTGGAAGTCCTCCGCCGCCGCCACCGCCTCCGCGGCCGTGTCACCGGTGGGGACGATCTCCACCCCGGGGACGATCCGCGAGGGGTTCATCCAGTGGCAGCCGAGGAACCGCTCGGGGCGGTCCACGTGGGCGCTGAGCTCGGAGATGGGGATCGTCGAGGTGTTCGAGGCGAGGACGGCGGACGGCGCCGCGGCGGCGGAGATCGCGGCCAGGGTCGCGGCCTTGAGGGGCAGCGACTCCGGGACGGCCTCGAGGACGAAGTCGCAGCCGGGCACGTCCGCGGCGATGTCCGTCCCGGCCGTGAGGCATGCCTCGACCGCCGCGGCCCTCACCACCGTGAGCCGCCCGTCCGCGCGCATGGCCGCAGTCTCCTCCCGGAGCTGCTCCACGCGTGCCCGCGCCGTGGCGGCATCGACGTCGATGAGCACGCAGGGGATCCCGGCGCCTGCGATCTCCGCGGCGATGCCGCCGCCCATGTAGCCCCCGCCCACCACCGCGGCGCGCGTGATCGAATACGTCATCGTCATCCGTCTCCTGCTCTGTGTCGCTGCCCCATGTCATCACATCTCCGCGCTGCCCGGGGACTCGGGCGCTTAACATCGCTTAAGTTCATGCTCCGTTCGTACTGTGTGCGGTGTTCCGTGCGGACACCGGAGTGCGCGAAGGGAGGTGGACCGGATGGAGCCGTCCGCGACGGAGGACGGGCCCGAGGCGGGTCGTAGGGGCACGGCCGCGGCCATCGCCCGGAAGCTCGGGATCTCGCAGGCCGCCGTCTCCTACGTGCTCAACGGCCGTCCCGGGGTGTCCGCGGCCACGCGGCGGAAGGTCCTCGAACTCGCCAACGAAGCGGGCGTGCGGCCCTCCCGCGCCGGCGCACGCGGGCTCAGCCGCGTCATCGCGCTCATCGTCCCGTCCGTCGCCAACCCCATGTTCACCTCGTGGGCGCAGGAGGTGATCTCGAACGCGGACCGCGCCGGCTTCGAGGTGCTCCTCGCCACCACGGACGACGCGCCGGAGAAGATGGTCTCCGTCGCCCGGATGCTGGTGAACCGGGGGATCGACGGCGTGATCACGGCCGCGGCGCACCGGGAGGACTCCCGCGCGCTGGGCATCCTCCGCGAGGGGCGGATCCCCTTCACCTTCCTCTCGCGGCGGTCCTCGTTCGTCACGGCGGACTTCGTGGGGATCGACGACTTCGCCGCGGCGCAGGAGATCACCCGGCACGTGCTGCGCCACGGGCACACCCGCATCGCCACCGTGGTGGGGCCGCGCTTCTCCTCGTCCTCGCATCTGCGGGAGCGGGGATTCGCCGAGGCGCTCTCCGCCCACGGCCTCACCGTTCCGCGGCACCGGCGGGTGAGCACCGAGCTCTCCCGCGACGGCGGGCGGCGCGCCGGTCTGCACCTGCTCGCCCACGGCGGGGCGCCCGAGGCCGTGCTCTGCGGCAGCGACGAGCTGGCCGCCGGTGTGATGGAGGTGCTCGACGAGGCGGACCTCGTACCCGGCCGCGACGTCGCGGTGACGGGGTTCGACGGGCTCGAGCAGTCCACCTCCCGGCTCGTGGGCATGAGCTGCGTGGTGCAGCCGGCGCGGACCATGGCGCAGCAGGCGACGGCCCAGCTCCTCGGCCGCATCGAGGACCGCTCCCGGCGGGAGGCGCAGGCGCTCGTCCTGCCGCACCGGCTCCACATCGGGCGGACATGCGGGTGCGAACCGGCTGCGGCCGCCGAGGAGCGTCCGGCGGCGGTCGCCGAGGCGGACCTCTGACACACCCTCGGACACACACTTCAGACAGCACCCACCGGAGATCGACAGGGAGACAGGTATGAGCACAGAGCACGACACGGCCGCGGACGGCGGCCGGGTGGCCGTCGTCACGGCCGGAGCGGCGGGGATCGGCAGGGCGATCGCAGACCGTCTGCGCAGCGCCGGCTTCACCGTCGTCGTCACGGACATCGCGCAGGAGGCGCTCGCGGACGCCCGTGCGGCCGGGTTCTCCGCGTTCCGCGTGGACGCCGGGGACTTCGCGAGCGTGCAGGCCTTCGCCGCGCAGGTGGAACGGGAGCACGGCCGCATCGACGTCCTGGTGAACAACGCGGGCGTCGCCGGCCCCACCGCACGCGTCGAGGACATCGACCCGGACGAGTGGGAGGCGGTGGTCCGCATCAACCTCTCCTCGCAGTTCTTCCACGTGAAGGCCCTCCTCGGCCTCCTGCGCCGGAGCGACCGCGGGACGATCGTCAACCTGTCCTCGGCCGCGGGACGCCTGGGGATGCTGGGGCGCAGCGTCTACACGGCCTCCAAGGCCGGCGTGCTCGGCTTCACGAAGACCCTGGCGATCGAGCTGGGGCCGGAGGGGATCACGGCGAACGCGATCTGCCCCGGAGCCGTGGGCGGCGAGCGCATCCAGCGCGTCATCGAGGACAAGGCCGCGGTGCTGGACCGGCCCGTCGCGGAGGTCGAGGCCGACTACCGGGGGCAGAGCGCGATCGCGGAGTTCATCGATCCCGGCTCCGTCGCCTCCCTCGTGGAGTTCCTGGCGGGGCCCGGCGGCCGGCAGATCAGCGGACAGACCCTCAGCGTCGACGGATACACACAGAAGCTCTACTGAGAGGAACCCCGGCATGGCAGCGAAGAAGCGCAAGATCATCATTACCTGCGCGGTGACGGGCGCGATCCACACGCCCAGCATGTCCCCGCACCTCCCGCGGACCGCGGAGGAGATCGCGGACGCCTCCATCGCGGCGGCCTCGGCGGGGGCCTCCATCGTCCACCTCCACGCCCGCCACCCCGAGGACGGGCGCCCGTCCCAGTCCCCGGAGCACTTCGCCCCGATCCTGGAGAAGGTCAACGCCAACACGGACGCGGTCCTCAACCTCACCAGCGGCGGCTCGCCGCACATGACCGTCGAGGAGCGCATGCAGCCGGCGATGGCGTTCTCCCCGGAGCTCGCCTCGCTGAACATGGGTTCGATGAACTTCGGCCTGTTCCCCATGCTCAAGCGCTTCACGGAGTTCGAGCACGACTGGGAGCGGGAGCACCTGGAGAACAGCCGGGACCTCGTCTTCAAGAACACCTATGCGGACATCGAGGGGATCCTCACGCGAGGGAACGCCAACGGCACCCGCTTCGAGTTCGAGTGCTACGACACCGCGCACCTGTACAACCTCAAGCACTTCGCGGACGAGGGGCTCGCCACCGGGCCGCTGTTCGTGCAGACCGTGCTCGGGCTCATGGGCGGAACCGGTGCGAGCACGGAGAACCTCATGCACATGCGGCGCATCGCGAACGAGCTCTTCGGCAGCGGCTACGAGTGGTCCGTGCTGGGCGCCGGCCGGCACCAGATGCCGCTGGGCGCCGTCTCCCTGGCCTCGGGCGGCCACATCCGGGTGGGCCTCGAGGACTCGCTCTGGGACGGGCCCGGGAAGCTCGCGCGGTCCAATGCGGCACAGGTCGAGCGCGCCGTGCAGCTGGTCGAGGCGCTCGGCATGGAGGTCGCCACGCCGGACGAGGCGAGGGAGATCCTCGGGCTCAAGGGCAGGGAAGGGATCACGATCTGACATGTGCTGCGCACACGGCGCCTCAGCGACGAGGCGCGACGACAGAGGGGAGGCCCGCCGATGAGAGGAGTGAGAGCCGTCTGCATGGCGGCCGCGGCAGCGCTGGTGCTGAGCGGCTGCGGGACGCTGGTGAGCAAGGACGAGGACTTCGAGGGGTCGATCACGTTCAGCCTCGCGGTGGGACCGGATTCGCACCACGCCGCCGGTGCGTACGCGTTCGCGGAGAAGCTCGCGGAGCTCACCGACGACCGCATCGGCGTGGACTACTACTACAACAACGCGCTCGGCGGCGAGCGCGAGGTGGTCGAGGGCATGTCCATCAACTCCATCCAGATGGGCATGGCCTCCACGGGGCCGATGGGCGGATTCGTCCGCTCCTTCATGCTCTTCGACATGCCGTACGTCTTCCGGGACCTCGACCACGTCTACACCGTGCTCGACGGGGAGATCGGCGACGAGCTCGCCGCGGAGTTCGAGGACGTCGCGAACGTGAAGATCATCGGCTGGACGGAGAACGGCTTCCGCTACGAGACCAACTCGGTCCGGCCGATCCACACCCCGGAGGACCTCCAGGGGCTCAAGCACCGCACCCAGGAGAGCGCCGCGCAGATCGACACCTGGCGGGCGTTCGGCGCGGATGCCATCCCGATGGCCTGGCCGGAGGTCTACACCGGCCTCCAGCAGGGGGTCATCGACAGCCAGGAGAACCCCATCGCGACGATCGCCGATGTGAACTTCCAGGAGGTCCAGGACTACATCGCGATGACGCAGCACGTGTACTCCCCGGCGCCGATGATGATCTCCGCCCGCTACTTCGAGACGTTCTCCGAGGCGGACCAGCAGGCGATCGTCGAGGCGGGCGAGTACGCCACCGGCGTCCAGCGCGAGGTGAGCGCGGAGATGGAGGACGAGGCCCTCCAGGAGCTCGTGGACGCCGGGATGGAGAAGACGGAGATCGACCGCGAGGCCTTCGAGGAGGCGGCACAGCCGGTCATCGACGCCTGGCGCGCGGAGATCCCGCGGGACCTCATCGACCGGGTGATCGAGACGGAGGCCGCGCCGTCTGCGGCGCGGGAGGAAGGAGGCACACCATGAGGTCGTTCATGCACAGCTATCTGCGGGTGTTCGACGTGGTCAACGTCGTCATCCGGTACGTCCTGGTCCTGCTGCTGGCCGGCATGACCGTGCTCATCGGCTGGCAGGTCTTCGCCCGGTTCGTCGTGGGCGAGTCGCTGACCTTCTCCGAGGAGGTCTCCCGCTTCGCGATGGTGTGGCTGGTCGTGCTCGGCGCGGCCTACGCCGCCCAGAGCGGCAGGCTCATCAAGGTCGACGTCCTCGAGCACGTGCTGGGTTCAGGCGCGCGGAAGGCGGCGATCATCACCGCCGGCTGCGTGTCCATCGTCTTCTACCTCGTGCTCGTGGTGTTCGGCATGTTCATCACGGAGGCCGTGTCCTTCCAGCGCACGCCCGCCACGGAGATCTCCATGAGCGTGCCCATGGCGGCGCTGCCGGTGGGCGGAGCCTTCCTGGTGCTCAACACCGTCTACCACCTGTTCGCGACCGCGCTGGGTGTGCGGCAGGCCAGCGAGGTCGACGAGATCCTCGCCGAGGCCGGGGAGGTGGAGAGCTGATGGCACTTCTCGTCGTCGCAGCGCTCGTCCTCCTGTTCCTCGGCGTGCCCATCGCGGTGGCCATCGCCGGGTCGACGACCCTGGCCGTGGGCGCCTCGGGCATCTTCGGCATCGAGGTCGTGCCGCAGCAGATCTTCAACGCTCTCAACTCGTTCCCGCTCATGGCGATCCCGTTCTTCATCCTGGCCGGCCACCTCATGCAGGTCGGCGGCATCTCGGAGCGCCTCATCCGGTTCGGCAACGCGCTCATCGGCCACATGACCGGCGGTCTCGCCATGGCCGCGGTGCTCACGTCGATGTTCTTCGCGGCGATCTCCGGCTCCGGTGCCGCGACGGTGGCCGCGATCGGCTCGATCCTCATCCCGGCGATGCTCGCACGCGGCTACGACCGGGGCTTCACCGCGGCGAACCAGTCGGTGGCGGGCGCGCTGGGCGTCATCATCCCGCCGTCCATCCCCCTCATCCTCTACGCCGTCGCGGCCAACGTCTCCGCCGGAGACATGTTCCTCGCGGGGGTCTTCCCCGGCGTGCTGATCACCCTCTCGCTGCTCATCATGGCCTACGTGGTGTCGAGGAAGCGGCGCTACGCCGGTCTGGAGAGGGTGGGCGGACGCGAGCTCTTCACCGCCTTCCGCAAGTCGATCCTCGCGCTGCTCATGCCGGTGATCGTCCTCGGCGGGATCTACGGAGGAGTGTTCACGCCCACGGAGGCCGCGGTCGTGGCCGTCGTCTACTCGGTCCTCGTCGGCTTCGTCTACCGGCAGCTGAGCCTCAGGAAGCTGGTGGACGCGTTCGCGGACTCGGCGGTCACCTCGGCGATCGTCATGATCGTGATCGGGGCGGCCGGGCTGTTCGCCTTCTACATCAACGTGCTCGGAGCCCCGGCGCAGCTGGCGGAGGCGATGACCTCGCTCAACCTCGGCATCGTCGGGTTCGTCATCCTCGCGAATGTGATCCTGCTGATCGCGGGCATGTTCATCGAGGCGGCGGCCGCGATTCTCATCTTCGTGCCGATCCTGCTGCCGATGGCGACGGCGTTCGGGATGGACCCCGTGCACTTCGGCATCATCATGGTCGTCAACCTCGCGATCGGGCTCGTGACCCCGCCGGTGGGGCTCAACCTGTTCGTCGCCGCGGATCTGACGAAGCTGTCGATGGGCCGGATCTCCAAGGCGGTGCTGCCGTTCATCGGCGTCCTCCTCGTCGATCTGGCGCTGGTCTCCGCCCTGCCGCAGCTCTCGCTCTGGCTGCCCTCGCTCGTGAGCACCGCGGGATAGCGGGCTGCGTCGCTCGGCGCGCAGAGAGGCCGTCCGCTCACGAGCGCGGACGGCCTCTTCCTGCGTACGAAGATCAGAAGGAGTGGTCGCTCCAGCTCAGCGTCTCCCCGCGGTACTTGGCGGCGCGCACATCGCCTGAGCGTGCGTGGCCCTCGAAGCGCTCCACGCGTGCCGCCCGGCCGGTGAGCTCACCGAAGAACGCGGAGGACTCCCGGTCCGTGACCTCCTGGTAGGTGCAGGTGCGCAGGTACTTGCCCACCCACAGCCCGCCGGTGTAACGGGCCGCTCCGCGGGTGGGCAGCACGTGGTTGGTGCCGATGGTCTTGTCGCCGTAGGAGACGCAGGTGCCCTCGCCCAGGAACAGCGCACCGTAGTGCTTCATGCGCTCGAGCGCCTCACGGGGCTCCGCGGAGAGGACCTGCACGTGTTCGCAGGCGTACTCGTCCGCGAGGGAGTAGGCGCTGTCGAGGTCGTCGACGACATGGACGGCGCCCCATTCCCGCCACGCGGTCTCCGCGTAGTCCCGGGTGGGCATGCCGGGCAGGATCTCCTCGATGTGCTCGAGCGTCTTCCGGGCGACCTCCTCGCTCGTGGAGATGAGGACCGCGGGGGAGTCCGGGCCGTGCTCCGCCTGGGAGAGCAGATCCACGGCGACGATGAAGGGATCCGCCGTCTCGTCGGCCACGATGAGGACCTCCGAGGGGCCGGCCACGAGGTCGATGCCCACCTCGCCGAACAGCTGGCGCTTCGCCTCGGCCACGAAGGCGTTGCCGGGCCCGGCGAGCATGGAGACGGGAGCGATGGTCTCGGTGCCGACGGCCATCGCGGCGACCGCCTGGATGCCGCCGAGCAGATAGATCTCGTCCGCACCGGCGAGGTGCATCGCGGCGACGGTTGCGTCCGGGACCTCGCCCTGGATGAGGGGCGTGCAGGCGGCGACGCGCTCCACCCCCGCGACCTTGGCCGTGAGGATCGTCATGTGGGCGCTGGCGAGCAGCGGGTACTTCCCGCCGGGCACGTAGGCACCGGCCGCGTCGATCGGCACGTTCCTCTGCCCGAGGTGCACGCCGGGGAGGGTCTCGATCTCGAAGTCCGTGAGGGAGGCCAGCTGTGCCTCGGCCATGCGACGGACCTGCTTCTGGACGAACGTGATGTCCTCGATGACCTGCTGCGGCACTCGCGCCATGACCTCCTCGATCTGCTGCTCGGTGAGCAGGAACGAGTCCGGGCCGTAGTCGTCGAACTTCAGCGAGTACTCGCGGACCGCCTCGTCGCCGCGGGCGCGGATGTCCGCGATGGCGTCGGCGACGATCTGCTGCACCTTGGGGTCGGCTCCGCGCCGGATCTCCGTGGACGTCGGTGCCTTGAGCACGGTCGATGCTGTGCTGAACATGGTCTGTCCCTCCTTGGACGAGCGTGTGCGACTCTGTGCGCAGCACGAATGTATACGTATACATGCGCGACTCGCAACCGCCCCGGGGGAGCGCGCGGGAGTGCGCCGGCGCGGCGATGGCACAATCGACGCAGGAGCCGGCGGCTCGTCGGGAGGCGGAGGGCGCCCGGCGGTACGGAGAAGGGGAGCATGGTCACCAGCAGGGATGTCGCACGGGCGGCCGGGGTCTCCCAGGCGACCGTCTCGAGGGTGCTCAACGGATCATCCGCGGTGAGCGGTGCGACCAGGGAGCGGGTGCTGGGAGCGATCGAGGCGCTCGGATACCACCGGAACGAAGCGGCGGCGACGATGAAGACGAGCCGCACGCATGCGGTCGGCGTGATCGTGGAGGAGCTCACCAACCCCTTCTACGTGGAGGTCCTCGAGGCGCTGAGCGAGGTCTTCTCGGCCCGAGGCCAGCGGATGACGATCTGGGACTCCTCCCACCAGGCGGAGCAGGCGGTGCAGGCGATCCGCGCCGGTTCGGTCGACGGGGTGGTGATGGCCGCCTGGCGCGAGGACTCGGCGGCGATGCGTGCGGCACTGGAGGGGCGGGCGCCCGTGGTCATGCTCAACCGGCGTCCCGCCGGTGACGGCTTCGACTCCGTCACGAGCGAGAACCGCGCGGGCGGCGCCCTCGTGGCGGACTACCTTGCCGTGCACGGCATCCGCCGTCCGGTCTTCGTGGCGGGCCGGGAGGGCACCTCCACCGCGGATGAGCGCCGCGAGGGCTTTCTTGCGCGCACGGCCGCGCTGGGCCTGCCGGCGCCCGTCCTCCTCGACGGCGAGTTCTCCTACGAGCGCACGGAGACGCAGGTGCGGCGGCACGTGCGCCGGGAGGGACCTCCGCAGGCGGTCTTCTGCGCCAACGACCTCATGGCCCTGGCCGCGCTGAACGCCCTCGCGGAGTCGGGGGTCGACGTGCCCGGGGAGACCTGGGTGATCGGGTTCGACGACGTCCGTCTCGCGTCGTGGCCGCTCATCGGCCTCACGACGGTGAGCCAGCACAGCCAGGAGATGGCTCAGGCCGGTGCCACGCTGCTCATGGACAGGATCGAGGGACGGCTGGGCCCGTGGGAGCACCGCGTGTTCGCGGCGCGGCTCGTGCCGCGCCGGTCCACGGCCGGCGCACCCGTGCCGGTGGCGCCGCAGCCGTCTCCCGCCCGATAGCATCGCCCCGTCACGGCACGAGCGGCGGCCTCCGCCGCCCCGGAGGAGAGGACCGCCATGTCACGCCCCAGGATCATCTGCCACATGCACACCCTGCTGAACGGGAAGGTGGACGGCATCGCCAATCCCACCTCGGTCGGGATGCGGTCGCAGCAGCTCTAGTTCGACCTGTTCCTCGGTGAGAACCGCTTCTTCGGGAACCACCGCGGCTGGCTGAGCGGACGCGGCACCAGTGAGGCGATCATGGGCGGGGAGCTGCCGCAGGCGGAGCTGCCGGAGCCCGAGGCGCCGGTGCCCGAGGGCGACTTCCTCGCCATGCCGGACGCGCAGTTCAACTACTTCGCGGTGGACAGCGCGGGAGTGATCGCCTGGGACAGGAGCACCTTCGACTACTTCGGGGTGCAGGTCCACATCGTCGAGCTCATCCCGGCGAACGCCTCAGCCGCGTTCAAGGCGCATCTCCGGGCCCAGGGGGTCTCCTACATCCTCGCAGGCGAGGACCGCCTCGACCTGGCGACGGCGGTCGAGCGGATCGGCGAGCTGTTCGGCACTGACGAGCTGATCCTGGGCGGCGGCCCCACCCTCAACTGGTCGATGGTCCGCGACGGCCTGTGCGACGAGATCAGCCTCGTCCTCATGCCCACCGCAGACGCGGAGAGCCACACGCGCTCGCTGTTCGAGGCGCACGAGAAGCACTCGCGGGCCGAGCCGATCGCGTTCTCGCTCAAGGCCGTCGAACCGCTCGAGGACGGCAGCGTGTGGCTGCGGTACGACGTCCGCGGCCCGGTCGCGGACGCAGAGCCCCGACCGGCCTGAGGGGTCCTTTCGGACCGGCGTCAGTAGTGGCCGGGAGGATCGCTGCTGGGGAAGGACTCCTCGCCCCACTCGTCCGCGAGGGCGTCGTCGTGCTCATGTGCGGACTGCGTGGTGCCCGGGGTCTCCGCCTGCTCCTGTTCGGCCGGCGCCTGCGTCTCCGGAGGGCCTACCGTCCCCGCGTTCGGAGGGGTGTCTGCTGCTCGAGGTGTTCCGGTCATCGTCTGCTCCGCTCCTGAGGAGGTTCTGCGTACCTTCCACGGTACGCAGGTGCCGCGCCGTTGTCGACGGCTTGCGGCGCGCCTGTCTCACTGCCTGGGAGCGAACCGCTCCCAGGCGCGGTGACGCGACATCGCCGTGAAGAGGTCTCCCAGCACCTCGCGCACCGTCCCGGTGAGGACCCCCGGGGCCGCAGTCTCGATCCCGGCCGCCTGGGGGAGGGGGGAGCCAGGGCCGAAGGCCAGCGCCTTCGAATGCCGGTAGGCCTCGGCGGCGAGGAGGGTGACGCGCGGATCCGGCCGGTCGTCGCCCGCGAGGAACACGAGGGCGTCGAACTCGACGGACCTCGCCGTGAGCCAGGTCCTCTGCACCGGAGTGCCGTCGGTCAGCGGGGCTTCGGTGGGCGCGATGAGGAGCGGGACCATCGAGCGCGCGGCGACGGCGTCCCGGAGCACGCGGACGTCCTCCGGCGTGCTCTCCGCGTCGAGGACGATCCCCACCTGCCTGCCGTCCAGAGGCCACTCCCCGCCGACCTGGGAGAGTGCCGGGCTGAGTTCGGCGGGATCCTCCGGCGGGCTCGCCGGTGCCGGTGCGTCCATCCCGAGTGCCTCCGCCACCTCCGCGGCCAGCTCCCCGTCGATGCGCGCGAGATTGCCCAGCTGTCTCTCCTTGATCGTGCGTTCGCAGCACTTGCCCAGCTCGAAGGCGTATGCCTGTGCGACGTGTGCGCGCTCCACGGCGGAGAGGCTGCGGTAGAAGAGCGTGGCCTGGGAGAAGTGGTCCTCGAAGCTGCGCGGGTTCGCCCTCGTCCGCTCGGCCGCGGGCACCGCCTGCGGGAAGTCGAGGAGCGCGCCGTCCTCCGCACCCGCGGTGAAGGGGCATCCGCCGTCCAAGGAGTTGGGGCGGTAGGGAGCCACGCCCTCGTGCACCGCTGTCTGGTGCATGCCGTCCCGGAGCATGTCGTTCACGGGGGCGTGGGGGCGATTCACCGGGATCTGGGAGAAGTTCGGGCCCCCGAGCCGGGAGATCTGCGTGTCGAGGTAGGAGAAGAGCCGGGCCTGCAGGAGCGGATCGTCGGTGACCTCGATCCCGGGCACCAGGTGCCCGGGGTGGAAGGCGACCTGTTCGGTCTCCGCGAAGTAGTTCGTGGGATTCGCGGTGAGGGACAGCCGCCCCACGGGCTGCACCGGGGCGAGCTCCTCCGGGACGAGCTTGGTCGGGTCGAGGAGGTCGATGCCCTCGAAGGTCTGCTCCTCCGTGTCCGGGAAGACCTGCAGGCCCAGCTCCCACTGCGGGTGCGCGCCGGACTCGATCGCGTCCGCGAGGTCCCGCCGGTGCATGTCCGGGTCGAAGCCGTTGGCGAGCTGCGCCTCCTCCCAGACGAGCGAGTGCACGCCGAGCTGCGGCTTCCAGTGGAACTTCACGAGCACCGTGCCGCCGTCCGGAGCCACGAGGCGGAAGGTGTGGACGCCGAAGCCCTCCATCATCCGGTACGAGCGCGGAATGCCGCGGTCGGACATGTTCCAGATCGTGTGGTGCTGTGCCTCGGTGTGCAGCGAGACGAAGTCCCAGAAGGTGTCATGCGCACTCTGCGCCTGCGGGATCTCGCGGTCCGGGTGCGGCTTCGCCGCGTGGATGACGTCGGGGAACTTGATGCCGTCCTGGACGAAGAAGACGGGGATGTTGTTCCCCACGAGGTCGAAGGTGCCCTCGTCCGTGTAGAACTTCACCGCGAAGCCGCGGGTGTCGCGGACGGCATCGGCGGAGCCGCGGGAGCCGAGGACCGTCGAGAACCGGACGAAGACCTCGGTGCTCCCCTTCTCCGCGAGGAAGCGCGCGCGGGTGAGCCCTCCGGCCGTGCCGTAGGACTCGAACACCCCGTGTGCGGCCGCGCCGCGGGCGTGGACGACCCTCTCGGGGATCCGCTCGTGGTCGAAGTGCGTGATCTTCTCGCGCAGGTGGTGGTCCTGGAGGAGGGTGGGGCCGCGGGAGCCGGCCTTGAGGGAGTGGTCCGTGTCGCGCAGCCGGGCGCCCTGCGCCGTGGTGAGGTGCGCGCCGCCCTGCGTGCGTGCCGTCGGGCCGCCTGTGGCGGCGGCTCCGTCGTTCCAGGGCCGTCCCGTGGGCGACTGCGGTGCCGGCTCCCGCTGGTCGTCCTTGGCAGGCGGAGGCGTGCGCGGCTCGGTGGGCTCGTGGAGCGGCGGCCGTTCGCTACCGGGAGCGCCGGGGATGTGGATGCTGGACATGGCCGATCCTCCTGATGGTGCAAGCTGCCTTGATGGTTGGAAGGGGTTGGGGACGACGGTAGACCCGGCTCCCGAGGGGGTCAACACCCTCCGTCCGCGGAACTGCTCCGGTCGTGTCTCTCGAGGTCACGGAGTTCTCCAGGCACAAGGTGACTTGACGTATCTGACGCGGGCTGGATAACTGGTGGCATGAGCACGGACGAATCGCGCACCGTCGGCCTGGTGGCCGACCCCGGGATCGCGGCGGCGATGGCCGGTCGGGTCGCGGGGGCGCTGGAGGCCCGGCTCTCCGAGGCGGTGGGCGGCCGCTGGAGGGCGGAGGTCGACGAGCGCAGGCTGCCCCTCGACCCTTCCGGCGACGTCCCCTTCTTCTCGTCCGCGCGCCGGATCCGCGAGGAGACCGGCTGGGACTGGGTCGTCTATGTCACGGAGCTGCCGCGGTTCCTCGAGGACGGACCCATGCTCGCGGAGGCGGACGGAGAGGAGTGTGCGGGCATGCTCTCGCTCCCCGCCTTCGGGGCGGTGGGAGTGCGACGCCGTCTGCTCCGTGCCGCGGTGCACATGATCCGGGAGACGGAGGGCGGTGACGGCTCGTCCCCGCCCGGACTGTGGAGCGGCAGGCCCGGCGCCCGGCTCCGGCGCAGGGTGGACTCCGGCGAGCGCACGGTCGAGTACCTCCACCGGGCCGGCCCGCTGCGCCTCCTGCCTGCGGTCCTCGGCACCATCCGGACCAACCGCCCCCTCGATCTCGTCGCCGCGCTCTCGAACTCGCTCGCGCTCGCCGCGGCCACCGGCGCCTTCGGGATCTTCTACGGATCCATCTGGACGATGTCGGACGCGCTCTCGCCCGCGCGGCTGACGGTGATCAGCGCTGCGGTGATCGTGCTGCTCGTCGTCTGGCTGATCGTGAGGAACGGCCTGTGGGACTCCCCGCGAGGTCTCGCCGGGCGGCGAGAGGCGTGGATGAGCAACGCCGCGACCCTGCTGACGCTGGCGACCGGCGTGCTCGTCATGCACCTCGCGCTGCTCCTCGTCATGGTCGCCCTCGGGGGCACCGTGATCGAACCGGGCTATCTGGAGTCCCAGCTCGGTCACCCGGTGGGGCCCGGGGACTACGCCCAGCTGGCGTGGCTCTCCGCCTCCCTGGGGACGCTGGCGGGTGCGCTCGGTTCGAACTTCAACAGCGAGGAGGCGGTGCGGGAGGCGACCTACAGTCGCCGGGTCTACGAGAGGCGGAGACTCGCACGCGAGATGGAGGAGGACGCGGATGGGGAATGAGGGAGTGGTCCGGGGCCGCCGGAGGTGGGAGACTTGGGCGATGACCGTCGATGCTGCGCAGACCGCAGGCGAACGCCTCCACGATCTCCTCCTCAGCGACCGCGAGCTGACCGGGTTCCTCGACGACCTCGCCGCGCTCTCCGCGGCGGAGCTCGCGGTCGACGCGCCCGTGCTGTGCGGCTTCACCCTGCGGCGCGCCAAGCGCAACAGCGCCGTGGGCAGCAGCTCCGCAGAGGCGCGCGCGATGGACGAGACGCAGGCGGGCTTCGACGACGGCCCGTGCATGGAGGCGCAGAGGAGCGGGCGGCTCATCTCCGTCGAGGACGTGCTCACGGAGGAGCGGTGGCCGGAGTACATGGCCGAGGTGCGCAGGCACGGAGTGCGCAGCGCGCTCGCCGTGCCGCTGGAGCTCGATGGTTCCGCCGGTGCGGCCATGAACGTCTACGCACGGGAGCCCCGGGCCTTCGACGACGCCGCGGTGAGCCGGGCGCTCGCCTATGCCGGCCTGGCGGGCAAGACGCTGCGCGTGGCCCTGCGCATCGCCGTGCACGCGGAGAGTGCGGAGCACCGCCGGCGCGCCATGGAGTCCCGGACCGCCATCGACATCGCGACGGGGATCCTCATGGTGCAGATGGGGTGCGGCCAGCAGGAGGCGGTGGCGATGCTCAAGCGCCTGGCCTCCGACCGCAACACCAAGCTCGTCCGCCTCGCCGAGGACATCGTGGTCTCCGTGGGCGGCCGGGAGCCGGTCGCCTCCTTCGAGGACTGAGCGGCGACTCCCGGCCCGCACCGGCGTGCCTCAGCTGCAGCGGGGGCGGTTCTCCGCGGCCTCCGGCCCCTGTGCGAGGAGCCGCAGGTACCCGCGGGCGATCTGGCAGCTGGGCACGACCTTCAGGCGCCGGGTGTGCGCCTCGAGGACCGCGCGCCGCAGCAGCTCCATGCAGTGGGCGGGGGCGTCCGTCTCCTCGATGGCCTCGAGGTAGACGAACTCCATCTCCTGCTCGCGGACCGCATAGTGGAGCGAGGCGACCAGCCGGCCGGGGAGGTAGAGGTCGAGCTTCGAGGACTCGAGGTTGTTCAGCAGGGTATACACGCAGGAGCTCCTTCAGAGGGAGTTGCGGCCGACTGCCTGACCTGCGCTGATAGTACTCCATCCGTGCGCTGGGCCCAATCCCGGGTCTCAGTCCCGGAGCTCCAGCGAGCGGGCCCGCAGGATCCGCTGTGCGAGTTCCCGCGCATGGGCGCAGTCCTGGTCCGAGAGGGTCATCGCGAATCCCGCTGCGTACTCCTCGAGCGCGAGGAAGACCGTGCGTCGTTCGTCGTCGGTGAGACTGGTCATGGGGCGCTCCTTCGGTCAGGGGTGAGAGTCGAGGGAGGCCGCTCGGCCGCGGATGCTCCGGCCTCGGTCCTCCCGTCCGCTGTTCACGCTAGAAAGGCCACCCGCGGCGGCAATCCCCCTCCCGTTTTCACGGGAACGGGAGTAAAATCGCCGCCTCTGGACCCGGGAAACTCTCAGGTGACAAGGTACCTTGCGGTATGGACCTCTCCGGGAAGCGCGTGCCACGCTGAGGGGACCGACCACAGACGGAGGTGAGGAAGCAATGGTGACCGCACGAGAGATCATGACGCCCGGTGCGGAGTGCACGGGCGAGAACGAGACGCTGACGCAGACCGTGCGGCGGATGCGCGACCAGGAGGTGGGAGCGCTGCCGGTGTGCGGCGAGGACCAGCGGCTCAAGGGAATGGTCACGGACCGGGACATCGTGCTGTGCCTGGCCGAGGGCAGGGACCCGGGCCAGGTGACCGCGGGTGAGATCGCGGGCGGCAAGCCCGTGACGATCGGTGCCGATGACGACGTCGACGAGGCCATCCGCACCATGCAGGAGCACAGGGTGCGCCGGCTCCCGGTCATCGACGGGCACGAGCTGGTGGGCATGCTCGCCCAGGCGGACGTGGCGAGGAACATCTCGGATGAGCGCGTGGGCGACCTCGTGGAGTTCGTCTCCTACTGAGCGACCCGGCACCGAGCGGCCTGCCGCTGATGACGTTGCCGTGCCCCGGGGCGGGCACCCCGGACACCGCGGTGCCCCCCCCGCGTCAGGTCGCGCCGCGGTCGAGCAGCTCCGTGGCCTCGGTCCGCCTGTCCGTGACAGTCGTGGGCGCCTCCAGGTGGACGGCGCCGCTGGGCAGGACCGCCGCTCCGCCGTATCGCCGCATCACCTGCCACTGGGCGAGGACGTCCTCCCCGGCGTGCGCGGGCGGCAGCCGGTCCCAGAACGCGAAGCCTCCGCACTCCACGAGCCGCTCGCGGTCGTAGAGCACGCATCCGCCCACCCACGCGACGCGGTAGACGAGGAAGGGCTCTCCTCCCAGCGGGGTGTCCGCCGCGATGTGGGCGAGGTTCGCGGCGTTGTGCAGCGTCCACCGCTCGTGGGCGGCACCCTCCGTGGGAGCGGGCTCCGGCTCCACCGGCCCCTCCCAGAGCTCGAAGGGCCGCTGCTCCTCGGGGCGCCTGTCGCGGAGATGGGACAGGCCCTGCACGGCCGAGCCCATGAATCCTCCGCCGTAGGCGTCGAGGGCCTCCTGCAGCCGGGTGAGGGTGCCGGGCTCCAGCCACACGTCGCTGTCGAGGAAGAGCACCCGCGGGGCCGAGGCCCTCTCGAGGAGGAACTGCCTCTGCTGTGCGAGTCCCCGGCGCGGCAGGTTCCGCAGCGTGCGCACGGCGCGTCCCTGCGCGCGGAGGACGCGCAGCATCGCGGCGACGGACGGATCCTCCCACACCGGCTCCGGCGACTGGTCGCTGAGCACCAGGCCGAAGTCGGCGTCCAGCTGGGAGGCGAGGCCCGAGAGCGTCACGGCGAGCTCTCCCGGCCTCTCGAAGCAGGGCAGGAGCACCTCGACCCCCGGAGCGGCGGGCCGTCCCGGGGGCAGCGCCCAGTGCGCGGAGCTACGCGCCGGCATGGGCGGCTCCCGTCCGCATCCTCTCCACGAGCGAGGACGTCGAGTAGTCGGAGACGTAGTCGAGGATCCGCACCTCGCCGCCGCAGGCCTCCACCGCGGCCGTCTCCGCGAGCATCTCCGGCGCGTAGTCCCCGCCCTTGGCGTAGACGTCCGGGCGGAGCGCGGAGATGAGGGGCAGGGGCGCGTCCTCGGAGAAGGCGACGACGTGGTCCACGCAGCTGAGGGCCGCGAGCACGCCGGCCCGGTCCGGCAGGGGGTTCAGCGGCCTGTCCGGTCCTTTCAGCCTGCGGACCGAGGCATCGTCGTTGAGCGCGACGACGAGCACGTCGCCCAGCCGCCTCGCCCTGCTCAGCGAGGCGGTGTGGCCGCGGTGGAGGACGTCGAAGCACCCGTTCGTGAGCACGATCCGCCGTCCCGCCGCGCGGTGTTCGTCGACGATCCGCACCAGTGCATCCACCGGTGTGAGCGCATCGCGGACGAGGCCGAGGTGCGAGAGCAGGTCCTCGGTGGAGCACAGGGAGGTGCCGAGCCGCTGGACGACCACGTCCGCCGCCGCCTGTGCGAGGTCAAGCGCGACGGTGCGGGGCACCCCGCTCGCCAGCGCGGCGGTGAGAGCGGCGACGAAGGTGTCGCCGGCCCCCGAGGCCTGCTTCTCCGCCGCAGGGTTCGCCCGGGTGCGGTGGAGCGCGCCGGAGCCGTCGGCGAGGACGGCGCCGTCACGGTCGAGCGTGACGACGGCGGCCGCGGCGCCGGTCCGCGCGCACAGCCGTGCAGAGCCCCGGACGGCGGCTTCGACCCTGCCGCGGCCGTGCCCCAGAGGACTGCCGAGCACCGCCTCGGCCTCCGCCGCGTTGGGGGTGACGAGGTCCGGACGCAGCGGTGCCCAGTGATCGGGGCGGTGGGCGTCCACGACGACGAGGGGCGGCCGCGCCAGGCCCGCCAGGCGCTCCGGCAGGCCGGCGGTGTGCACCGCGCCCCCGTAGTCGCAGACGACCAGCGCGTCCGCGTCCGCGATCCCGGCGGTCGCGGCGTCCGTGAGGCGGGCGAGGGCCTCGGCGGGCTCCGCCTCGCCCGTGCGATCCAGCCGCACCATCACCTGGTCCTCGACGACGATGCGGGTCTTGGCCGTGGTGGCTCCGGCCCGGCGGAGGAGGAGCGAGGTGTCCACGCCCGCCTCGTCCAGCAGGCGCCGCAGGTGCGCGGCGGCCGCGTCGTCGCCGACGAGGCCCACCATGCGCACCCGGGCGCCCAGCGCCGCGAGGTTCATCGCCGTGTTGGCCGCGCCTCCGGGCGCGCGCTCGGTGCGGTGCGCGTCGACCACCGGGGCGGGAGCCTCCCGGGCGAGCCGCCCGCTGGTGCCGTGGATCCAGACGTCGAGGAGCGCATCGCCGCACACCGTGATGCGGGGCGCTCGCCGGGCGATGCGGCGGGGGACCTCCGGACCGATCCCCTCCTGCGTGCGCGCCTCCCTCATCGCGCCGCTCCTGCCGTGACGGGTGCGCCGAGGTGCACCACGGAGGCGGTGGTCATCTCGTCGAGGAGCTCCGGTCCGAACCCGTAGCCCTCGCCGCTGTCGCCCCGGGGCTGTGCCGCTCCGCCGGGTGCGCCGGCGAAGACCCCGTTGACCTTCACGGTCCCCACGGGGAGCTCCGCCACCGCCTGCAGCGCGTGGTCCGTCCGCGGGGTGAGCACGGTCGCCGCGAGTCCGTACCGGCCCTCCGCCGCCAGGGAGAGGCCCTCCTTGAAGGAGCCGACGACCGTGACGGGGGCGACCGGTCCGAAGGTCTCCTCCCGCATGAGCGCCATCGCGGAGGTGCAGCCCGTGAGCACCGTCGCCGGGTAGTGCGCGCCGGGCCCGTCGGGGATGCCGCCGCCGGCTCGCAGCTGCGCACCGGCCGCGACCGCCGCACTCACCTGCCCGTGGACCTGGGCGCGGTGTGCGCGGTCGACGAGCGGCTGCGGCGGGTCCTCACGGTCACGCCGCAGCGCCCGTGCCGTGAGCGCGTCCAGCACGTCCTCCGCGACCTCACGGTGCAGGTAGACCCGCTCCACCGCGGTGCAGATCTGGCCGGCGTTCGCGAAGCATCCCAGTGCGGCCTGCTCCGCCGCCCACTCCGGGTCCACTCCGGCGTCGACGAGGAGCGGATCGTTCCCGCCGTTCTCCCGGATGACGTGGACACCGGTCTCCGCGCCGGTCCGGGCGATCTCCCTCCCCGCGGCGGTCGAGCCCACGTGGGCGAGGACGTCGACGCGGGGGTCGGCCGTGAGCGCCCGTCCCGTGTCCGCGCCGCCGCTCAGCGTCGTCAGCACGCCCGCGGGCAGCAGCGGGGACAGGAGTTCGCCGAGGCGGACCCCCACGCCCGGGCTGCGCTCGCTGGGCTTGTGCAGCACGGTGTTCCCCGTGACGAGGGCGGCGCCGATGAGTCCCGCGGCCACCGCGACGGGATCGTTCCACGGTGTGAGGGCGGCGAGGACGCCGCGCGGGCGGCGGACGGTGTAGTCGGCCGCCCGGACGTCCCCGCGGAGGCTGTGCCCGCGGTGGAGGGGGCCGAGCTCCGCGTACTGCCGCAGGGTGGCGGCACCCGCCTCCACGCCGCCCCGGGCCTCGGCCTCCGGTCTGCCGGTCTCGCGCCGGTTGAGCTCGGCGAGCTCCGCAGCCGCCCCCGCGAGCGCCTCGGCCATCCGCCGGAGCGCCTCGCCCCGCTCCTCGGCGGGTGTGCGGCCCCAGCCGGGCTGGGCGGAGCGCGCGGCACCGACGGCGGCGGCGACCTCGCTGTCGCCGGCGGCGCGAACGGTCGTGGCGGGGTCGCCGGTGTGCGGGTCGAGTACAGTGATCTCGGTCATGAGGCTCCTCCTCGGTGCGACGAAGGGACGGCGCGATGGACGGGACGTACGTGGGTGCCGCGGGCGCACGGCTCGAGGGGATCGGGCGGATCGCGGTCCTGCGCGGCGGGGGCCTGGGCGACCTCATGTTCGCCGTCCCCGCCTGCGAGGCGCTCGCGGCCGCCTATCCGGAGGCCGCGCGCACCCTGCTCGGCACGCCCGCGCACGCGGAGCTGCTCGCCGGCCGGCCGGGGCCCGTCGACGAGGTCGTCGTGGTGCCGCCGGCGCCGGGCGTGCGG
>NZ_JALAHB010000215.1 GCF_022712115.1 Brevibacterium sp. | reverse complement strand
TGAGCGTGTGGGTTCCCAGATCCAGGCGGGCATGGTGTTCCTCAATACGCCGGAGGCGTCCCGGGAGTTCCTGCCGTTCGGTGGGGTGAAGCGCTCGGGTGTGGGGCGTGAGCTGGGTCCGTTGGCGATGGACGAGTTCGTCAACAAGCAGCTCGTCTACAAGAGCGGAGGCAGCCAGCCGCTGGGCGGGCAGAACCAGTTCGCAAGGAACCAGGGATAGAAGAGAAAGAGCGGCGGATGCCGCCAAAGCCTCAGGCTTTGGCGGCGTTTCCGTACTCAGCAGCGCGCCTTCTCACTTCCGTAAGGTCTCCGTGGTTCAGCCGAGCGGGAGCCCCAAGGACACGCGCAGACAGATAGACCTCACAGAGCCACTCCGTCAGCTCCGAGAACTCGATGGCTTCATCAAGGGTGGAACCGCAGCTCACTGCTCCATGATTGCGCAGAAGCACAGAACGAGAGCCGGCTGCCATCGATGCCCCCACAGATTCTGCCAACTCTTCCGAACCGAACGGGAAGTACGGCACAGTGGGCACCCGGCCGCCCAAACGAAGAATATTGTAGTGAATGACCGGCAGCTCGTCTTCCACCAGCCCTACAGCAACCGTGCTCCGGCCATGCGTATGCACGACCGCCAACGCCTCTGTGCACTGGTAGACACCAAGATGTAGCAGAGTCTCCGAGGAGGGGCGCGATCCGCAGAGCAGCTCGCCTCGGAGCGTCAGCACGCAGATGTCCTCCGGTTCTGCACTTTCGAAGCGCAGGCCGCCTCTCGTGATGAACACCAGATCCTCGTGGCGCTCGCTGATGTTTCCTGCACCCGCCAATACGACGCCGCGTTTCGCAATGTCCCGTGCGCGGCGAGCGAGACGGATTCTCCTCTCCTCCAGTTGCGGGGCAGTGATCCCGGGCACCTGTGCTCCCCCACCATCAGACTGAGTCACCGGAGACCCATCAACGGGAAGAAGCTGTGCACGGATCCGCGTCGCAGCCTCAGGCTTCTCCTGCCCCATGAAATCCAGCACCGTAGGCAGATCGACTATCCCCGCGTCCGACCCCAGTCCAGAGGCGACCAGCGCTCCACACGCGCACCCCAGGAGAACAGAATCCTCAGGCGAACAACCGCCCAGAACCGCAGTAATCACTCCGGAGTTGAAGGAGTCCCCGCACCCGGTAGTGTCCACGACTCTGGTGGCGAAGGCCGGGACCGTCACAGGTGGCGCACCCCGGCGGACGAGCAGAGCACCATCACCGCCCGTGGTCACTGCCACCGTTCCCACTCCGGTGTCGGCGATAAGCTTCGCAGCCGCCGCAGCGAGGTCATCGATTCCCGTACAGGCACGCAACTGCTCGTCATTGGGCATGAACCAATCGACCCGGCCCAACATGCTCAGCAATTCCTGCTGCATCTCTGCAGGGCGGGAATGGAGCAGATCCGCGAACACCGGTCTGCCGGTTTCGCGGAACCCGTCGACAACGGCGGCACCCTTCTCACCGAGAATGTCGGGCATGGCCTCCGGACCGCCCAGCAGAAGCGCATCCGCCTGGGCAAGGGCCGAGACATCCAAATCGTCCGCGCGCAGAGCCCGCGTCGCGCCCTGCACATGCATCGAAGGCCTCTCACCATTGGCGCGGATGGGCAGCATCGTCGACGACGTCTGCAGTCCGTCCTTCTCCACCAGTCCACAAATGTCCACGCCGTAGCTCGTGAGCTGCGAACGAAGGAATGCCCCCAAACCGTCCGCTCCAATCGCCCCGTAGCAGTCCACCGCGCAGCCGAGTTTGGCCAGATCGACGGCCGCGCCTCCTCCCGTCCCTGCAACAGTCATGCGGATCTCTTCCAGCAGGATCCCGCCTTGACCAGGTGGAAGTTCGCTCACCGGACGCCCCAGAACGTCCACGATGTACGGGCCGAGAACCGCGACGCGCGGCCCCGCGGCCGAAGCAGAGGGCAGTCGATCATGCCCGGCGGCAACGAATGAAGCAGGGAGTGTCGACACAATGGTCACCTTCCATCTCAGTAGGAACGCCATACATGCTCATGGGCCGGAGTGGTCAGAGCTTCCGGAGGGGATCGCTGCGATCAGGCTGCGCGTGTACTCATGCTGTGGGTGGTCGAAGATCTCTCCGGGCGTACCGCTCTCCACGATCTTCCCGGCCCGCATCACGTGGACACGGTGGGAGATCATCCGGACGACGGCCAGATCGTGGCTGATGAACACGTAGCTCAGTCCCAAGCGCTTCTGCAGATCGACCAGCAGGTCCAGAATCTGAGCCTGCACCAGCACGTCCAGTGCGGAGACAGCTTCGTCCAGAATCACCAGCTCCGGCTCGAGCGAGAGCGCGCGAGCGATCGCCACTCTCTGGCGCTGACCCCCGGAGAGCTCATGCGGATAGCGGTCTGCGTGTGCGGGATCCAGCGCAACCTGCTCCAGCAGCGCGGCAACGCGTTCGTTCCGGTCGCTGGGATCACCGATCCCATGCACGTCCAGAGGTTCCCGTATCGCATCGCCGATGGTGTAGCGCGGATCCAGAGAGGCATACGGATTCTGGAACACCGGCTGCACTCGTCGACGGAACGAGAACAGGTCCCCGCCTGAGAGAGAAGTCGCATCCCTGCCATCGAATGTGATGGAACCAGAGCTGACGCCCTCCAGCTGCAGCAGCAGCTTTGCCGTCGTGGATTTGCCGGAGCCGCTCTCACCGACGATTCCCACGGTTTGACCGCGAGGCACGGCGAAGGAGACATCGTCGACCGCAGCGAATGCGCTGGACCGTGCGAACAGCCCCGTCCTCACGGCATAGGTCTTGGTCAGCTCGCTGACCTCAGCGATGTGGTCAGACATGTTCCCGTCTTCACCGGGTTCGCCGCCGACAGCGTCCGGGTCCTCTCGTGAGGCCTCCGACGTGAGAGAACGAGCCGCCAGGCTCGGCGCTGCCGCAATCAGGCGCTTGGTGTATTCGTCACTGGGAGCAGTGAGAACCGTCCTGGCATCTCCGCGTTCCACGACGTGACCACGGTTCATCACCACCACTTCATCAGCCCATTCCGCGGCGAGGCCCAGATCGTGGGTCACCAACAGCACCGAGGTCCCCATTGACTCCGTCAGAGAGGCGAGTTCGCCCAGGATCCGCTTCTGTACAGTCACGTCCAGCGCCGAGGTGGGTTCATCTGCGATCAGCAGCTTGGGTCTGCATGCCAGCGCCATCGCAATCAGCACTCGCTGGCGCATACCTCCGGAGAACTCATGCGGGTACTGTCGGAAACGACGCGGTGCCTCTCCTATCCCCACCAGGTCGAGCAGCTCGATGCTTCGCCTCTTCGCCTCCTGCCCCTTCGCCACACCGTGGATGGTGAAGACCTCCGCGATCTGGGAGCCGATGCTCCGCAGCGGGTTCAGATTAGACATCGGGTCCTGCGGCACCAGACCGATTTGACGACCTCGAACGGCACACATCTGCTGCTCGCTCAGGTCGAGCAGATCGGCGCCGTCGAACTCGACAGAACCTGCGGTGACTCTGCCGTTGGAAGCCAGAAGATGATTGATGACTGAGGCAAGTGTGGACTTGCCGGAGCCCGATTGCCCCACCAGAGCCACCGTCTGTCCCCTGTCAATATGCAAAGACGCATCTTCTACCGCTGTCACCTCGCCTCGTTTGGTGGTGAAGGCGACGCTGAGGCCCTGAACGTCCAATAGCCGACAGCTGTTCGGTGACACGGCGTCCTCCCGGCGATTCATCGTCCACCTCGTACGTCCAGTGCGTCCCGCAGCCCGTCACCCAGGAAGTTCACCGCCAGCACGATGGACACCATGGCCAGACCGGCTCCTGCCGCGATCCACCACTGGTAGAAGTTCGCAGCCCCCTCTGTGATCATGGCGCCCCACTCGGGGGAGGGCGGCAGTGCGCCCAGACCCAGGAAGCTGAGTGAGGCGATGAGGATGATGATGGTGCCGAGGTCGATCGTGGCATTGACCATCACAGGCGTCAGAGAATGCGGAAGCACGTGCTTGCGCAGAATCTTCCACCGTCCCATGCCGATGGCTCGCGCAGCTGTCACGTGCTCACGCTCCTTGATCGAGAGGATCTGGCCGCGCACCAAACGCGCGTAGATGGGCCACCACACCACCACGATCGCCACAAATGCGTGCCACAGACCTGGTCCGAGAGCTGCGGTGACCGCCATCGCCAGCAGAATCGAAGGAAAAGCCAGGGTGATATCCGCCAGCCGCATGACAATCACATCTGCGAGTCCGCCCAAGAACCCTGCTACGGCGCCCAGGATTCCGCCCAGGACCACGGAGATGACGATGGCGACGAATGCCAGGGGCACCGATTGGCGTGCTCCATGGAGCACGCGGGAGAGGACGTCGCGACCCAGCGTGTCGGTGCCGAAGAGATGAGCGACAGAGGGTGCTTCCAGCCGCGGGCCGGAAGCTTCGAAAGGATCATAAGGTGCGATGAGGCCGGCGAAAACGAGCACGATCAGCCAGAAGACGATGACGACGGCTCCGAACACGATCTGCGGACGCACAAGCGGCTTGAGCCAGGCCCGCAGTCCTCCCGCTGTCACCAGTGATTTCGGCCGTGCTTGGGCGGGCAGACCTTCGCTCATGGTCGGGTCATTCAGGATGCTCACTTCATCCTCACTCTCGGGTCGATGAGCGCATAGGCGATGTCGGTGAGCAGGTTCGCAATCAGGAAGATGGAGCCGCCCACCAGACAGACGCCGGTGATCGCCGGGTAGTCCAGCGCACGGGCGGATTCGACGGCGTAGGTGCCGATCCCGCTCCAGGAGAAGATGGTCTCGACCAGGACAGCTCCCATGATCACCATGCCGACGGAGATGCCGACCATGGTGACCACCGGAGTCAGAGCGTTCTTGAGCACGTGGTGCCCCAGCACCTGGGTCTGGTTCATCCCCTTGGCTCTGGCGGTACGTACATAGTCCGCGCTCTGCTCCTCGAGCATCTGGGCGCGAACCATCCGGATGACGGCTCCCATCAGCGGCAGGCTCATCACGAAGGCCGGCATGAGCAGGTGGATCAGTGCGTCGTAGAACAGAGGCCCATTGCCCGCCAAGAGCGCGTCGATGGTGTAGAAGCCGGTGATGAAGCCCGGTGGCTCGACGCGAGCAGACAGGCGCCCGGGCCCGGGCGCTATTCCCAGCGTCGCATAGAAGACGAACAGGAACAGCAGGCCCACCCAGAAGACCGGCAGGGAGGACCCGGTGAGAGCGAAGATGCGGTTCACGCCGTCAAGCAGGCTGCCTCTGTAGCGAGCCGCGAGAACACCGAGAACGACCCCCACGACCACCGCGATAGTCACAGCGACGGCGGCGAGTTCAGCGGTAGCCGGAAGCCGCACCGCGAGATCACTGAGCACGGGCTGTTTGGACCTGAACGACGTACCCAGATCACCCTGCAGCAGATTCTGGAAGTACAGAAGATACTGCGTAGGCAGATTCTGGTCCAGGCCCCACTTCTGATTCGCCGCAGCGACGATGTCCGGGTTGTTGAGATTGCGCTCCCCCACGATCGATGCCAGCGGGTTGCCGGTGATCGAATGGGAGAGGAAGAACGCGATCGTGGCGATTCCCCAAAGCAGGAACGGCGCCATCGCCAAGCGTTTCAGGATGAACCTGAGCATAGCTGCGTGCACCTCTCTCAGTGCCGGGTTCGACGTGCGTCAGGTTCGGTGCGGTGCGCCCGTCTGAACGCACCGCACCGAAGCGGACTCACTCGGTGAACTTCAGCTCACGGAGATCGATGTTGCGGGTGACGTGGTAGTTGTTGCCCTCCACGTTCGTTCCACTGGCCAGGATGATGTTGGGATTGACGATCGGCAGGATGAGCGCGTCGTCGTACATCTTCTGCCCGAGCTCCGCGAAAGTCGCAGTCCGGTCCTCACCCGTCTGCGCGAGCGCCTGTGCCTGCAGTTCGGTCTGTTCCGGATCCTCAGGGAGACCGGAACGCTTGCCCCAGGTGGTGTCAGCGGCGCGGGAGAAGTACTGCGGGTACTGAATGCTGTCCGGATGATCCGGAGCGTAGTACACCGAGGTCACCGGGATGCCCTCACTGCCGATCTGCTCCGCCCATGCCGAGTATTCCAAGGGATTCAGATTCAGATCGATGCCCACCCCGCTCAGACTCTGCTGAATCGACTGGAACATGGTGCCGAAGTTGACGCCGTAGATGGTGAAGGTGGGGAAGGTGACATCGAGGTCGAGACCGTCGGCATGGCCGGCCTCCGCCAGCAGCTCCTTGGCCGCTTCAGGGTCATACTTCGGCAGAGGGAGATCCGCCGAGCCCTCGAAGCCGTTGGGCAGTGCGGTCGACTGCAGTTCGCCGTGGCCGCCCACAGTGGCATCGATCACGGCTTCGTAGTCGATGCCTGCGCGGATGGCTTCGCGCACCTCGGGCTCCGCAAGCACCGGATCTGCTCCGGCAGCTCCGGGCGAAAGCGCGACGTAGACGAAGTTGTAGGACGGCACCACTTCGCTCGTGATGGCGGAATCGCCTTCCACCTGGCTCAATGCGTCAAAGCTCAGCTGCATCGCCACATCGATATCGCCTTGCTGGAGCTGCTGCAGCTGTGACGATGAATCCGCCACGTCCTTGATGGTCACGGAGGAGAAGTTGGGTGTCTCGCCCCAGTAACTGTCGTTGCGTGACAGGACCAGCTGGTCACCCTCCGCATAGGACTCGAGGACATACTGACCCGAACCGGCGGAGTTCTCCATGAACCACTCCTCGGCGGTATCCGTAGCAGGATCTGTGGTCGCACCGTTCTCCGCAGCCAGATCGGAATTGATGATGCCGGTGTAACCGGCGCTGACAATGTTGAAGAAGGCCGAGTTGGGGTGCTCCGAGTTGACGACCACTGTCTTCTCATCAGGAGTGTCGATGGACTCCACTCCGGCCATGAGGAAGCTGGGACTGCCTTCCAGACCCTGCAGTCGTTCCCAGGACCATTTCACGTCCTTGGCCTCTACCGGGGAGCCGTCGGCAAAGACCGCATCCGGCTGCAGGGTGAAGGTGAACTGGGTGTGGTCGTCGTTCGCCTCCCAGCTCTCAGCCAGCAGCGGTTCGAGCTCTCCGTCAGCAGAAGGAGCCGAGAGCAGCGTGTCATAGACCGCTGCGTTGTAGATCTGACAGCTGTCACAGAACGTACGGCTGAGGTCCAGTGTGGTCAGGTCCATCGCCCGGCCCAGTATCACTCCGTCTCCGCCGTCAGCTCCGCCTGAGGCCGTGGGTGGGGCACAGGACGCCAGGGTTCCGCACAGGAACAGCGCAGCGGCAGCAGCGGTGATCTGATGTATGCGATTTCGGTGAAGGTACTTGCGATGCATGAGTGACTCCTTCGATGTGCTGTGCTGGTCGGTCCGTCCGGCCCGACCGGGCCACGGGTAGTCCACTGCGCTGTTGCCCGCATACGAGCCTGCTGATGCCGCGGGGTCCCCAGGAGAAGCACCGAGCTTATTTATCTCGGATGTCTGAAATAACAGTAGGGCCGCAAGGGTGTGATGTAAAGCACTTTTCCGAAGAGGGCATGCCGAGTCCGGGTCGCCAGGGGCAATTCCCAGGGCAGCGCCCCGGTGCGCCAGGGCCCAGAGTGATGGCCGAGTTCAGCCGGAAACGTCCACCCGGTACTCAGCGACAGCCTTGTCGAGCATCCGAAGCTGCTCCGAAGCCGGGATCCTCTTGCCCACGGCCACCCTGAAACTGATCCCGTCCATCACCAGGCGCAAGGTGGAGACCAGCTCTCCGTCCAAGGCGCTGGGCACGAGTTCGCCCGCCTCCACGGCGGAACGGACGAGCTTGGCGACGAAACGGTTGAAGGCGTCGAACTCTCTGGAGACGACGGAGCCTATCTCCGAATCACCCACTGCAAGACCGAAGTAGCTCGCCTCCACCTGAGCGAGGAAGACACGTCTCTGGTCCAGCGGCAGACAGGCCCGCATGAATGCATAGAGGCCGTCCAGCCCGTCGAGACTGTCCATGTCGACGAATCGGTAGACCTCACGGTGGGAATACGTCAGCGCATACTTCATGACTTCGCTCTTGTCCGCGAAGTAGTGCGCCAGGATCCCCGTCGAATAACCGGCCTCCGCTGCGATCTGACGCGTGGTGACGTTGGCAGCGCCTTCACGGACTATGAGACGGCAGACAGCCTCAGCGAACTCGTCACGGCGTTCATCGTGGTCGATGATCTTAGGCATTCGCTGAACCTCCGGTTCGCCGTCCAAACCCTTCCAACCATAGATCATCGAAGCCTGCCGCATTAACACCGCTCCCATGCGGCAACACCGGCGCAGGAATACGTACCGTCACCTGGTGCGGTCGGACACCAGCCGCCGAGTTCGGTTTGAAGTCGAGAGAACGAACACGCATTCGTCGAGCGATGTGAGATACCCAGAGGCCCCATCGGCGGGCCCGTCCGCTGCAGCGGACGGGCCCGCCCTCACCTCTGAGACCGCAGCCGATCACGGAAGCGCCGTCCCCTCATCCCCCGTTCGGACCGATGCCTCCGCTCAGAGCTTCCGGCCCAGTGCGGCGAAGGCCTCATCCGTGATCTCCAGCGCCTGCGCGATATCGGCTTCCTGATGCGCCGCCGAGAGGAACCAGTTGTGCACAGGGTGCAGGTACACACCGCGGCGCACCGCCTCATCGGCGAATGCGGACGAGAGCGCCTGATCCGAGTCATCCGCGAACTGCAACAGGGGCATCTGCACAGGACCGGACACCTCGGCGTCGAAACCGTGTGCTGCAGCCTGTGTCCGGAGCCCGGAGGTGAAGCTCTCCCCTGCGACGCGAATCCGGTCCAGGGCATCGGAGTCCCTGAGGACGGAGAGAGTCGCCATAGCCGCAGCCATTGGCACAGGCGAGTACCAGAAGGACCCGGTGACGAAGATCGCCTCTGCTCCCTCCCGCAGCCATTCACTGCCGGTCACCGCCGCGAGTGGGTGGCCATTGGCTATCGCCTTCGACCAGGCGGCCATGTCAGGCTGCACCCCCAGTGGAGCCCAGCTTCCCTGAAGGTCGATCCTGAAGCCGCAGCGCACGTCGTCGAGGATCAGAGCAGCTCCCGCGGAATCGGCCAGCTGCCGCAGCCCCCGCGCGAACTCTGCGGTGGCGTATTCCTGCCTGGTGCCCAGCTCCTGCTTCACCGGTGCGATGATGATGCCGGCGAGGTCATCGCCGGCACGCTCGGCGGCGGCCTTCGCAGACTCCAGGTCGTTGTACTCGAAGAAGTCCAGATGCGCCCGGTCCTCCGGCAGCACGCCCCCCAGCGAAGGACTGCACCAGGGCGCAGCACCGTGATACGCGCCCCGTGCCAGGAGAATCTTGCGCCTGCCCGTGGCGGCACGTGCTGTGGAGACGCAGGTGGTGGTCGCGTCTGTGCCGTTCTTGGCCAGAAGCGCCCAGTCCGCATGGGGCACCATCTCGACCAGGGTCTCTGCGAGCTCCACCATGACGGGTGCGGGCCCGTTCAGCACATCACCCCTGTCCAACTGCTCAGAGACCGCCCGGTCCACGTCCTGATGCCTTCGTCCCAGCACGATCGGGCCCCACCCGCACATGAAGTCGATGAACTCCCTCCCGTCCACGTCCCGCAGACGGCAGCCCTCACCTCGCTCCATGAATTGTGGGTAACCGGCCGGCAACTTCTGCACAGCCATGTGTCCGTACATTCCGGAGGGGATCACCTTCCCCGCACGAGCACGGAACAGGGAGTCCTTCTCCCGGTGGTCGAGTTCATCTCGCCCAGCCGCAGGCTCAGTGATGACTGTCCTCTTCACAGCAGCTCCTTCGCAATCGTCTCGATCCCGGCCGCATCCAGCCGGTAGTGCGCGTACAGCGCGGCGGGCGGGCCCACCGGCACGTGTTCATCCGGAACACCGTGCTTCCTGAAGCGGACCCCCTGTATGCCGAGCTCCAGCAGGACTTCCCCCACAGCGGTGCCCAGACCGTTGGTGAGGTTCGCTTCCTCGACCACGAGGATGCGCCCGGTCTCTCTCGCTGCCCGCTCGATCGCAGCCCGATCCAGCGGACTGACAGAGAACATGTCGAGCACCCGTACGCCGACGCCGTGCCGTCCGAGCCGCTCAGCAGCTTCCAGCGCGGGGTGGACGGTGGAGCCCACAGCGATGAGGGTGAGGTCGCCGCCCTCCCGCAGCGTCAGCGCACGGCCGAACTCCACCTGCGGGGGCGCATCGTAGACCTGCGGATCGCGCCCACGGCCCAGACGGATGTACATCGCCCCGGGATGGTCGAGAGACGCCCGCAGGACGGACCGCAGATGGTTGGCGTCCGTAGCCGCGACCACGGTGAGATCTGCGATCGTCCGCATGATCCCCAGATCCTCGAGACTGTGATGACTGGTTCCGTAGAAGCCCAGCGAGATACCGGAGTGGTGGCCCACCACCCGCACCGGCATCTTCGGGTACGCGCAGTCCGTCCGAATCTGCTCCGCGCCCAGCAGAGCGGCGAACGAGGCGAAGGTGCTTGCGAAGGGCACGCACCCGGTGCTGGCCATGCCCGCCGCCATCGTGATCATGTTCTTCTCCGCGATGCCCGCGTTGAAGAACCGCTCTGGATGCCGGTCACGGAAATCGTTCGCGCGGCTGGCCCTCCCCAGATCCGCGGTCAACACCACGACGCGCGGATCGCCCTCTGCCAGGTCAGCAAGCTCTTCTCCGAAGACGAAGGCCGGAATCTGCCGCGTATCGTTCCCGTCCGATGAACGTGCGTCCCTGAGCCCGGTGACTGCCGTTCCATTGAATACCTCGGACTGGTCCTGCCAGTCCTGTGCGCCCGCGCCCACCGCTGCGTCCGCACGAACATCCGATACGGCGCGGAGACCCGTGATCGGGTCCTGCATCTCCCTTGTCATCGGGGTTCTCCCTTCAGCTCCGCAATCACGTCGTCATAGTCCTGACCCACGAGGTTGCCCACATGCCAGTCAGGACTCAGCTCCATCCGCGCGACGCCCTTGCCCTTGACGGTGTCTGCGACTATGCACTGCGGCCGCCCCCTACCTTCCGAGGGAAGGCCGCCGAAGGTCTCGAGAATCGCAGACAGATCGTGCCCGTCAATGCGATGCACATCCCAGCCGAAGGAGCGGAAGCGCTCGTCTATGGGCTCGACATCCATCACCTCCCGAGTGAACCCGTCGATGCACAGCTGGTTCGCGTCGACGATCACCCGCAGACGACCGAGACGATGATGAGCCGCCGCCATCGCCGCTTCCCAGACCTGGCCTTCTCCCAGCTCGCCGTCTCCGGTCATCACCCAGACGTTTGAGGCGTACCCGCCGAGACGGGTGGCGAGCGCCATGCCTGCGCCTATCGAGAGCCCATGCCCCAGCGAACCGGAGCTGAAGTCGATGCCGGGGATCTTCTTCATATCGGGGTGGTCCCCGAAGGGACTGCCCAGGCGGGTGAACGACTCCAGCAGCTCCGGCGCATAGAAGCCACGGTCTGCGAGTACCGGATAGAGCCCGATCGCCGCGTGCCCCTTGCTGAGCACAAACCGATCCCGATCCGGCCTGCGGGGGTCGTCTGGATCGATTCGGAGCTCGCGATAGTAGAGAGCAGCGAGCAGTTCCGCGCAGGAGAAGACCGCGGAATAGTGTCCGGCCCCGGCGATCCGAGTCAGCCTCACCGTCTCTGTGCGGATGAAGCGCGCCTTCTCCTCGAGAGCCTCCAAGGAGAGGTCCGCACGGATCAGGGTGTCAGTCGGCATTGCGATTCCTCTTTTCTTCATACATCCGTCATAAATAAGGCGCAGAGGGTCGAGGAGTGCAAGTGGGAGGCACTCGGCGCGATCACGCCATCAGCCCAGCCTCTCGCCGGGCTTAAATTGGACGCTTGACCAATTTCGTGGAAGACTACCACGTGACCGGCGCCACATCCAGGGGTTCGGCCCCGGAAGCCCGGCGCACCCACCGCACTCCCTCCTCGGAGGTCCATCGCATGAACAGCGTTTCCCCTCTCCCCTTCGACCTCGGCCTCTCCCCCGGCCCGGTCCCCGATCACCGCCCGGAACCGTCCGTCCACTGGCACGAGATGGAGACCGCGACCGCCTATCTCGACCCGCCCTACGCGGTGCTCCACCGCGATGCGCTCGCACGCAACGCGCACGACCTGCTGGCCCGCGCTCAGGGAACACCGCTGCGCGTCGCCAGCAAGTCCGTGCGGATCCGAGCGGTCCTCGAGGCCGTCCTCGCTCTGCCCGGATACCAGGGAATCCTCGCGTTCACGCTGCCGGAGGCCCTCTGGCTGGCGGAGTCGGGGTTCGACGACATCGTCGTCGCCTATCCCAGTGCGGATCGGGGCGCTCTGCGACGGCTGGCCGCCGACGAGGCCCTCGCCGCGGCGATCACGATCATGATCGACGATGCCGCGCACCTCGACCTCGTCGACTCCGTCGCCGCACCAGGCGCCCGGGCGGAGGTGCGGGTGGCGCTCGACCTCGACGCCTCTCTGCTCCAGCCGCAGCCCGACGGGAGCACACGACGCGCCGGAGTGCACCGCTCGCCGCTCCACAGTCCCGCGCAGCTGGCAGACCTCGCCCGGCAGGTGACCGGGCGCGCGGGGTTCCGCCTCGCCGGCGTCATGTCCTATGAGGCGCAGATCGCCGGCGTGACGGACGACGGCCCCGGTGCCGCCCGGATCCGTGAGATGAAGCGCGCGTCCGTCGCGGAGCTCCGCGCGCGCCGGCCGGAGGCCGTGGCGCTGGTCCGGGACATCGCCCATGCCGCCGGACACGATCTCGACTTCGTCAACGGCGGAGGCACCGGATCCGTCGAGACCACACGGGAGGACCCCAGCGTGACCGAGATCGCCGCCGGCTCGGGACTGCTGGGCCCGCACCTGTTCGACCACTACTCCGCATTCACCCCGGAGCCGGCCGCCGCGTTCGCCCTGTCCGTCGTCCGCAGACCGTCACCGGACGTCGCGACGCTGCTCGGCGGAGGCTGGATCGCCTCGGGCTCCCCCGGACCGGACAGGCTCCCCCAGCCGGTCTGGCCCGCAGGCCTGGACTACACGCCCAATGAGGGCGCGGGCGAGGTGCAGACGCCGCTGCGCGGGGACGCCGCCCGTTCGCTGCGTCCCGGCGACAGGGTCTGGATGCGCCACACCAAGGCCGGGGAGCTCGCCGAGCGCGTGGACACCGTGCACATCGTCGGCTCCACCGGCGGCGGGGAGATCCTCACGAGCGTGCCCACGTACCGCGGCGAGGGCCGGTGCTTCCTGTAGACCGGCCGGCTCGCGCAGTCCTACGCCCACGACAGACCACAGGAGAGTGAGCGACATGGAAGCAGCCGCAGGGGCACAGGCCCCGCAGCAGGGAGCGCACGCCGCGGAAGCCGCGGGCGGGGCGCGGCGATGGCAGAACTGGTCGCGGAGCCAGAGCTGCGCGCCTGCCCGCATGCCGGTCGCCGCCGGCCTCGAGGACGTCCGCACCGCCATCCGCGAGGCGGCGGGTGCGGGCGGCCCTCTGCGGGGCCACGGCGCGGGGCACTCGTTCGGGGACAACGTCGTCACCGCCGGCACGCTGCTGAGCCTCGACGGGATGACGGGCCTGCTCGAGGTGGACTCCGCCGGCGGCAGGGTGAGGGCGGCGGCCGGCACCCGCCTGTGGGAGCTCAACGCCGCCCTGGACGCGCACGGCCTGGCGATGGTGAACCTCGGGGACATCGACCGGCAGTCGCTCGCCGGCGCGGTCTCGACCGGCACGCACGGCACCGGTGCGACGATGGGCAACCTCGCCACCCTCGTGGAGGCCGTGGAGCTGGTCACCGCCTCCGGCGACGTGCTCGAGTGCACGGCGGACGAACCGGATCTGCTGCGGGCGGCGCGCCTGAGCGACGGCGCACTGGGCGTGATCACGGCCTACACCCTCCGCGTCGCACCCGCCTACCGCCTCCGGGAGCGCCTCAGCTCGGAGCCGCTGGAGGGCCTGCTGGAGAACCTGGATGCCGAGGTGCGGAACAACCGGCACTTCGAGTTCTTCACCTTCCCCTACAGCGATCGGGCGATGGTCAAGCGCATCAATCCGGAGCCGGACGAACCGGAGACGTACGGAGCGGAGGTGCGGGTCACGACCGAGGCCGCACCCCTCGACCGCCTCGACATGGCGGAGGCCTGTGCCAAGGGGATCGCGGATCCCTCGCGCATCCCCGACCTCAACCGCCGCCTCGCCCTCTCCGTCGGCACCCACACGACGACCGGCCCCTCGCACAAGGTGCTCATCTCCTCCCGCGACGAGGTCTTCATGGAGACCGAGTGGGCATTCCCGCGGGAGGCGGCGCAGGCCGTGCTCACGCAGATGAAGACGATGGTCGAGGAGCGCGGGCTGCCGGTGAACTTCCCGTTCGAGGTGCGCTTCGTCAGAGGCGACACGGACTCGCTGCTCAGCCCCGCATACGGACGCGACACCTGCTACATCGCCGCGCACGTCTCGCTCGGCCTCGACCACCGCGAGTTCTTCGCCGCCCTCACGGAGATCGCACTGGCACACGGCGGACGTCCGCACTGGGGCAAGTGGCACGATCTGGACGCGGCTGCTCTCGCTCCCCTCTACCCGCGCTGGGAGGAGTTCCAGGCCGTGCGCCGCGAGCTCGATCCACACGGCGCCTTCGCCAATGACCACATCCGCCGGGTGTTCGGCGACTGAGCGGAGCACCTGCTCGGCCCCTCCGCGCGGACCGAGCCCGAGGTGCCGGCCCGGATCCGAGGCACAGGTTCTGACCCGAGGCACAGGTTCGGGCAGGCTCCCGCCAGGGTGCCTGCCCGCGCCGGGCTCAGACGGCCTCGGCTCCGGCGAACGTCGCCGTGTCGATGACGAAGCGGAAGAGGACGTCGCCGTCGACCACCCGGTCGTAGGCGGCGTCCGCCTCGTCCACGCCGATCCTCTCGACCCACGAGCCGATGCCGTGCTCCGCGCAGAAGTCGAGCATCTCCTGCGTCTCCGCGATGCCGCCGATGTTGGAGCCCGTCAGCACCTTCCCACCGCCCACCAGCGCACCGAAGCTCAGCGACTGCCTCTCCGGCGGCAGCCCCACGACGGCCATCACGCCGCGCGGCTTCAGCAGCCCCAGATAGCGGTTCACCGGGATGTCCGCGCTGATGGTGTTGAGGATGAAGTCGAACTCCCCGCGGTGCGTGGAGAAGAAGCCCTCGTCCGTCGTGGCGAGCACCCGGGAGGCGCCGAGCTCCCGGGCCGTCTCCTCCTTGCGCAGGCTGCGGGACAGGACGGTCACCTCGGCACCCATGGCACGGGCGATCTGGACGCCCATGTGGCCGAGGCCGCCGAGACCCAGCACCGCGACCGCGGAACCGGGGCCCACACCCCAGCGTGCGAGCGGCGAGTAGGAGGTGATGCCGGCACACAGCAGCGGTGCGGCGACGTCGAAGCCGAGGGAGTCGGGGATCCTGCAGACGAAGCGGTCGTTCACGACCACCTTCTCCGCGTATCCGCCCTGCGTGACGGTGCCGTCGACGTCCTGCGAGTTGTACGTGCCCACCTTGTCCGCACAGTTCTGCTCGAACCCCGCAGCGCACTCGGAGCACTCGCCGCAGGAGTTCACCAGGCATCCGACCCCCACGCGGTCCCCTGGCTTCCACGCCGTGACCTGCGACCCCACGGCTTCGACCACGCCTGCGATCTCATGCCCCACCGTGAGTGGGAAGTGCGCTTCGCCCCACTCGTTGCGGATGGTGTGGATGTCGCTGTGGCAGATGCCAGCCGCCCGGATGTCGATGAGCACATCGTGTTCGCCCACCTCGCGACGCTCGATCGTCGTGACGCGGAAGGGGGCGTCCGGTCCGGTCTTCTGCAGCGCTTTCACGGTGATGGGCATGGCTACCTCCAGACGGTCCGCGCACCGCTCTCGGCGCGCCTCTCCCCTCCACCCTATGCACATCCGCCGGCGGCATCGGAATGAAAGCGCAGGCGGCGCAGGGCACCGACAGGAGGTAGGCTTTTCCCAGACACTGACCGAACGATCACTAAACGCCCGCACATCAGCGCCGGCCGCCTCCCCGAACGGGAGGCGGATGCCCGCTCATCCCTACCGTACCGCCCGCACGCGGTCCGCGCCGAGGCGAAGGGGCCTCGGCGCGGATCACGGCAGCGGTGATCCGCACAGCCCCCGGCGGCTGCAGACCAGGAGGTCCCCACATGGCCCACGCCGGCAACGGACGGAGCGAGATCCTCCGCGCCGCCCGCATCACCTTCGCCCGCCACGGGTTCGACGGAGCCTCGATCCGGGACATCGCACAGGAGGCGGGTCTGAGCCTGTCCGCACTGTACTACTACTTCCCGTCCAAGCAGGACGCGCTCTACGAGCTCATCCACAACTCGTTCGTCTGGTTCTCCGAACGGGCCCTGCGGGTGCTCGAGGAGACGGGCGACGACCCCGTCGAGCGCCTGTCCGCACTGGTGCGCTTCACGGTGCTCTACCGCTCGCGGTTCACGCAGGTGAGCCGCGTCATCCTGCGTGACACGGAGCGGCTGAGCGAGGACAAGTTCGCCGAGATCCGCGAGCTGCAGCGGGAGACGCGCAACATCTACTCCCGCACCGTCGCCGCCGGGATCGAGGCCGGCGTGTTCTCCGCGACGAGTGCGGAGACCTCCTCGCGCGCGGTCCTCTCCATCGTCAACTCCATCCCGCTGTGGTTCTCCAAGGACGGCAGCCTCACGCCCAAGGACCTCGAGCGCGAGTACCTCATCTTCAGCCTCCGCCTGCTGGCCTACATGCCCGAGGAGGAGGAGCTCGAGCGCCTCCTCGCCCTCCCCATCGCGGACTTCGACGAGGAGGAGATCCTCCGCAACGCCGAGGGGAAGTGACGGCGAAGGCTCCGCCACAACCGCACCCCGCTCCACCGACAGCCTCGCGAGACCATGTCCTCGCGGGGCTGTTGAGGTTCCCCGGACAGCACAGCTGCTTCATCCCGGCCCTCACATCCGCAGGTGCGCGTCGCGGCCATCAGTCCAGCCGCGGAGGATGAGCTCGACGGTATCGCCGACAGCCTCCACCACCTCGTGACCGGAGTGCGGGCACGGCAGACGTGACTGCAATTCGTCTGCCATGCGCACATAATGTATTGGACACAGCACGAATCGCAGTCGGGAGATCTCATGGCCACACGGGACACACGCGGACGCAGACGGGAGCGCAGCCCGCTGCCGGAGGAAGTGGCGAGCTATGTCCGCGAACTCATCATCTCCGGTCAGATCCGCGCCGGTGAGTTCATCCGCATGGAGCCCATCGCCGAGGCCGTGGGAGTGAGCATCACTCCCGTCCGCGAAGGCCTCCTCACGCTGCGGAACGAGGGCTTCGTCCGCCTCGTGCCGCGCCGCGGGTTCGTGGTCTCCAGCTTCTCCACGCAGGACGTGCGCGACATCTTCTGGGCGCAGAGCCAGCTTGCGGGTGAGCTCGCAGCCCGGGCGGCCGGACGCATTACGGAGTCCGACATCGCCGCGCTGCGCACCAACATCACCGAGTTCGACGCGGCGGTCGCCGCCGGTGACACGGAAGACGTGACCTTCCTGGGCCGGCAGTTCCACAAGATCATCAACCGCAGCGCGGAGTCCTACAGACTCGCTCTCCTCCTCGAGTCGATCGCCAGCCAGCTGCCGCCGGCCCTCTATGCGACCATCGAGGAGCAGGTCGAGGACTCCCACGTCGCCCACCCCGCGATCGTCGACGCCCTCGCCCAGGGCGACGCCGCCGCCGCCAGGGTGCTGACGATCACGCACACCACGGGCAGCGCCGACTACCTCATCGCGAATCTCCAGGCTCAGGGGCTGTGGAGCGACGAGGAGCAGGCGGAGAGCGCCTGAGGACCGCCGGCGGCGAAAGGCCTCGGCCGACGACGTGATCGCCGGCGAAGACCGTTCGTGCGCGAGGCAGCTCCCTCAGTCCGCCCAGGTGACGACCTCCTCGAGACCGGAGCGCTCCGTGCGGTAGCTGTTTGTCGCATACCCTGTGCCCTCGTAGCCGAACGAAATCCCGGCGACGAGCTGCCGGTCCTCCGAGAGGCCGAAGTACTCCCGCAGCACCGCCGCACGCATCACGAGCGCCGCCTGCGGGATGCAGGCCAAGCCCAGGTTCTCGGCCGCCAGCAGGAACGTACCGATGTAGAGGCCGCAGTCCACGGCTCCGTAGACGACCTGCGCGGCTTCCGTGGTGATGCTCGCGACGTGAGGACGGAAGCTCTACGCGGCCCGCCCGTCCGCTGTCGGATAGGCGCCGTAGGGGCGAACACGAGATCGCTCATGCCCGCCCGCAAGGGATCCTCACCGGTGTGCATTGCATGATTGAGCGAAGCCGAGCACCTCGCCCATGACGCCGAGCATCGAGATCTGACTGCCCCTACCGGCAGCGGTGCGGCCAGCACCGTCGATGACACGCAGAAGGAGACCGCCACATCCGTGACCGGCGGACTCGGCCAGGTCGGTTCCTCCGGGAGCCCGGTGCGCGCAGACGCCCCGGACCCGGCCAGGATGAGGAGATCGCATGCCCGCTTGTGGTCGCTGGGACCGCCCCTGTCGTGGTTGAATCACACGAAGTGCGCGGCCTGTCTCTTCCCCCGTCGTGTCCAGTAGCAGGTGCCGTCGCCCTCTCCGGAGGATCGGCCTGCCACTGCGCCCGGGAGCGCATCCGTGGTGCCACTGGTTCCCGGTCCTGAGCGCGGCTGAAGCACGGCGCCCGTGCCGGGTTCGGCACGGATCCCATGCACTGGTGGATGTCGCGGGCTCCGTTGTGTCTGTGCCGATCCGTGGCGGCCACATGGAACCCCATCACGGGGTTCGCAATGCACCTCAGGACGCAGGTCGCAGACCGAGGACGCACACGGGTCAGATGAAGCATCAGGATCCGAGCATATTCCGGAGACCGGACCCCACACCGAGCAGACGTGCGCCCGCGATCTCAGCGGTGGGTGAGCGTCGCCTTCACGCAGACCGCACCGCCGGGGCCCACCACCGCGAGCTCCTGCGTGCGGACGCCCTCCTCGGCGGAGCCGTCCTCCGGCGCCGTCTCCCGCCCGCACATGAACGTCTGCTCGCCCACGAACAGCGGACTGCGCGCGGAGAAGTCGAAGGTGAGCACCTGTGCATCCGGGTGCCGCTGCAGGAAGGAGTCCATGAGCATCGTGGCGGAGAGAGGACCGTGGACCACGAGGCCAGGGTATCCCTCCTCCTGCGTGGCATAGGGCAGGTCGTAGTGGATGCGGTGGGAGTTGAAGGTGAGCGCGGAGTAGCGGAACAGCATGACCTCGTTGGTCCGCTTCTCCTCCGCCCAGTCCCACCCCTCCGGCGCGGGGCCGTCCGCGCGCGGCGGGCGCGCCGGGCCGGGCCCCTCCGGATCGACCGGCACGGCCTCCTTGTAGACGATGGTCTGGTGCTCCGTGAGCGCACGCGCCCCGTCCGCGCTCACGTCATGCCGGAGCTCCACGAAGCACAGGCGGCCGCTGCGGCCCTCCTTGGGCGTGACCGCCTCGATGGTGGTGGTCTTCTCCAGGGACTGCCCCACCCGGATGGGTGCGTGGTAGGCGATGCGGCTGCCGGCCCACATGCGGCGCGGAAACGGCAGCGGAGGCATGAAGCCGCCCAGCCTGGGGTGCCCGTCCGGGCCCAGCTCGCTCATCGCCGCATCCGGGGTGAAGTGCAGCCAGTGCCCCCCCGGGCAGACGCGCTCCGGGCCCGCGGGACGATCGAGGACCGCCCCCAGCCGCAGCGCCACGGAGGGGGCTGCGACGTCCGTGAGCGTCTCCGTGCGGCCGATCCATTCGCTGTAGTCCGGCAGCGGCTGTCCGCCGTCCGAGCCGGCCTGTCCCGCGCCGCCGGTCCCAGGCGCGGTCGATGATGCCTGAACGTCCATGTCCTGCCCTATCCGAGTCGTGCCGTGCCCCTGCGATCGCGGTCCGCACGGCGCTTGCATTCCCACCACAGGGTAGTCCGGGCCTCCGGACGGCGCGTGCGCGTCTCGCGCATCGGCCCGCCGCCGAGGCCGGCCCTGAGGGATCCGCTCAGAAGCTGAGCACGAAGTGAGCGATGGTGGTGGACGTCCCTTCAACCGCCTGCACACCGGAGAGGAAACAGCACACTCCCTGTAGTGAAGACAGCAGCGCAAGGTGTGAGGTGAGGGTGGTGCAGAACGTGCAGTGATGGTGCGCGAGGACGTCTGATGACGTACCTGAAACCGAGTCCGGACGTCTTGCCGGACGCGCTCATGCCAGAAGCTCCCGCCATCGCCCTCGACAGCCCCACGCGCGTCGGCAGGACAGCAAAGGCGTCTCACCGGGCTGCGCACTCTCGGAACTGGAAACCCAGGAACATCGGGAGCTCCTGAGCGCAGCTTGATCCTTTCCCCGCTGCCCCGCGGCACTCACTTCATCGACGAACGGCAGCACCGTACCGATGCGTGGAATGCCATCAGACGAGCGGTGGACAGCGGAGCACCCGCCGGCCTCTTTCTCCCTGCCGGCAGCGCGACCCTGCGCCCAGGGGCGGGGACGCACAGCGGGGCCGGGCGCATCCTCTCCCCTCGCATGAGGACCATGGGTCTGCACGAGCACGGCCTGGCCGACCCGGCTCTCGCTGCCCGCCTCATGAATCTCACTGCGCGGAAGCTCGCCACCCCTGTCGCCGCGGACAAGGTCGGCAAGCTGTTCGAATCCCTCGTCACCCTGACGGTGCGGGTCATCGCAGAAGCGCACGGCGCGACCGTGGGCCATCTGCGCTCGCAGGACGGGCAGCAGGAGATCGATCTCATCGTCGAAGGCGACGAGGGACAGGTCATCGCGATCGAGGTGAAGCTCTCCCCCGATTTCAAGGACAGCGAGGTGTGACACCTGAAATGGCTCCGGGAGAAGATGCCTGATGACGTCGATCTGATGGTGATCACCACCGGTGAGACGGCGTACCGGCGCAGGGACGGCATCGCAGTGGTGCCACTGGCACTCCTGGGCCTCTGAGCACGGGCTGCCATCAGGAGCACCGGAGCGTCCCCTGCCTCCGGAGGCCGGTCCATCGATGGCCGGCTTCCCACCCGATGTGCAGCTGGCCGCCCAGGCATATCTGGGCGGCCAGCGGCACAAGGGATGGGGAGGGACGCGAGGGCTCAGCCCAGCAGCTCGCTCAGCTGCGCGCTCACGGCATTCTTGTCCGGCTTGCCGATCTTCGTCACCGGGATCGCCTCGAGGAACACCACGTCCTTGGGCGTCTGCACACTGCCCTTCTCCGCGCGGACGAAGGCGCGGATCTCCTCCGCGAGCGCCTCGCTGTCCGCATCCGCTGTGCCGCCCGCCGCGCCCTCGCGCGCCGTGGCATCGCCGCCGTCGGCACTGGGTGACGCACCCTCCCGCAGCACCACCGCGGCGACCACCCGCTCGCCCCAGTCCGCGTCCGGCACACCCACGACGCAGGCCTCGGACACGGCCTCGTGCTCGAGCATCCGGACCTCCACCTCCGCCGGGTAGACGTTGAGCCCGCCGGTGATGATCATGTCCTTCTTCCTGCCGACGATGTGCAGGAAGCCGTCCGCGTCGAACCGCCCCAGATCGCCGGTGTGCAGGCGACCGCCGCGCAGCGTCTCGGCAGTGAGCTCGGGCTGGTTCCAGTACCCGGACATCACGATGGGCCCGGAGACGCAGACCTCCCCCACCTCGCCCACGGGCACCTCGGCGTCCTCCTCGTCCCGGACCGTGACGTCCGCACAGGCGGTGGGCAGGCCGGCGCTCGCGAGCCTGCCCGGCACCGAGGGGTCGTGGTCCTCCCGCCGGAGCACGGAGATGAGGTTGGGCGCCTCCGCCTGCCCGTAGAGCTGGAGGAAGACGGGCCCGAGGCGCTCGATCGCCTCCGCCAGCCGCGAGGGATCCATGAGCGAGGCGCCGTAGACCACCGTCTCCAGCGAGCGGAGCCGGTCCGTCTGCGCAGGCTCCAGCGCGAGGATCCGGTAGATCATGGTGGGCACCAGGAACGTCGAGGTGATCCGATGCGCCTCGACCGCGTCCACGAACGCCTCGGGGGCGAACTTGTCCATCATGACCATGCACCCGCCCCGGAGCAGGATGGGCAGCGCCATCGCCCCGGAGGCATGTGACATGGGCGTGGTCACGAGGAAGCGGTTGTCCGCCGGCCACTCCCAGTCCACGACGGTGAAGAGCGCATTCGTCACCATCGTCCGGTGGCTGCGGACGATGCCCTTGGGCGTGCCCGTGGTGCCGCCGGAGAAGCCCAGCGAGGCAGGCGTCGCCGGGTCCACGCGCACCGGCTTGTCCAGCACCGCGAACCCGGAGCTCGCCTCGACCGGCCGGGAGACGACGAGCGGGACGATCCGGAGGCCGGGGAGCTCCGCCGCCAGCTCCTGGGCCATCGCGTCGAAGCGGCCCTCCTCGTACAGGAGCACCGTGACCTCTGCGAGCTCGAGCGAGAGGCGGTGGTCCCGGATCCCGTTCTCCGGGTGCAGCGGACTCACCCGCAGCCCCTCCATGTAGAGGGCCGAGGTGGCGAAGAAGGTCTCCGGCCGGCTGCCGGCCAGCACCGAGCCGTAGTCGCCGGCCTGCGCCCCCGCCGCCCGCAGCCGCTCCCGCACCGCCTGCACGCCGGCGGCGGCCTGCGGGTAGGAGAACCTCCGCTCGCCGTCGACGAACGCGGTGCGCGCCGGGTACCGGGTGAGCGCGGAGTACACCAGCTCCCCCATCGTGCGGGTGGCCGGCTGCGCGGCCTCGGCCGCGGACGGACGGGCAGGTGCGGGCGCGTCAGAGAGCATCGTCGGTCTCCAGTGATCGTTGCGGATGTGGCGGGCGGGGCCGGCGCTCAGCCCAGCAGCTCCAGGATGGTCGCATTGGCCTGGCCGCCGGCCTCGCACATGGTCTGCAGACCGTAGCGGGAGCCGGTCGCGCGCATGTGGTGGACGAGGTCCGTCATGATGCGGGCACCGGAGCCTCCCAGCGGGTGGCCGAGTGCGATCGCACCGCCGTTGGGGTTGACCTTCTCCCAGTCCACGCCGATGTCCCGCATCCATGCCAGCGGCACCGTCGCGAAGGCCTCGTTGACCTCGAACACGTCGATGTCCGAGGCGGAGAGACCGGACTTCGCCAGCGCCTTCTGGGTGGCCGGGATGGGCGCGGTGAGCATGATGACCGGATCCGTGGCGGCGAGCGCGGCCGTGTGGACGCGGGCGATCGGCTCGAGCCCCAGCTCCTTGGCCTTCGCATCCGTCATCACGAGGAGAGCGGCGGCGCCGTCGGAGATCTGCGAGGAGTTGCCGGCCGTGACCACGCCGTCCTCACGGAACACCGTCTTCAGCCCGCCCAGCGTCTCCAGCGTGCCGCCGGGGCGGATGCCCTGATCCACGGCGAACTCGAACTCCTCGCCCTCCTTGGTGAGACCCGTGATCGGGAGGATGTGGCCGGAGAGTCGGCCGGCTGCGTGCGCGGCCTGCGCCCGGGCGTGCGAGTCCAGCGCGAGCTGGTCCACGTCCGTGCGGGTGAAGCCCCACTGCTCCGCGATCATCTCCGCGCCGATGCCCTGGCTGAACTCGTCCTGCCCGTAGCGCTCCTTGATGGAGGGGCCGAAGGGCCTGCCCGGGCCGTTCTTGCGGGCGGAGCCCATGGGCACGCGGGTCATCGACTCGACGCCGCCGGCGATGACGACCTCCTGGTGGCCCGCCGCCACGGAGGCGACGGCGAAGGTGAGCGCCTGCTGCGAGGAGCCGCACGCGCGATCCACGGTGGTGCCGGCGACGGTCTCCGGAAGGCCGGCGGCGAGCGCGGCCCACCGGCCCACGTTGCCCGCCTGCTCACCGGCCTGGCTCACGCAGCCCCAGATGACGTCCTCGATGAGCGCGGGGTCGATCCCCGTGCGCTCCACGAGCCCGCGCACCACGTGGGCGCTGAGATCCACGGGGTGGATCTCGCGGAGCGCTCCTCCGCGCTTGCCCACTGCGGTGCGTGCGGCATCGACGATGACTGCTTCCGGCATGATGACTCCCCTTCGAGGCTGATTCCCGCCCGCGGCTGGTCCGCGCTGACGGATACGATACGCTCGAAGTCAGCTTAACGAGTGTTCGATTCAAAGTCGATGGAGACAAGACATGCGCAGGACCGTCTACGGCCCGGACCACGAATCCTTCCGCGAGCTGTGCGCGGACTTCGCGGAGAAGGAGCTCGTCCCCCGCTTCGCGGAGTACGAGGAGGCGGGCCTCATCGACCGGTCCGTCTTCGCCCGGATGGGCGAGCTGGGCCTCATCGGCATGCAGATCCCGGAGGAGTACGGAGGCGGCGGCCAGGACAGCTTCAAGTTCAACGCCGTCCTCACGGAGGCCACGGCCGCCGCCGGCGTCTCCCTGGGATCGCTGCGCGTCCACCAGGACGTCGTCACCCCCTACATCCTCGAGTACGCGAACGCGGAGCAGAAGGGGCGCTGGCTGCCCGGCATGGCCGCCGGCACCCGGCTCGCGGCCATCGCGATGACGGAGCCCGGCACCGGCTCGGACCTCACCGGCATCCGCACCCGGGCCGAGCGCACCGCGACCGGGGACTGGAAGCTCAACGGGGAGAAGACCTTCATCACCGGCGGCGCGAACGCGGACCTGGTCCTCGTCGTCGCACGCACCTCCCCCTTCGACCCGGCGGACCGCCGCGGGGGTCTCACGATCTTCGTCGTCGAGTCCTCCATGCCCGGCTTCAGCGTGGGCAAGCCCCTGAAGAAGCTGGGCATCCGCTCGCAGGACACCGTGGAGCTGGGCTTCGACGACGTGGAGGTCCCCGCCGCCAATGTGCTGGGCGAGGAGGGCCGGGCCTTCAAGTACCTCTCGCACAACCTCGCGCAGGAGCGGCTCACCATCGCAGTGAACGCCACCGCCTCCGCGCAGGCGGCGATCCGTCTGGCCTCCGAGTACGCGCAGGAGCGCACCTCGTTCGGGACTCCGCTCTCCGGCTTCCAGAACACCAAGTTCGTGCTCGCCGAGTGCTCCGCGGAGGCGTCCGCGGCGCAGGCCCTCGTGGATCAGGCGCTCGAGGCCCACGACGCCGGCGAGCTCAGCCCGGCCGACGCCGCCCGGGTCAAGCTCTTCGCCACCGAGGTGCAGGGCAGGGTGGTCGACAAGTGCCTGCAGGTGCACGGCGGCTACGGCTACATCCTCGAATACCCCATCGCCCGACTCTACGCGGACGCCCGGATCACGCGGATCTACGGCGGCACCTCGGAGATCATGAAGACGATCATCGCCAAGGACATGGGACTGTCCGCCCGCCGCAGCTGATTCCACGGCGCTGCTTCCACGGCGCTGCGCGCCAGAGCACTGCGCACTGCGCCGCCGGAGCGATACTTGGCATACTTGAACAGTCAGACCTGACTCGAACCGGACGGCCCCGTCCTACAGACCAGTCACAGCAGACAACAGGCAAAGGAGCTCACATGTCGGAGAACACCGGTACGGAGAACGCAGCGACCGAGGCCGAGGTCCTCACCGAGGTCCGCGGCAACGTCCTCGTCATCACCCTCAACCGCCCCAAGGCCAAGAACGCCGCCAATGCCGCGATGGCACAGCAGATGGTCGCGGCCCTCGACCGCCTGGAGTCCGATGACTCCCTCTACGTGGGCGTCATCACGGGCGCGGGCAAGACCTTCTGCTCCGGAATGGACCTCAAGGGCTTCGTGCGCGGCGAGCGCCCCTCCATCCCCGGCCGCGGCTTCCTGGGCCTCACCGAGGGCCGCATCAACAAGCCGCTCATCGCGGCCGTGGAGGGCTACGCACTGGCCGGCGGCTTCGAGACGATGCTCGCGTGCGACCTCGTCGTCGCCGCGGAGACCGCCAAGTTCGGCGTGCCCGAGGTCAAGCGCGGGCTCGTCGCCGCTGCCGGCGGGGTCGTGACACTGCCCAACCGCACGCACCGCGCCGTCGCCATGGAGATGGCGCTCACCGGCGACATCTACCCGGCGACGTTCGGCAAGGAGAACGGCTTCGTCAACACGATCGTGGCCGATGGCGGCGCGCTCGACGGCGCGCTGGAGCTAGCGCAGAAGATCGCGAAGAACGGCCCGCTCGCCGTCCGGGTGTCCAAGCAGCTCATCATCGAGTCCCAGGACTGGTCCGAGGAGGAGAAGTTCGCCAAGCAGGCGCCCATCGTGGATCCCGTGTTCACCTCGGCGGATGCCAAGGAGGGCGCCACCGCCTTCGCGGAGAAGCGCGAGCCCGACTGGACCGGCCGCTGAGCCGGCACTGACCGGGCCCCGGCACCGGCTGAGGCCGGCCCAGGACCATCAGGCGGGGGGGGGGGGGGGGGGGGAGGCCCCCCCCCCCGGGGGGGGGCGCCGCCCCGGCGGGCCGGGGGCCCGGCGGGGCGGGGGGGGCCGCCCCCCCCCGGGCGGGCCCGGGCCCCCCCCCCCCCCACCCAGCCCCCGCGCCGCCCC
>NZ_JALAHB010000214.1 GCF_022712115.1 Brevibacterium sp. | reverse complement strand
TGGCTCACGCGTCGCGCAGGGCCCGCGCCGCCCGCCCCGAGACGCACACGCCCCCGCGACGCTCCCCACGCCACGCTCCACGCCTCCGCTCAGCCGGCGTCGCCCTCACGCAGCAGGTAGCGCTGGATCTTGCCCGAGGCCGTCTTGGGCAGCGCCTCCACGAAGTGCACACGCCGAGGGCGGGCGTGAGCAGAGTACTGCTCCTTCACCAGCCGCGCGAGCTCGTCGCCCAGCTCCGCGGTCCCGCTGACGCCCGGCGCCAGGCCCACGAAGGCCTCGGCGATCTCTCCCCGGATCCCCTCCGGGTCCGGGCGTCCCACGACGGCCACGTCCACCACCGCGGGATGGGTGATGAGCACGCTCTCCACGTCGAACGGGCCGATCCGGTATCCGGCCATGAGGATGATGTCGTCATCCCGTGAGGTGAAACGGAAGTAGCCGTCCTCGTCGACGCTGCCCAGATCGCCCGTGAGGTACCACTCGCCGTCCTCGGAGTAGCGTTCGGCGGTCTTCTCCGGCGCGTCCCGGTACCCGGCGAACCAGAGCAGCGGGCTGTCCGTGCGGAAGGCGATCGCGTCGTCCACGATCCCCGCCTCGATCCCCGGCAGGGGCCTGCCCATGGAGCCGGGCCGGTTCTCCGTCTCCGCGTCCGGGTTCCAGTGCGCACAGATCATCATGCCCACCTCGGTCTGCCCGTAGTGGTCGCGCACGCAGGTGCCGAGCACGCGTTCGGCCCAGTCGGAGACGTCGGCGGTGAGGGGTTCGCCCGCGGACGAGGCCGCCCGCAGCCGCGCGGTCGTCTCCAGCCCGGACTTGGACAGCGCGCGGTAGACCGTGGGCGCCGAGGCGAAGCTCGTCACGCCGAACCGCTCCATGAGGCGGAAGGTGGACTCGGGAGAGAACTGCGCCGAGTGGAGGATGTTGGACCGCCCCAGCGCCAGCGGGCCCACGATGCCGTAGTAGAGGCCGTAGGCCCAGCCGGGATCGGCACCGTTCCAGAAGACGTCGTCGGCCCGGTGATCGAGGCTGATCTCATGGTAGGCGTGGAAGGCGGCGAGCGCCCGCACGGGCACCGGAACGCCCTTGGGCTTTCCCGTGGTGCCCGAGGTGTAGAGCTGGAGGAAAGGTGCGTCCGGACCCACTGCGACGGGTTCTGCGAGGGGCTCTGCGGCCTCGGCCGCGGCGAACTCGTCTCCCGTGACGAGCTGCGGCAGCCACTCCAGCGGATCCACCTTCTCCCGCTGACTCGGCTCCGTGACGACCAGCTTGGCCTTCGCCGCGCTCATGCGCATCTCCACGGCGCCCGTGGCGAACGCGGTGAAGAGGGGCACGTAGACGGCACCGAGGCGGGCGAGCGCGAGCAGCGTGACCGGCAGCTCCGGACGCTTGCTCAGCAGCACGCCCACGCAGTCGCCGAGGCCGATGCCCCGCGCCGCGAGCGAGGTGGCCAGCCGCGACGATCGCTCGCGCAGCTCGCCGTAGGTCATGGGCGAGGCATTGAGCTCGTCGTCGACGAATGTGAAGGCGACGGCTTCCGGGTCGTGGCGATCGCAGAGGAGGTGGGCGACGTTCGCCTGGTCCGCGGCGTAGACCGCGAGGAGATGGTCGACGTAGTCATGCGGGAGGGGCATGGGACCTTCTTCCCTTCGGGGATGCGGTTCCCTCTCACTGTTTCACGATGCCCGCCGTGCGCCGGCGGCGGTCCTCCAGGCGAGACCTGGAGGCGCTGCGGCGAACAGACCCGAGCCGGCGCTCTGGACGTTCCCGTCTGCTGACTCGCCGCCGAAACGGCACGAAAGCGGCGAATCAGCAGACGGGAACGATCCCGTGCCGCTTCATGTCTGTTCCGCCATTCGTACGGACACACGCCACGGCAGCCCGTCAAACGACGAAAACCCCCGGTGTCACCGGGGGTTTTCAATGGCGGTAGCGGTGGGATTTGAACCCACGGTACGGGGTTACCGTACACAACATTTCGAGTGTTGCACCTTCGGCCGCTCGGACACGCTACCGAGAAAAGAGTTTACACACCCCTCCCCGCGCGCCCAACTCGGAGGGACGCAGTGTGACGAGCGTCATCCGCGATGCGCGGCGAAGAAGTCCGTGAGCAGCTGCGCACAGTCCTCGGCGAGCACACCGGCGTAGACCTCGGGCCTGTGGAGAGCCGCGCGGTCCCGCGGCAGATCCCAGACGGACCCGCAGGCACCGGCCTTCTCGTCCCAGGCACCGAACACGATGCCGCCCACCCGCGCCGCGACGGCCGCACCGGCGCACATGGCACACGGTTCCAGCGTGACGACGAGGATCGCGTCCTCCAGCCGCCACCGGCCCACCGTCTGCGCGGCCGCACGCAGAGCCACCACCTCGGCGTGCCCGGTGGGGTCATGGACGGCCTCGCGGATGTTGTGCCCGAGGCCCAGCACAGTGCCGTCCGCACCGACGACCACCGCCCCCACGGGGATGTCGCCGGACTCCTGCGCGCTCCCGGCCACCGCGAGCGCCATGCGCATCCACGCCTCGTGCTCAGGACGCACAGCCAGCCCCGACGACGCCTCCACACCCATACGAACGCTCAGTCCACCGCTTCCTCGTACGTGCCCGCGGTCAGCGAGCAGCTTCCAGGACCTCGGCGAAGCCCGCCTTCTCACCCACGTGCGCCACGACGCGGGCGGGGTCGGAGGAATGCAGGCCGAGCTGCTCCAGCAGCTCGGCGGAGCCCACGCCGTCAGCGGCGAAGAGGTCCGGGTCGCCGCCCCACTCGGGCGCCTGCTCGAACTCGAGCATCTGCGGATCGTCGTCCTCGTCCTCGTCGTCCTCAGCGGCCTCGGAGTCGTCCTCGTCGTCCAGCTCCACCTCTTCGTCCTCGTACTCGTCCGCACGGGAGTCGAGGTAGTCAGCGAACAGCTCCGCGTAGGGGCTCTCACCGGCCGCCTCGATGTCGGAGACGAACACCACCGCATCGCCGTTCTCGATCCGGATGAACGCGAACCACTCGTCCTCGTGCTCGACGACGGCGAGCGCGGAGCCCTCCGCGGAACCGTCGCCGGCACCGTCGACCAGGTCGGTGAGGTCGGACAGGTCGGCCACGTCCTCGAGCTGGAGGTCGAGCGGACGGTAGCCGTCGTCCGTGCGGGCGAGCACTGCAGTGAAGTAAGCCATGCGTCCATTATGTGCCGCGGCACCGCCCGGCGCACTCCCCGGAAGCCCGTGCTCCGGTAGATTCCAGGATCATGGACCTCCACATCGCAGACCACCCGCTCATCGCCCACAAGCTCACGGTCCTCCGCGACCGGAGCACGGACTCCTCCCGCTTCCGCACCCTCGCGGACGAACTCGTCACCCTGCTCGCCTACGAGGCGACCAGGAACATCCGCACCACCTCGACGACCGTCACCACCCCCGTCGCCGAGGCCTCGGGCACCGTGCTCGCCTCACCCCGGCCGCTGGTGGTCCCGATCCTCCGTGCGGGGCTGGGCATGCTCGAAGGGATGCTCAAGATCCTCCCGACCGCCGAGGTGGGCTTCCTCGGGATGGTCCGCGACGAGGAGAGCCTCGAGGTCGACGCCTACGCAGAGCGTCTGCCGGCGGATCTCACCGGCCGGCAGGTGTTCGTGGTCGACCCCATGCTGGCCACCGGCGGCACCCTGGCGATGGCGATCGACTTCCTGCTGGAGCGCGGGGTCTCCGAGGTCACCGCGATCTGCCTGGTGAGCGCACCGGAGGGCGTCGAGGCCATCAGCACCAAGTACGAGGGGATCGCCGAGGTCACGGTCCACACCGCCGCCCTGGACGAGCGCCTCGACGCGAACGGCTATATCGTGCCCGGCCTGGGCGACGCGGGCGACAGGCTCTACGGCATCGTCTGAACCACCGCGTCACACTGCGTAATATTTCGTCATTGTTCTTCACGGAGACTTGGCAAGAGGTCTCCCGGTTAAGAAGAATGACGAACATGACGTACCTCTCCTCACGCAGGGAGAGCTGTTGCACACAGTCCTGTCGCACACAGCTCATGCCATGCGTTCGCGGCAGCCACTGACACTGCTGTACCGCCGCGAACGGATCCCCACAGCACCCCGCCGCCGTTCCGGCATCTGCGCCCGGCCCTGCAGGCCCCGCGCACCACAGGAGGAGAGACCATGACCGCAGCCGCACCTCAGCCCGAGGCGATCCACCCCCGCAGCGCCCGCGCCGCACGCCGAACCGGAGCCCGTTTGACACCCGTCGACCCGCAGTCCGCGCCGCGCACCTACGGCCCCGCCGGCGTCCACGCAGGCCCCCGCGCGGCCCGCGGCATCGTGCTCTACGTGGGCCTCGACGAGGCGAAGGCGGCAGCGGAGGGCACCAACCTCGCGGCGATCGCGCAGGCGCTCAAGGACCAGGTGAGCAGCCTCTCCAGCGCGGCGGAGACGCAGGCCATCATCGCGCTGGCACCGGAGGGGCTCGGCAGCGACATCGATGCCGTACGCGCCGTGGCCGTCGGCTCGCAGGCCGCCACCGGGTCCCCCGCCGGCCTGCACGGCCCCGTCCGCCAGCGCATCCCCAGCAGGGTCGCACCGCCCGTCACCCGGGAGCAGCTGGAGGACGCCCGGCAGAGCGGTGCCGCCGAGGCCGGCCGCACCCCGCTCTCCTCCGCACCGCACCAGCGCCGCCCGGCCTCCGCCGCAGCACCGTCCCCGCACGCAGCCGGCGGACACCTCGGCGGGGCCGCCGGAACGGACACCGGCTTCGCTCCCACCGAGCAACACGGAGTTCCCGGCCAGCAGTACGGCTACCCCGCCGCGGACGCTCCGCTGAGCATCGACATCCCGCGCCGCGAGGTCCACCTCCGCGGCTCGCAGGTGCCGGTGACCACCAAGGAGTTCGATCTCCTCGCCACCCTCGTCTCGCACTCCGGAGTGACGCTCACCCGCGAGGACCTCATCGACGCACTCTGGGGCACGGACGGCGAGCGTCCGGACGCCCGCACGGTCGACGTGCACATCCGCCGTCTGCGCAGGCGGCTGGGCGATCACTCCTCGATCATCCGCACGATGCGGGGCGCGGGGTACCGCTACGACGAGCACCCGGACGTCGCCGTGTGGCAGGCGCGCGCCAGCCGCTGAGGGAGCCCGCTCCCAGCGAGCCCGCACCTGCGGCTCCGGGCTCACAGGACCGCGTCCGCCGCCGCCCAGCATCGCCCCAGATGCGCGGCATAGACTCATCGGCGATGTCAGCCACACGCCGCTCCCCCACACGGGGAATCCTCGTCCTCACCTTCGGCATAGTCCTCGCCGCACTCCTCGCGATGCACTCGCTCCTCCCCACCACCTCGGGGATCGCCCTCATCGTGGAGACGATGCTGCCGTGGACCTGGATCCTCGTCGCGCTGCTCCTGCTCGTCGCACTCTTCCGCCTCTCCCTGCTGTCCATCGCGGGAGTAGTGGTCCCCGCCGTGGTGTGGGCCTCGATGTTCTGGCCCTACCTCCGGCCGGCCTCCGCCCCGGAGGACCCGGACCTCACCCTCGCGACGCAGAACGTGGGCGCCAAGCTCCCGCAGCCGTCCGCCACCGCGCTGAGCATCATCGACGAGGACCCCGACATCGTCGCGGTCCAGGAGATCGCCTCGCTCTCCGGGCAGATCATCGAGGACCAGATGGAGGGGCACTTCACCCACGGCGCGGTCGTGGACTCCCTCGGCGTCTGGTCCAAGTGGCCCATGTCCCAGCCGGAGGAGGTGGACATCGGCGTCTCCTGGCCCCGGGCGATCCGGACCACCGTCCACACAGACTCCGGCGATGTGCGCGTCTACGTCGTCCATATCCCGTCCGTGCGGCCGGGCATGGAGTCCGCGCGCAACATCGCGCTCGGCAAGCTCGCCGACGCCGTGAGCAGCGACCCCGCCGAACGCGTGATCGTCGCCGGCGATCTCAACACCGCCGCCTCGGACAGGAACTTCAGCACCATCGGCGAGGACCTCGAGGACTCCCGCGAGGCCGTGGGCGGCGGGTTCGGCTTCACCTGGCCGGGGGTCTTCCCCGTCACCCGCCTGGACCACGTCCTCAGCAGAGGCCTCGACCCCGTGGGCGACGAGGTGCTGGGCCGCGGTACGAGCGACCACCGCGCGATCCTCGCCTCCTACGACTTCTGACGCCGCTTCATCGTCCGGACGCCCGCTTCTCACAACGTCGGCACCCGCTTGGTCGCGCGGACGCCCGCTTCTCTCCGCGAAGAAGCGGGCGTCCACGCGAAGAAGCGGGTGTGCGCATGGGATGCAGCGGCACGGCGCGCCTACGCACGGCGCGCGCCGGCCATATACAGGGCCGCAGCCCGCAACTCACGCCACCCCGCAGCGCATGCCTCAGCCGGAGGCGCAGGACCCGGCCGAGACGGCCTCGGCCTCCGCTTCTCCCGCGCCGTCCGCTCCCGCTGCGCTCCTGCCCTCGGCCAGCGCGGACTCCATCTCCACGAGGGTGAGGGCGTATCCGGTCTCGTCGTCGGCCGCGGACTTGGCGAAGACCATGCCCACGACCCGCCCGTCCGCGTCCAGCAGCGGGCCGCCGGAGTTGCCGTGACGCACCACCGCGCGGAGCGCGTAGACCTCGCGGACCACGTCCTCCTCGTCGTAGATGTCGAGGCCGCGGGCCCGCAGCGGCTCCCTCACCCGCGCCGGAGAGATGGTGAAGGGACCGTTCTCCGGGAAACCCACGAGCACGGCATCGGAGTCCGCCTGCAGCGGCTCTCCGAGGTCCAGGGGCTCCGCGCCCAGGCCGGGCACCCGCAGGACGGCGATGTCACGCCGCTCGTCGAAGACCACCACCTCCGCGCGGTAGGGCGCACCGCGGCCGGCGATCTGGACGATCCGGTCCGTGGAGCCGGCGACCACGTGGGCATTCGTCACCACGAGCTCCTCGCCGAGCGCCCACCCGCTGCCCGACTGCGGCGCCGGGCACTGCGTCGCCGTGGTCGTCACGCGCACCGTCTGCTCCTCGGCCTCCCGGCCCACCTCGATCATCGCCGGGTCCGGCTCCCCGGCCGTGCGGATCTGCTCCGGCTGACCGGAGAACACCTGTGGGAAGCCGTTGGCGGCGAGGACGTCGGAGAGGGCGCCCAGGGCCTCGGCGGACGTCACCGGCATGGTCCGGTCCAGCGCGCTGACGACGGCGGACTCCGCGACCGCGCGATTCACGGACAGCAGCGGCGTGGTGCGAGCCAGCCCGGCGCCCATCCACACGACGAGGGCGAAGGCGAGGACGAAGGTGAGGGCGCCTCCCACGGCGTCGGCACCGCGCCCCACCCTGCCGCGGATGGACTCGCGCAGAAGCGTCCCCACCCATCCGCCGATCCCGGCCGCGAGGAAGCCCAGCACCACGGGCAGCCCCAGGACCAGGCTGCCCGAGGTGTCCGCCGACATCAGGCCGTGCTCCGTGACGAGGTCCGCCAGCGCCGGCCCGGTGAGCCTGCCGACGACGGCACCCACCACGAAGCCCACCAGCGTGCTCGCGCCCGCCAGCAGCCCCGCGGCCCAGCCCGCGGCGGCGATGAGCGCGGCGAAAACCAGCAGCGCGATGTCGAAGACCGTCACCGGACGGCGAGCCCCATCGCGGCGAGCATGCCGTTGCGGTGGATCGTGAGCTGTTTGAGGAGGTACACCTCGTACTCCCTCTCCGCGTCACCGCCCACGTTGGCCTCCACACGGGCGCGCACGGCCGGCAGCGTCGCCGCGATGCGGATCATCTGCTTCATGTGCATCCGCGCCGGTCCCGGACGCGCCCAGCGCCTGCCGTCACGGCGACCGCGCCAGGTGCCGAGCATCTGCGCCTCCTCCTGCGTGAGCCAGCCCGCGCCCGCGTAGCGCTGCAGGGACTCGCGGGTGGTCGTGGTCTCCCGGTGCCAGAGCACCACCATGGTGGTCCACCAGCCGCCCGCGATGACGACGGAGAGGCCGAGCATCACCGCGAGGCCGCCGAGGCCCGAACCCAGCACCGTCGAGGTGCCGTTCCAGATGCCGTGCAGGATCATGCCGCAGATGAGGCCCGGGATCCACATGAGCGCGGTCATCCACCAGGTGCCCCGGCGGGCGGCGAAGCCGATCGAGAGGCCCGCGAGCGCGGAGAAGCTGGAGTGCAGCAGCGGGCTCATCACGCAGCGGACCACGAAGGTCGCGATGAGGCCGCCCGTCTGAGCCTCCGCGTACGCGCCGCCCAGGTAGAGGAGGTTCTCCGTGAAGGCGAAGCCCGCACCCACGAGCGAGCCGTACATCATGCCGTCCAGCGGGCCCTCGAAGTGCCGGCGGGCCAGCAGGACGATGGCGACGAGGAAGACCGTCTTGGCGGTCTCCTCGAAGATCGGTGCCATCACGACCGCGCCCACGACGTCGCCGCTGAGGTCGATGCCCACCGCGCCGGCGGCGTAGATGGTGGGGATCTGGAAGGCGAAGGTGAGCACCACGGAGGCCACGCCGCCCCACAGCACGCACAGTGCCAGCAGGACGAGCGGCTGCGGTTTCCACCTGTCGAACAGGAGCACGGTCGCGACGATCCCCAGCAGGGGGATGCCGGAGAGGAGGACGATGAGCACGCCCACGCCGTTGAACTGGAACGACGCGAACAGCAGGATGAGCAGCATGCCCAGTCCCAGCACCACCAGCCCGCCGATCCCCACGATCAGCAGGACGAGGTTCTGCGTCTGCTTGGGGTCGCGGCTGGTCTGCCGCACTGCGAAGTGCTGCGTCCACGCGCCCTGCGCCGCCGTGACGGGTGCCCGCACGGGCCGGGGGTGCATGCCGCCGGGCGGCATACCGCCAGGGTGCATACCTGCGGCCTGGACACCTCCGGCCGGCGCCCCGTGGCCGAGGCCGGGGTGAGCGCCGGCAGGTGCTCCGTATCCGGGCTGTGCAGCTGCGTACGGACCCGGGGCCCGGTGATCCACAGGCGCTCCGGGGCCCACGGGCGCTCCCGGGCCGGGCCGGGCGTAGGGCGGCTGGCCGTATCCGGGCCCGCCCGAGGGCGCAACGCCGGGAGCGGGACGGCCGGGGCCCTGGGGGTGCGGCCTCGGCGTGCGCGGGTCGTGCTGCCCGTGACTCATCTGGGGTCCTCTGGGTGTGTGCGGGGCTGCCGGAGGCAGCTGCGGTCTCTGCCGGCCGGCGGTGGACGGGCGCTCCGCGCCGGATCCGCCCACCGGCTGGTCATCCGCGCACCAGTCTACGGAAGCCGCCTCTCCGCTCGCCCTGAACTCCGTGACAGTCCTGCATCATTCCCTGCCCCAGCGGAGCTCCGCCGCATCACCGGCCGCCGCGTACGGTGCCGCCTTCCCGCCCGAGGACGGCGACGCCCCCGTGAGCACGACGCTCACGGGGGCGGAGGACCGGTGCAGCGCACCGCACGCGGTGAAGCCGCACGACATACGCGGTGAGACCGCGGATCAGCCGATCTGGAGGGTGCCTGCCGTGTACTCGGAGATCTCCTTGAGCAGGGCCGGATCCTCATGGAGCTTGCGGCCCAGCGAGGGGACCATGTCCTTGAGCCGGGACTCCCAGCCGGTGTACTGCTGCGGGAAGCAGCGCTGCAGGAGGCCCAGCATGATCGGCACGGCGGTGGAGGCGCCCGGGGAAGCGCCCAGCAGCGCTGCGATGGAGCCGTCGGCGGCGGAGACGACCTCGGTGCCGAAGGCGAGCACGCCGCCCTTGTTCCCGTCCTTCTTCATCGTCTGCACGCGCTGGCCGGCGGTGATGAGCTCCCACTTGGAGGGGTCGACCTCGGGAGTGAAGTCCTCGAGCGCGGCGAAGCGCTGCTTCTTCGTCGCCGCGAGCTCGCCCAGCAGGTAGGTGACGAGGTCGAAGTTGTCCTTGGCGACGTTGAGCATGGTGGGCAGGTTGCTGCCGCGCACGCTGAACGGCAGGTCCGTGAACCTGCCCTGCTTGAGGAACTTGGGCGAGAAGCCCGCATAGGGACCGAACAGGAGGTGCTGGTTGCCGTCGATCACGCGCGTGTCCAGGTGGGGCACGGACATGGGCGGCGCGCCCACGGCGGCCTGGCCGTAGACCTTGGCGTGGTGGCGTGCCACGAGGTCCGGGTCGCTCGTCTTGAGGAACATGCCGGAGATGGGGAAGCCGCCGTAGCCGCGTCCCTCCGCGATCCCGGACTTCTGCAGGAGCTGCAGGGCACCGCCGCCGGCGCCGATGAACACGAAGCGGGCGTTGACCTCGAAGGTCTCGTGCGACTGGAGGTCCTTGACGGTGACCTTCCAGCCGTCCGCGGAGCGCTCGAGGTCCGTGACGGTGTGGCCGGTGCGGACCTGCACGCCCTTGCTGTCCATGTGCGTGAGGAGCTGGCGGCTGAGCGAACCGAAGTCCACGTCCGTGCCCTTCTCCACCTTGGACACGGCGTTGACCTGGCCCGGTCCGCGGTTCTCGAACATGAGCGGCAGCCATTCGGCCTGCGTCGCCTGGTCGTCCGTGTACTCCATGTCCGCGAAGAGCGGGTTCTTCACCATGGTCTCGTAGCGATTGCGGATGTACCGCTTCCCCTTCTCGCCGCGACCGTAGGAGATGTGGGGAACCTGGTTGATGAAGGTCGTGGGGTCGTCGAGGACGCCCTCCTTCACGAGGAACGACCAGTACTGGCGCGACTGGTGGAACTGCTCGTTGATGTTCACAGCCTTAGTGATGTCGATGTCGCCGTTCGCGTCTTCCGGCGAGTAGTTGAGCTCACAGAGCGCTGCGTGGCCGGTGCCTGCGTTGTTCCACGCCTGCGAGCTCTCGCGGGCGACGTAGTCGAGCTTCTCGTAGACACGGATGTCCCAGTCCGGCTGCAGATCGACGAGCAGCGAGCCCAGGGTCGCGCTCATGATGCCGCCGCCGATCAGCACTACGTCGGCGTTCTCCTTGGTGTACGTCATCGAAACCTCGTCTGTTCGTCGCGTTCGCGATCTGTGGATATCGCACCTGGCGCGCAGCCTCACCGGCGCTGCGCACAACGCTTCGACTCTACTCCTGCCCCTCCCCTGAGGTGAAAACGCAGGTGCCGCGCACAATGCCGGAGATGCGCACCCGCGGTCACAACCGGCACTCCCGGAACACTCACTCTGCGCACCTGATCCTGTGGACGCCGAGGCCGCCATCCACAGGAAGCGCAGAGGGGTTCCTGCGGCGACCGTCCCGCACTGGAATGGCCGCATGACCGCACAGAGCAGCGCCGCCGAGCGCACACAGAGATCCGCCCACCGCCGCCTCCCGCGGGAGACCGGGGCCGGCACCCGCACCGCCGTGAGCGCACTGGCGGCCCTGGCGCTGCTGGGTGCCGCTCCCCTGGGAACAGCACAGGCGGCTGCCGCTCAGGCCGCTGCCGCGGGCCCGGCCGTCGAAGCGTCGTCTGCGAAGTCGTCCGGGGCGACGGGGACCGAGGCCGGCGCGAGCGCCGCTGCAGGGTCCGAGCGCGGGGGTCCGGTCTCGGCGGGTGCCGACGGCCCGATCCTGTCGTCTGCGCTCACGGCCTCGGAGGAGTCCGCACCTCGGCTGACAGGTGCGGCGTCCGTCCTGGGCCCGGGCATGTGGCACGAGACGAAGGAGGGGAAGACCTGGTACGGCGCGTACCGGACCTTCCCCGGCGGCTTCGCCTACTGCGTCGACGCCGGCCTCCGCACTCCGCGGCCCGAGCACTTCCCCACAGCGGCACCGGCGGCGGTGCTCACCTCTCCGGAGACGGCCTGGGCGGTCTCGGAGCATCACACCTCCGACTCCCCGGACGTCCAGGCGGCGCTCTCCGCACTGGTGAAGTTCGACGCCGAGATCCCGCACCGCCATGCGATCTCCCCGCGTCATCCGCGTGAGCTGGGCAGCGACTTCCGCGGTGCCGCCGACTCCTACCGCAGCATCGAGAAGGAGGCCGCGGCGGCCGCGGGCCCGTACACCCTGACAGTGGAGATCGGGCTGCCGGAGGGCGGGGAGTCCACCGGCACGGCAACGGTCTCCCTGCTCAGCGCGGCAGGGGAGCATCTCAGCGGTCACAGGGTGGACCTCGACACGGAGGGCGCCGCCCCCGCTGACACGCATCTCACCCCGGGGGACGCGCCCACGGTCGGGGAACTCACGGACCTGGAGGCCGGGACGGTCACCGTGTCCGCGGAGGCCCGTGAGCTCCCGGCGACCACGCTCCGTCTCCACCGCCCCTAGGGGAAGGGCACCGAACGCGTGCAG
>NZ_JALAHB010000213.1 GCF_022712115.1 Brevibacterium sp. | reverse complement strand
GCTCCGCCTCCACGGCGCTCACGCCTGCGCTGAAGCCCTCGAGGAAGCCCTCCGCCCGCTCCGTGTGCGGATAGCGGGCGGTCAGCGCTCTGAAGGCCGCCGAGTGGTTGGGCTGCCGCAGGTGCGCGAGCTCGTGGACGAGCACGGAGTCCAGCACCCAGTCCGGCACGAAGCGCAGGCGCGCGGAGACGCGGATCGTCCGGCTCGAACTCGTCGTCGAGGCGAAGCGGGACCGCTGGTTGCCCACCCAGCGCACCCCGGCGGGAGCGATCCCGTCGTCGAAGTAGCGCGCATTCAGCTCCTCCGCCCGGCGCAGGAGCTCTTCGTCGCTGCGCGGGGGCGCCTGCGACTTCCGCTCCGCACGCGCGATGAGCTCGCCGACGCGATGCGCGTTCCGCTCCGGGTCGAACCGCTGCGGCACGGCCAGCAGCCAGTTCTCCCCCTCCCGGCTCACGGCGATCGTCTTCCTGCGCCGGGCGGAGCGGCGGACGCGGATCCGCCCGTCTGCCAGCGCCGTGCGCACCTGAGTGGAGTCCATGGGCACTGACGGTACCGTGCCGCGCGGACACGGCGCTCGCACTGAGCCGAGCCTCGGACGGCTCCGGCTGGCGGAATGAGACGAAGATTTCCTCACGCAAATCTGTGGGCGGGAACCTTCCACAGCGAGATCCCCGTATCGGCGCGGTCGGGACCTGCCGCCGGCGGGCTCGGTCCACACCTCCGTCCACATGCGGACCCAGGTCGTCAACACCTTATCCACAGCCCGGAAGCCGCAACTGTGAATACCCGCATTGACGCGGTGACCGGAGGCTTCTAGGTTAGTGACTCGTACCCCTGGAAAACCCGGGTTCGTGGGCTAGGGGAAGGCCCACGAGCACCGCGCGCGGCTGGGGGACACACGACCGGAAGACGTGGTCGGCAGCGCATCCGCCTCGAGCGGAAGCCAGGCTGCACGTCTTCCGGCCGTTTGTGTATCCTCAGGTTGTCCACACCCTCCCGCACGCCCTTCCGCGGCTCCCCCCGCCGCCGGTAGCCTGGTGCTCCGCGCACAGGAGGCAGGGCGATGCTGCAGTTCCGGAGAAGCGTGCCGCTGGTGAGGAGGAACGGGGCCGCCGTCCAGTTCGGGGTGGACGAGCCCGTCCTGCTCGACGGGCTCACCGAGGACGATCTGGCTCTGCTCGACGTCCTCTGCCGAGGCTGCAGCGAGGCGGACCTCTTCGCGGCCGGCTCGCTCGGCGGCGGTGACGACGCACGAACCGCCTCCCTGCTGGGGCTGCTGCGCGAGGCCGATCTCCTCGAACCGGAGAGCCCGGCAGGGCACAGCGGCATGCCCCGCGGGTTCGCCGAATCCTATTCCGCGCTCCACGGGCTCGAGGCCTCCGCCGTCGCCGGACGCATCGCCGCCGTGCCGGTCCACGTGCTGGGCAGCGACCGGGAGACGCAGCTGCGCACGCTCACCGCGGCCGGCTTCTCCGCCACGGCGCACGAGACCGCCGCAGCAGCAGTCCGCGCCGGCGGCCGCGACGCGCTCACGGTGCTCATGAACCGCCACACCCACGACATCGCGCAGGCGTCTGCCCTCTTCGCCGAGGACGCTCCGCACCTGTCCGTGCGGATCGGCGACCGGCGCGCAGAGATCGTACCGGTGCTCCCCGGCACGGGACCGTGCGCGGTGTGCGCGGTGCTCTCGGACCGGGACGGCGACCCCGACTGGTTCGAGGCCTGGACGCAGCTGTCCAGGCGATCCGGGCAGGCACTCGTGGATCCGCTGCTGCTCGAGGCCGCCTGCCTCGAGACCGCCCGCCTGCTGCGCGGCATGCGCGTGCACGGCACCGGGTTCGGGGAGATCGTCACCGTGGACGGCCGCGAGGGCGCGGTCTCACGGCGGCCGGGGCGGTTCCACCCCGAGTGCGACTGCCGCATCCCACTCAGCCCGAGCGGTGCGCCCGCACCAGCTCCAGCAGCTCTGCACCGTACTGCTCCAGCTTGAGCGGCCCGATCCCGTTCACCCGGCCCAGTTCGTCGAGACCCTCCGGTCGCTTCTCCGCGATCTCACGCACAGTGGGCATCGAGAGCACGAGGAAGACCGGCAGGCGGCTCTCCTCCGCCTTCGCGGAGCGCCAGTGGATCACCGCCTCGAGCACCGCGTCGTCGACCTCCGCCGGGCATTCGGCGCAGCGGCCGCGGTTCCTCTCCGCCCGCGTGGTAAGCAGCCGGGCGCACACGCGGCACTTCACCGGCGCAGGGGCGGGACTGCGCGGCCCCGCCGGCGCCGCCGCGGTCGTCCGCCGTTCCGCCTGGATCTCCGAGACGAACCGGGAGGGCCTCCGTCCGCTCCCGCCGCGACGGCCCTTCGACCAGCTCAGGGAAAGAGCGGTGCGCGCACGGGTCACCGCCACGTAGAAGAGCCTGCGCTCCTCGTCGATGTCGTCCGCGGTCTCCGCGTACCCGATGGGCATGAGCCCCTCCGAGACCCCCACGAGGTGCACGCTCTCCCACTCCAGGCCCTTGGCGGCGTGGACAGAGGCGAGCGTGACGCCGTCGACGGTGGGGGCGAACTGGTGCTCCGCACGATCGTCGAGCTCAGCGATGAACGCCGTCAGGGGCACCGGCAGGGCGGACTTCTCCTGGGTGTCCTGTGCCAGATTCACGAGTGCCGTGAGCGATTCCCAGCGCTCGCGCACCGCTCCCTGGGCGCCGGGCGCCGCAGGGGTCCAGCCGATGGAGGAGAGGATCGCCCGCACCTGCGCATCGAGCGGGTCCGTGCCGCCCCGTCCCGAGGCCGCGCGCATGATCGCGATCGCCTCCTTGACCTCACGCCGCGCGAAGAAGCGCTCCCCTCCGCGCAGCACGTACGGCACGCCGCGCGCGCTCAGCGCCTCCTCGAACAGGCGGCTCTGCGAGTTGGTCCGGAACAGCACGGCGATGTCGCCCGCCCGGCGTCCGCCGCCGATCTCCGCCGCGATGCGGGCGGCCACCGCCTCCGCCTCGGCCGCATCGTCCGCGTACTCGGTGAAGGCGGGCGCGGGACCGGTGCGGTCCGTGCCGCGCAGCCGGATGGGCGAGCGTGCGGTGCGGGCGAGCACCGCATTGGCGACCCCGATGATCGGCTCCGCGGAGCGGTAGTTGCGGACCAGCCGGATCTCCTGCGCCTCGGGGAAGTCGACGGGGAGACGGCGCAGGTACCGGTCGGAGGCTCCCGCGAACGTGTAGATGGTCTGTGCGGGATCCCCCACCACGCACAGCGAGTCCCGGCGGCCCAGCCAGCGCATGAGCAGGTCGTACTGCAGGGGCGAGACGTCCTGGAACTCGTCGACGACGAAGTGCCGGTACTGGCCGTGGACCTCCGCGGCGATGTCCTCGCGGCTTCCGAGCACGCCGGTGAGCACGAGCAGCACGTCCTCGAAGTCGAGGACCCGCCGCTCCGTCTTGATCTCCCCGTAGCGCTCCAGCACCCGCACCATGGCGTCCGGATCGACGCCCTCCGGGAGGCTCCGGCGCTGCGCGCGCTCCGCGTACTCCTCCGCGCCCAGCAGGGACACCGCCGCGTACTCGATCTCCGCGGCGACGTCGCGGACGGTCTCACGCTCCGGGGAGATGCCCACGGACTGCACGGCGCGGGACACCAGGGGCGCCTTCTGCGCGATGAGCTCCGGGAACGGGCCCTCCGCGAACTGGGGCCAGAAGTACCGCAGCTGCCGCAGCGCCGCGGAGTGGAACGTGCGCGCCTGGACGGTGCCCGCTCCCAGGGCGCGCAGACGGGAGCGCATCTCCCCCGCCGCTTTGGTGGTGAAGGTGAGGGCGAGGACGTGGCGAGGGTCCAGCGCGCCCGTGGCGGCCCCGTAGGCGATCCGGTGCGTCATCGCGCGGGTCTTGCCCGTGCCCGCTCCCGCCAGCACCACGAGCGGCCCCCGCAGATGCTCTGCGACCAGCCGCTGTTCCGGGTCCAGCCCCTCCAGCAGTGGGTGCGTGCCCGTCATCCCTGTGCGGACCAGCCGGTGGTCTCCGGGTCCAGGCTGCCCGCCCAGGCCGCGATGATCTGCCCGGCGATGGAGACGGAGTCCGGCACCGCCACCGTGCCCTCGGCCAGTGCGGAGACGAGCTCCTCACGGGTGAACCAGCGCAGCTGGGTGATCTCGTCCTCGTCGGAGACGACCTCCAGCGTGTCCGCCTCCGCGGTGAACCCCAGCATGAGGGAGGCCGGGAACGGCCACGGCTGGGAGCCCACGTAGCGGGGGCTGTGCACGCGCAGCCCGGCCTCCTCCTCGACCTCCCGGACGACGGCGGACTCGAGCGTCTCCCCCGGCTCCACGAAGCCGGCGAGGAGGGAGAAGCGGTCACGGGGCCACATCGCGTTGGAGCCCAGGAGCAGTCGTTCGGTCCCGTCCTCGGAGGTGTGCACGACGGCCATGATGACCGCCGGATCCGTCCGGGGGAAGTGCTCCGTGCCCGCCTCCGGATCCTCCCTCACCCAGCCCGCGAGCACGGGCCGGGTGGGTGCGCCGGTGCGCGGGGAGTGGGTGTGCGTGGCGTGCCAGTTGCCCACGGCGACGAGGGAGGTCGCCAGCGCCACGTCCCGGTCGTCGAGCCGGGTGCCGAGCTCGCGCAGTCCGATCCACACCGGCCGGGTGGAATGGAGGCCGCCCACCGGATCCGTGAGGAGGTCCTCGGGGTCCCGCGTCTCCTCCTGCGCGAGGCGGGCGTCCACGGCCGCACGGCCCTCGTCCGTGAGAGAGGCGCCGATGAAGTGGGTGCCCGCCTCGTCCATGCCCAGGTAGAGGAGCAGGGAGTCCTCCGGCACGCTGTCGCGGTCGACGAGGTGGAGGCCGCCCCGGGCCACCAGCAGTCCGCCGCGATGGGCGAGCACGCCGCGCGCACGTCCGGACCGCCAGAGCGCATCCGTGCCCTCGGCCCGGTGGAGATGGGACCGGTCCACAGCGGTCCGGGAGAGGCTGGCTGGGGGCAGGAGCGGGAGTTCCTTCATGGGGCTCAGCCTATCGAAGGGCGCGGACACGTCCCGGTGATCGTCACGCTGCCGGTCGCCCGGCGGGATCCGCGGGCCCACCCGGGGACACGCCCCGGTCAGCGCCGCACCGCGGACGGCACAGCAGGTAGTTTGGGGGCGTGGACACTACCGGACTGAGGATCGCCGCCGTCGCCGCCTCGATGCTCGACGGCTTCTCCCCGCACGCCTGGACGGATCTGCCCCCCGCGGACGCCAGGCGCGTGCTCCTGACCGACGGGGACCGCACGCTGATCGCAGCGGTCTGGCCGCCGGAGGCCGAGGCCGGCGCCTCGGCGGAGAAGGTGGCGGCCGCCGTGCTCGCTCCGCTCCTGTCCGAGGCGCCCTTCGCGCTCCCGACGGTCCTCGCCTCCCGCAGCGTGCCCGGCTCGCTCCTAGGGACGGAGGCCAGCCAGACGCTCATGCTCGCGGAGCCCATGCCCGGCCTGCCCCTGTCCACGGACATGTTCACGGACCGCCCGGAGCTCGTCGAGTCCCTCGCGGAGGCGCTCGCGCTCATCCACAGCGCGGATCCGGGCCCGCTGGCGGACGCGGGGCTGGTCGTCGAGGAGTCCGCGGAGATGCGCGAGAGGCTGCTCGCCGATCTGGACACGGCCGCGGAGAGCGGCCGTGTCCCCGTCGCACTGCTCCAGCGGTGGGAGCAGGCCCTCGAGGACGTCTCCGCCTGGCGCTTCCTCCCGGTGCCCGTCCACGCGAACCTGGGCCCGGACGCGCTGTGGGCCGAGGACGGCAGGATCACCGGCATCAGCGGCCTGGGCCGCCTCCGGGTGGGGGATCCCGCCGCGGATCTCGCCGCGATCTCCTCGCTCCTCACCCCGGAGGACTTCGAGAGCTTCTTCCGCGCCTACCGGCGCATCCGCGGCGGAGACGACCCGGGACTGCGGACACGGGTGGGCTTCCATTCGGAGATCACCGTCCTCGAATGGCTGCTCGCAGCCCTCGCCGCCCAGGACTCCGCCGCCGTGGACGACGCCGTCGCCCTCCTCGAGGCGCTCGCGGAGATCACGGTGCCGGAGGAGGCAGACGACGATGCAGCTGCGGCCTCGACCGCCGAGGAGCCGGCG
>NZ_JALAHB010000212.1 GCF_022712115.1 Brevibacterium sp. | reverse complement strand
CCCCAGCTCGCGCAGCGTCGCGGCCTTGAGGTCCCGGTGCGACTGGTTCTCCGGATCCGCGTCGACCAGGTGTCCCGCGAGGGTCGCCGCCCACGAGGCCTCACCGCGTTCCAGGGCCTCCGCCACGGCCTCCCGCACGCGCGCCGGGCCGCCGAACCCCTCCACGATCCGCGCACCCGCGAGCGCGCGCGGCGGCGGGTTGATGTGCTCGGGCCGGCCGTCGTACCAGCCCAGCACCCGTTCGTAGATGTAGGGAGGCTGGTACTGGGTCTCCCCGTAGCCGTCCCGGTTGTGCCGCTGCGAGGCCAGGTGCTCCGGCAGCCGCACGAAGCGGCGCAGCTCGTCCGGTCCCATGCCGGCCAGGATCCCGCGGACGGACTGGTCGTAGGTGAAGGCGATCGCATCCGCGTAGCCCTCCAGCGTCCGCCGGATCCGCTCGCGGCCGGAGTGGGGCCGGGAGTGGGTGCTGAGGAGGTGCTCCGGCTGGAGGTCGCGCAGCTGGAGGACGCCGTCGCGCCAGGAGCGGGGGTCCCGGAAGCCGGTGCCCCGCAGCGCGTAGAAGTTGGGGATCGTGGGCCACAGGAAGTTGTTGAGCGCCACACCCAGGTCCGGCATCCAGACGGTGAGCGTGTCGTCCGAGTCCGTCCAGTGCTCCGTGAAGAACTGCATGCGGACACCCGCGATCGTCCGCTCCTCCCCGTCCCGGACGGGCGCGCTCACGGGCACCGTCCCGCGCGGTGTCTGCGCGGGATAGGTGGCGCCCACCGGGGCGTCCGGCCCCTCCTCCGGCAGGTACGAGGCGAACTGGAAGCGGAAGCGGCGTGCCAGCGCCGGTGCCGCTTCCGGGAAGTCCATCGCGTCGCGGCCCAGGGCGAGGTTCTCGTTGACGCGCGGGTGGCCCAGCACCGGCGCCTCGGTGCCCGTGTTGCCTGCACCGCCCGCATCCGAGGCCGCCTCGTCCAGGAACGCCTGCGTGCCGTGCGCGTAGTGGTTGTGGCTGTAGATCACGGCGGCGACGGGCTTGTCCGTGACGGTCCGGAGCGCGGCGAGCGCACGCCTGCCGTCGGAGAGGTCCACGCCGGTGTCGTAGACGATCACACCGTCCTCGCCTTCGATGAAGGTGCGGTTGACGATGGATCCGCCCACGTAGGTGTGCACGCCCGGTGCCACCGTGAGGAGCCTGGGCTCCGTGTTGGAGCGCGGCTTCTCCCCGATCAGTTCCGCCGCCGCGACGGCACCATTCGGTGCCCGCCGGGTCTCCGGGTGCCCGCAGTCGAAGCGGTCCGTCCCGGTGCCTCCCTCTTGGATTCGATCTGTGCGTGTCATCGTGCACCGCTCCCGTCCGTACCGGTCTGAATGTCCCGCGCCCGCCGCGAATGGCAGGCGACGAAGTGCCCGGGGCTCACCTCGTGCAGGGGCGCATGCGCCTGCGCGCACTCCTCCCGTGCCCAGAGGCAGTCGGCCCCCAGCGGTTCCCCGGCCTCCCGCAGCAGCGCCTCGCGCAGCACGGAGACCGGGACGCCGCGCGCGAGGCCGGCCCGGCTCCCGCCCGACGGCGCGCCACCGCCCTCGCCCGACGCCTCGTCGCCGACCGCATCTGCGCCGACAGCGGCCCCGTGCGCATCCCCGCTCGCCGCGGCCCCGCTCCCCCGGTCCCGGACGACCCGGGGCACGGCCTCGAGCAGCGAGCGCGTGTAGGGGTGCACGGGGGCGGCGCAGACGCTCTCGCTCGGTCCGATCTCCACGAGCCGCCCGCGGAACATCACCCCCACGCGATCGCTGATGTGGCGGACCACCGCGAGGTCGTGGGCGATGAAGAGGTAGGTGAGGCCCAGCTCCCGGCCCAGCCGTTCGAACAGCTCGAGCACCTGCGCCTGGATGGTGACGTCGAGGCTGGAGACGGACTCGTCGCAGATGAGCAGCTTGGGGCCGAGCGCCAGCGCACGGGCGATGCCCACGCGCTGGGCCTGGCCGCCGGAGAGCTGCCGCGGGGTGCGGTCCGCGAACCGGGCGGGGTCGAGGCCCACGAGCTCCAGGAGCTCCTCGACCTTCCGCGTCCTCTCCCGGGCCGTGCCCACGCCGTTGACCCTGAGCGGCTCCGCGACGACGTCGCGCACCTTCCAGCCGGGGTTGAGGGAGGAGAAGGGATCCTGGAAGACCATCTGCATCTCGGTGCGGGCACGCCGCAGCGCCGCGCCGGAGAGGCCGGCGAGGTCCGTGTCCTCGAAGCGCACGGAGCCCGCCGTGGGAGCCGGCGCCTGCAGGATGGCGCGGGCGGTGGTGGACTTGCCGCTGCCGCTCTCCCCCACGATGCTCAGGGTCTCCCCGCGGAGCACGTCGAAGGAGACCCCGTCCAGCGCCCGGACCTTCCCGCCGCCGGGACCGCCCACCGTGAACTCCTGTTCGAGGCCCGCGACGGAGAGGAGCACGTCACGGTGCTCGGCGGACTCGCGGGTGCGCGCGGTGTCCATGTCCACCACGGAGTCGAGCAGGTGCTGCGTGTACTCCTCCTGCGGTGCGGAGAGCACCCGGCTCGCCGGACCGCTCTCCACCACCCGTCCGCCCTGCATGACGCAGAGGGTGTCCGCGTAGTTGGAGGCGAGCGCGATGTCGTGGGTGATGAGCATGAGGGCCATGCCGAACTCGCTCTGCAGGTCCTGGACGAGGTCGAGGATCTGCTTCTGCGTCGTGACGTCCAGCGCGGTGGTGGGCTCGTCCGCGATGAGCAGGTCCGGTCCGCAGCTCAGCGCCAGGGCGATCATCACGCGCTGGCGCATGCCGCCGGAGAGCTGGTGCGGGTACTCGTCCACGCGCCGGGCGGGCTCCGTGAGCCGGACCGCCCCGAGCATCTCGACGGCACGGGCGCGCAGCGCCGCTCCCTCGAGGTCCGTGTGGAGGCGCAGGGCCTCCTCGATCTGCTTCCCGATCTTCATCGTGGGGTTGAGCGAGCGCATGGGGTCCTGGAACACCATCGAGATGCGCGAGCCGCGCACGGCGCCCCACTCCGCCTCCGTGAGGCCCACGAGGCTGCGGCCGCCCAGCGTGATCGTGCCCGCCGTGATCCGTCCCGGCGGGGTCGAGAGGCCCAGTACGGTCCGTGCGGTCACGGACTTGCCGGAGCCGGACTCGCCCACCACCGCGAGCGTCTCCCGCGGCCGCACGGCGAAGGAGACGTCGTCCACCGCCGTGACGGTGCCGCGCGGACCATCGAACACCACCTGCAGGTCTTCGACCACGAGCAGCGGCTCGTCAGTGCGCCCGCCCGCCTGCGCGCTCCCGGCCGCCGGGGCACTGCTGCGGTGGCCGGGCCCATGCCCGTCCGCACGCCCGTCTCCGGCCCCGGCGGCCCCGGCGGCCTCGTGCAGAACGCTCATCGCTCGCTCCCTTCGCTGTCCATCCGCTGCCGTATGCCGTCCGCGAGCAGGTTGAGCGAGACGACAGTGAGGAACAGGAGGAAGCCGGGCACCAGCACCAGCTGCGGTGCCGAGGACAGGTCCGTCTTGCCGTCGGCCATCATGTTCCCCCAGGTGGGTGTGGGCGGTTCGATCCCGAGGCCCAGGAAGCTCAGCGAGGCCTCGGTGATGATCGCGATGCCGCAGATGGTGAGGCCGTACGTGAGCAGGGAGCCGATCACCCGCGGCACCACGTGGCGCACGAGGATGTGGCCCGCCCGCGCACCGGCCAGGCGGGCGCTGAGGATGAAGTCCCGCTCCCTCACCGCCAGCGCCCCGGCCCGTGCGATGCGGGCGTAGGAGGGGATCGAGTAGAACGCGATCGCGACGATGAGGTTGGGGATGCTGGGGCCCAGGTACGTCGCCACCACCAGGGCGAGGACGAGGGAGGGGAAGGCGAGGAAGATGTCCAGCACGCGCATGAGCACCGCGTCGACGGCGCCGCCCAGGTACCCGGCGACGATGCCGATCACGCCGCCCACCGCCAGGCCCACGAGCACGGAGCCGAGGCCGATGAGGATGGAGATCTGACCTCCGTGGAGGGAGCGGGACAGGAGGTCCCTGCCCAGGGCGTCGGTCCCCAGCAGGTGGCCTGCGGAGAACAGCCCCATCCGGGGCTCGCCGTCACCGCCGTTGAAGACCCCGAGGTCCGGATCAGGGACGAAGGGCAGCACGGGAGCCAGCAGGCAGGCGAGCACCAGCACCGCGAGGAGTGCGGCCGGGACCGCGATCTCGAACACGGATCCGCGGAACCGCCGCGGCCCGGCGGAGGAGGCCGGGCCCGAGGCCGTGCCGGGGACGGCCCCGGCCGGAGCCGTCGCGGTGAGGTCCGGAGCGGAACCGAACCCGGCCTCGGCGACGGCGCTGTTCGCGTCCTGCTCCCCCGAGGCCGCACCCGCGCTGCGCGTCCGGGCGGCTGAGCTGTCACTGGGCTGTGCGCGCATGGCGGATCCTCGGGTCGAGCGCCGCGTACAGCACGTCCACGGCGAAGTTGATGAGTACGAATGCGACGGCGATGACGACCACCGCGCCCTGGACCACCATGAAGTCCCGCTGGTAGATCGCGTCGACCATGAGCTTGCCCAGCCCCGGGACCGCGAAGAGGGTCTCCACGATCACCGCACCGCCCAGCAGCGCGCCCATGTTGATGCCCACCACCGTGATGAGCGGGAAGACGGAGTTGCGCAGCACGTGCTTCCACGTGACCGCGTTCCGCGACACGCCCTTCGCCCGGGCCGTGGTCACGTACTCCTCCTGCGTGAGCTGGGTGACGAGGTCCGCGCGGAGCACGCGGAAGTACATGGCGTAGAGGGCGAAGGCGAGGGTGAGCGCGGGCAGGAGTGCCGAGCGCGCGTTCATGAGCGGATTCTCCGTGAACGGGATCCAGCCCGTGGCCGGCAGTCCGAAGGGGACGGCGACGACGAGGACGAGGATCATGCCCACGAGGAACGGCGGGCTCGCCACGCCGGCGAAGGCGGTCAGGCCCAGCGCGCGGTCCAGGGCGGAGCCGGGACGGCCCGCCGCCAGCACGGCGACGGGGACCGCGACGACCAGGGCGATGAGCTGTGCCAGCACCATGATCTCCACGGAGGCCGGCAGCCGCTGGAGGAGCAGCGCGGAGACCGGTTCGCCGGAGCCCGCGGACATCCCCAGGTCACCGCCGAGCGCCGCGACCAGCCAGTGCCAGTAGCGGACGAGGAGAGGCTGATCCAGGCCCAGCTGCTCCCGGAGCGCGGCGGTGGCCTCCGGAGTGGCGCCCTCTCCCAGGATCGCCAGCGCCGGGTCGCCGGGCAGCAGGTTGAGGAGCATGAAGGTGAGGAAGCTGACTCCGATCAGGACCGGGACCAGCTGGAGCAGGCGTCTGCCCAGCATTCGACCCATGCGGTACTCCTTCGCAGCGCGGGAGGCGCGGGCCGGGGCTGCGCGGACGCAACGTCCTCGTTGCGGCGCCCGCCGGCCTCCCACGCCATCGGGTGACGCCGCTCACGCTAGCCGCGGTTTGATGCAACGTCAACGACTTTTATCGTTCCGTCAATCTTGGGCAGACGCGGGCGAAGTGGGGAAGAGTGGTGATTCCGCAGGTCAGCGCATCATTCCGGCGTACTTTCCCGACCGGTGAGGAGACGCTCCACGAGCGTCTGCATGCGCCCATCCAGGTCCCGCACGCCCACTCCGAACTCCGCGGCGAGCGGCTTCCGTGCGATCACATAGCCCATCAGGAGCGACTGCAGGAGGGCGTGCACCGCCACGGTGTCGAGGTCGTCCGGGATGTTCCCGGCGGCCTGGTCGTACTTGAGGTCCCGCTGCGTCTGCTCACGGCGGGGCATGAGACGGACCTTCGTCTGCCCGTCGAGCAGGAGCAGCACCACGAGGCGGAGCTGCTCCGCGTTCCTGATCGTCTGCTTGAAGAGACGGTCGATGCGGTTGACGAGACCCAGCTCCTCCCCACGGCTCCAGTACGCCGCGGACCGCCGCTCGCCGTTGCGGCGCAGCGCAGAGCGCAGGAGCTCGCCGCGGGAGCCGAAGTAGTGGTAGACGAGGCCGCGGTTGATGCCCGCGAGGTCGGCCACCTCCCGGAGGTTCAGCCCCGCGAGCACCCCGTCCTTCCGGAGGAGCTCCAGCGCCGCCTGTTCGAGCTTCCTGTCCGCGGCCTCGTCGCCGTCCGCCGCGCCCCTGCTTCTCCGTGACATGGCTGGACGGTATCACTGCCGCTCAGGCCTGCGGTGCCGGCCGCTCAGCCGGGCAGCGCCCCGGCCCGGGCCCGCACCTCGGCGAGCACCTCCTCCGTGTGCTGGCCGAGGGCGGGCACCTCCCCGCCGTCACCGTCGCGAGGGCGGTGCGTGGTGGTGAACGGCAGCCCGGGCATGCGGTACTCGGCACCGTCGGAGTCACGGCAGCGGGCGAAGATCCCGCCGGCGCGCACGTCCTCGGCCTCGAGCACCTGCGCGTAGTCGCGGATCGCGCCGGAGACGATGCCCAGTGCGCTGAGCTCCTCCACGACCGCCTCCGAGGTCCGAGCGGCGAAGTACGGCGCGAGAGCGGCCAGCAGCACCGGGCGGTGCGCCACCCGGGAGGGATTGTCCGCGAAGCGCGGGTCCTCGAGCAGCTCCGGCACCCCCGCGTGGCGGCACAGTGTCGCGAACTTGTCGTCCGTGTAGGCCGAGACCACCACCGAGCCGTCCGCCGTCGTGAAGTGATCCGCTCCCGGCGCCGCACCCGGCTGGCCGTTGCCGCGGCGGGTGGGCATGTCGCCGGTGAGCCCGTACTCGCCCCAGTTCACCCGCTGCAGGTCCACGGCCGTGTCCAGCAGGGAGACCGTGACCTCATCGCCTTCGCCGGTGCGCTCGCGGTGGAAGAGCGCGGCGAGGATGCCCTGGACGAGCGCGGCGGCGGAGACGTGGTCGACGATGGGAGCGCCCACACGCTGCGCCTGGCGGCCGGCCTCGCCGGTGACGGACATGAGCCCGGACTCCGCCTGCGCGGCGATGTCGAGTCCCGGACGGGTCCTGGACGGACCGCTGGTGCCGAATCCTGTGACCGAGGCGAGGATGACGCCGGCGTTCACGGACCGCAGGACGTCCGCCCCCAGGCCCAGGCGCTCCATGACGCCGGGGCGCATGTTGTGGATGACGACGTCCGCCGCCGCGACGAGGTCCAGTGCCGCCTGCCGCTGCTCCGGCTCGCGGAGGTTGAGCGCCACGGAGCGCTTGCGGCGGTTGTAGCCGCGGATGATCGCGGCGCCGTACGAACCGACGCCGCGCGCCTGGTCGCCCGCGGGAGTCTCCACCTTGATGACGTCCGCCCCCAGGTCCGCCAGGGTCTGCCCGGCGCCGGGTGCGGCGATGAAATGGCCGAAGTCCACGACCGTGATGCCGTGCAGCGGACCGCTGCGACGCTCCGGCTCCCGGCTGCCCATGTCTGTGCTCACTCTGCGCTCCTCCTCGAACGGCGGCACTCTCCGGGTGCACGCTACTGAAGGGGCGGCAGGGGATACCATCGAGGCGGATCACAGGGACGTGCAGGGGAATCTGTGATGCGTCACAGAGGAGCGGCGGATGCAGACCATCGGAGACGACCAGTCCTCGGACGCTCTCGCCGGGGCCGCGGACCGGCTGCGGCGGGCGGTGCCCGCGCTGGCCCGGCGGACGATCGCCCTCTACGTAGAGGGCGCGGAGAGGTACACGGGCACGGACGTCCCCCACCACCTCGAGCGCGAGAGCACGCAGACGGTGCGGACGATCATGCGCGCGTGCATCGCCTCCCTCACGGAGACCCGGCCGCCGCTCGAACCCGCGATCACCGAGGCCGCCGCGCTCACCGTCGACAGGGTCGCCGACGACCTGCCGCTCGAGGAGTACATGCGCTGCTGGCAGCTGTCGTACACCGTGCTCGCCGAGGCCGCGGCGGCGGAGATCCGGGAGCCGGCGCTCGTCCTGCACGCCGTCACCCGGATGCGCGAGGCCTTCGACCTCATGGCGCGCAAGGTCGCGGACGCCTTCGCGGTCGCCGCCCGGGACGCCGCCGCGGCGGACTCCCGCCAGGACGCGGAGGTCATCGAGGCCCTGTGGACGGGCCGCGGCTGGACCTTCGCGGAGCCGGACGCGGTCCCCTCAGCACCCCTCGTGACGCACCTGCACCTGGGACCGGCCCCGGGCGAGGACGCCGCCGCCCACCGCGACCGCTCCATCGCCCGGCACCGCAAGGTCCGGCAGGTGCGGGCGCAGCTGCGCCGCGACTTCGCCGATGTCTGGCTCATGGACCTCCGGGCGCGGACCGGACGGATCGTCTCCTGGTCCCATCGGGAGGGGCTGGGCGACGCCGAGGCCGCGGCACGGACGCTGCGCACGCTCCGCGAGGTGACCGGTGCGGAGGTGACGACGGCGTCCGAGCCCGCGCACGGCCTCGGCGACGTGCCCCGCGCCGCACGCGTGAGCGCGGCGGCCCTGGAGACGGGGCTGCGGCTGGGCCGCACCGGGGTGCCCCTGACGATGGACGACCTCGCGCTCGACCACCACCTCGGGCACGGCAGCCTCGCCCTGCCCTCCCTCCTGGAGCGGAGCCGTCCCGCGCTCTCGCGGCCGGAGCTGCGCGAGACTGTGCGCAGCTTCATCGACCACGATCTCGACAGGCGTGCGACCGCGCGGGCGCTCCACGTGCATCCCAACACGGTGGACAACCGGCTCGCCCGAGTCGCCCAGCTCACCGGACTGGACGCGCACCGCACGCGCGATCTGCTCACGCTCGCCGTCGCAGCGCTCGCGGGGGACGCGCCCGAGGCCTCGGGCGCGGAGGAGGCGGGCTCCCGCGCACTGTGATCCGTCACAGTTCCACCGCCGGCCGGTTGTCACCCGCGCTCATTGTCCGGCCTGCTCCCCGCACATAGCGTCAGGACCGTGCTCCGCCGGTCGCCGCTGACCGGCCCGGTCGCCGGAGACCGGCAACGCCTCACATCTGCTTCGAAGGAGAAGACGTGTCCGAGATTCTCGAGTACGCCGACCGCGCCTGGCGCGGCGAGGAGTCCCTCCGCGCCTATCACGCCGGTGAGTGCCGGAAGGAGGGGCTCGTCGAACTCGGCGAGAACCTGTACATGTGGCCGGCGTTCGGCAACGTGTACGTGCTGCGGACCTCGCAGGGGCTCTTCCTCTACGACACGGGCGACCGCAGGACGGCCGAGGAGCTGTTCGCCGCCGTGCGCGCGCTGACGCCGGACCGCGTGCACACCGCCGTGTACTCGCACGGGCACCTCGACCACGCCTTCGGCATGCGTCCGTTCGACGAGGAGGCGCGGCAGAACGGCTGGACCCAGCCCACCGTGCTGGCACAGGAGAACCTGGTGCCGCGCTTCGACCGCTACCGGCGCACGCACGGCTACAACGAGTCGATCAACCGGCGGCAGTTCCAGGCACCGGGCTTCCGCTGGCCCGGCGAGTACCGGTACCCGGACGTCACCTACCGCGCCCAGGCCACCCTGGACCTGGGCGGGGAGCACATCGAGCTCCATCACGCCAAGGGGGAGACGGACGACTGCACGATCGCCTGGATCCCGGAGCGGAAGGTGCTGTTCTCCGGGGACTTCTTCATCTGGTCGAGCCCCAATGCGGGCAATCCGCAGAAGGTCCAGCGCTTCGCCCTCGAGTGGGCCCAGACGCTGCGCTGGATGGCCGGGCTGGGTGCGGAGATGCTGCTGCCCGGCCACGGGCTGCCGGTCGTGGGTGCGGAGCGCATCCGGGAGACGCTGGGGAACGCGGCGGAGCTGCTGGAGGCGATCTACGGCACCACGGTGGACATGATGAATGAGGGTGCCACGCTGGACGAGATCCTGCGGACGGTGAGGACGCCGGAGCACCTGCTGGAGAAGCCGTACCTGCGGCCCTCCTACGACGAGCCGGAGTTCGTGGTGCGCAATCTCTGGCGCCTCTACGGCGGCTGGTACGACGGGAACCCCGCGCATCTCAAGCCCTCGCCGCAGGCGGAGCTCGCCGCGGAGCTCGCCTCCCTGGCCGGCGGGGCGGAGAAGCTGGCGCGGCGTGCGCAGGAGCTCGCGGAAGCGGGCAGCCACAGGCTCGCGGGCGAGCTGGTGCAGTTCGCCGCGGACGCCTCCCCGGTCCCGGAGATCCACGAGGCTCGGGCGGACGTGTTCTCGCAGATGGAGAAGGCGGCGACGTCCACGATGGCCAAGGGCATCTATGCCTGGGCCGTGGTGGAGTCCCAGGCCGCGATCGCGGGCACGGACCCCGTCGCGGAGCTGCGGACCCGGACCGCCGGGCGCATGCGCTGGTCCGTCTGAGCCGGCGTGTGGCCCCCCCCCGGGGGCCGCGGGGGTGTCCCCGGCCGCGCGCGCGGGCCCGCCCCCCGGCGGGGCGCGGCGCACCCGCCCCCCCGGGCGCACGCGCGGGCCCGGCGCCCCCGGCGTGTGCCCCCGCCCGGGGCCCGGCGGCGGCACACGCCCGAGGGCACGCCCGCGCCCAGATGGGACGGGCGACGAGACTGCGTGCGCGGCAGGCAGGAGCGCACGGGAACTGCACGAGGAATGAGCGGATGAGGACAAGTCCCAGGAATCGAGGACGTCGCAGGATGCTCGGCGCAGCGGCGCTGACAGGCACCGCCGCACTGGTGCTGAGCGCATGCGCGGGAAGCATCGGCGGCGGCAGCGGCGGTGCCGGAGGCGGTGAGGGCTTCGAGTACGGAGCCTCCCAGGAGGAGGTGGACGCGGTCCTCGAGGGGCTGGAACCGGTGACGCTCACCTTCCAGCCGGGGGCGGCCTCGGCGGAATCGATCATGAGTCCGGCGGCGACGGAGATCGCGGACCGCATCGAGGAGCGCTCCGGCGGCATGATCACGGTGGACCTCGTGTGGGGGCAGGCGGTGGCCGGCTACGACACCGTGCAGGATGCGCTGGCCGACGGCCGGCTGGACCTGGCGAACACGCTGCCCGGGTACAGCCCGGCAGAATTCGCCGCCTTCGACGACCTCTCGACCACCACTGCGATGCTGCCCTCCTCCCCGTTCGCGGGCGAGTTCATCGCCTACGCCGTGTACAGCGACCTGGGTTGGGAGAACCAGGAGATCCTGGACTCCTTCGACGCGGCCGGACTGGTGCCGCTCACGCCCTTCGCCACCACCGCCGGCAACTACACCACGTGCCGGGAGCCGCTGGCCTCGGCCGCCGACTGGCAGGGACGCCAGGTCCGGGTGGGCACGACCGCGCAGGACACGCAGGTCTCCGGACTCGGAGCGGTGCCCGTCTCCATGGAGTACACGGAGATGTTCGAGGCGCTGGAGCGCGGCACCGTGGACTGCAATGTGGGCCCCAGCCCCGCCACGGCGGAGAGCGGCGTGCTGGAGGTCGCTCCGGAGCTGGGCTTCACGACCACCACCAGCTTCCCCCGGACGGCGACGACGGTGATGGCCGGGAGCAGGTTCGAGGAGCTGCCGCTGGCCTACCAGCAGATCATCTTCGACAGTGCAGGACTGGGCGGAGGCGGATTCGTGCAGAGCTACACGGACTCCGCGGCCGAGCTGGTGCGCCAGTCCAAGGAGCACGGAGGCGAAGTGCGGCCGCTGTCCGAGGACACGCAGTCCCGGCTGCACACACTCTCCGAGGAGCTCACCGCGGAGGCTGTGTCCGGCGGACGGCTGGGCGAGGACTTCGAGGAGCGGCTGGCGGAGGGCATCGAGTCCTGGACGGCGAAGGTCGAGGAGCTGGGGCTGGCGGATTCCGGGGACATGGCGGACTTCGACGAGTGGTACGCGGAGGCGGACTACGCCGAGTTCGCCCGGACGGTCTACGAGTCCGGGGCGGCGCTGGAGCACCGCCCGGGAGCGTGAGGGGCGCTTTCCACCTGTCGCCGGGCCTCCCCTCGCGTGGTCAGCTTCCCGCGCATCCAGCCGTCCTTCCTATCCTTCCATCCTGGACTGATCGCTTTCCCTCGCCGAGGTCGCTGGGTTGGCTGGGGGAAGCGATCAGTCGGCGAGCGCCGCCCGGGTCCCCACGGCCAGGAACTCCGGCATCCACACCCGCTCCCAGTCGCTCACCTCCTGGGCCAGGTTGCCGGTGCGGACCGGCAGGGTCCGGGCGAACCAGTAGGTGCCCACGCCGTCGCGCTCCATGAGGCCGTAGTCCACGAGCTCACGACGCAGGTAGGCGACGTCCTCGTGCGCCGTGCGGAGAACGGCGCCCACCTGCGTCTCCGTGTACGTGAGCGCCGGATCGAACCGCCGCAGCATCTCGAGGGCGACGGCGAGCTGGGTGCGCCGCTTCGCGGGGATCCGGAGCAGTCGCGCACGGGGGTCGCCGTCCTCGAAGAACGGGCGGATGCGCCTGAGATGGTCCGCGTATGCGCGGTCCCTGTCGATCTGCAGTGCGGCGAGCGCCGTGGTGTAGTTCTCCCCCGTGCGCTCCATCCGGCTGCGGACGAGCTTCTTGAAATCGCTGTTGTGCGTCATGTGGATCCGTCTCGCGCCGCGAGCAGCCCCAGCATGCCGCGACGCTGTCTCACATGCGAGGCGTCGGCATCCGGCCGGGAGCACGAGCTCCGGCCACGTGATCCGAGGATGTGCTCCCCTTCGCCTGTGCACCCGGGCTGGGGCCGAGGTGCGGGCTGGGCGGCGGATCTGCGCCAGGCACAGAGATTCACACACGACGAGGTACGTTGTCAACAGCACCGGGCAGGCGGTGGGGAGGTGCCCGGGCCGCAGCGCTCGTGCAGCACGCCGGGAGACGTCCCCCGGGCAGGAGGGAGAACCGTGACCGACCTGAACCGCTACCTGGAGGCCCTCCTCGTCGCCAATGATCCGACTCAGGCGATGCAGGCGGCGGTGCACCAGGTGCGCAGGACGTTCGGCTGCGACGTCTCGTGGACGGGGCTGGTCGAGGACGGCTGCCTGCGCATGGGGACGGCCTCCGGGCTGCGCACGCCGGAGATGTCCGCGGTGTGGCGGCTGGAGGTCGGCTCCGGCATCGGCGGCCGCGCCGCCCTCCTCGGCCGCCCGCACAAGAGCAGCGACTACCAGCACGACGCGCGGCGCGTGCCCGCCAAGCGCGTCATCGACAACGAAGGCATCGTCACCGTGCTGGTGGTGCCCCTTCTCTCCGCGGACCGCACGCTGGGCGTGCTCTACGCGGCGTGCCGCCGGCCGCGAGCATGGGCGGACGAGGACGTCGGGCAGCTGGAGACGATCGGCCGCTACCTCGCGGTGCGGCTGGAACAGCTGGACGTCGACGGTCGCGCGGAGGCAGAGGCGCGCAGCCATCGCGAACGAGCCGATGCCGCCTCCGCCGCGCTGCGCTCGGCCGCCGATCTGGCGCACGGCCTCATGGGAGCCGATCGGATCGAGGAGGCCGTCCAGACAGCCTCGACCGCCCTAGACGTGCGGATCGAGCTCCGGGACGAGGGCGGCCGCCTGCTCCACTCCGGCGGACGGCAGGGAGGCCGCACCCTGCTGTCCGGCGAGCTGGAGCCTGGGGGCAGCCTCCGGCTCGCCCTCCTCTCCGCGGACGCCCACCGGTCCGCGGACGAACCCGCCCTGCGCCTGGCGTACGAGGTGCTCCGCTCCCAGCTGCTGCGCCTCGGCGAGCGCGAACGGACGACGGAGCGCCTCCGCGGGGATCTGTTCGACCAGCTCGTCACCGGCAGGCTGGCGGACGGCGAAGGTCTCGTCCGGCGGCTCGCGCTCATCGGCATGAGCGGGCTCGCACGGGGCGCGCGGGTCCTGGTGGCGGGGAGCCGCGGGCCGGGCGGCCAGGTCTCGGCCCGCTTCGCCGAGGAGTTCCGCACCACGTTCACCCGCAGCCTGCTGCAGCGGCGCGGCGACCGCCTCGCAGCACTGGTCGAGCTCCCCACGGCACCGGAGGGCAGGACGCGACAGCAGCTCGCGGAGCTGCTCGCACGCGAGCGCCTCCGGTCGCCGGGGGCCGGCGCGGTGATCGGGATCGGCCGTGCGTGCGGAGGTCTGGGCGACATCTCCATGTCCTACGACGAGGCGCGCGCCGCCTGCGAGGTGGGGCTGAGCGGGGACCACCACTCCGAGGACGGGGTGGTGAGCGCGCGGAACCTCGGCCTGCAGGGGCTCGCCAGTCTGCCGCTCGCACAGCTGGAGACCACCGTCGCAGACACCCTCGGACCGCTGCGCGAACTCGACGAGCAGCGCGGCACCCAGCACCTCGCCACGGCGCGCGCCTACCTGGGCAACGACCGGCATCTGCCCAGGACCGCGGCCGAGCTGCGGGTGCACTACAACACGGTGCGCAACCGGGTCGCCCAGATCGAGCGACTGCTGGGGGTCGATTTCGACGACGTGGACGACCGCTTCCGCATAGAGACCGCTCTGCGCATGGAATCGGTGGTGCGGGCGCTCTCGCACCGCCCCGCCGGGACTGTCATGCCGTGACACCCAAATGCTGCAAGTCTGGCACGCCATGCCCTGGGAAGGCGTGCAACAGTACGACACTCTGACTTCTCCAGTGGCCTCGGCGACGAGGATCTCGAAGAAGAGGAGGGACGGATGACGGCACTCGAGGTGACGAGGGAGCTCGTGTTCCCCGCGTTGGAGAGGCACGGGTCTCGCCCCGCCGTCGTCGCCGACGGCGTCACGTGGAGCTACGACGAACTCCGCGAGTCCGCGCTGCGCCTGGCCTCCGTGCTCATGGACGCGGGAGTCCGCGCCGGGGATCCGGTCGCGATCGTGCGGGAGAACAGCGCCCGGTACCTGATCGCCGATCTCGCGATCATCGCCGTCGGCGGCGCCAAGGTGCCGGTGAACATGATGCTCTCCGACGAGGAGGTCGCCCACATCCTCCACGACTCCCGGGCGAAGGTCGTCCTCGCCTCGGAGACCAGGCTGCGCGCCGTCGAGCGTGCGCGGGGCCTCGGCGCGGACCCGGTCCTTCTCACGGACGCGCAGCTGCCCGCCGGGGTCACCCAGGAGCCCGGCACCGGCGAGGACGTTCCGACACTGGCCGACCTGCCTCCGGTCGAGGCCGGGGACCGCGCTCTGATCATGTACACGGGAGGGACCACCGGCCGGCCCAAGGGAGTCGTGCATCATCAGCGCGGAGTCACCGCGAATCTCCTCTCCCACGTGATCGAGACGGAGATCGCCGCGCAGGACAGGCTGCTCCTCACCTCGCCGCTGCCGCACAGCGCGGGCGTCCTCGCGCAGACGGGCCTGCTGCAGGGCGCGGTCATCCACGTCGAGGCGGGCTTCGACCTGGACCTCGTGCTGGAGAGGATCGAGAAGGACCGGGTGAGCTACCTGTTCATGGTGCCCACCATGATCTACCGGATGCTCGACGAGGTCGCGGCCCGCCCGGCGTTCGACTCGAGCTCGCTCCGCACCGTCCTCTACGGGGCCTCGCCCATCACGGAGGCACGGCTGCGCCAGGGTCTCGACCTGTTCGGACCGGTGTTCATGCAGCTCTTCGGCCAGACCGAGGCGCCCAACTTCCTCACGCGCCTGCGCCGCGAGGACCACTCGGCGGACCGGTCCCCCGCGCGTCTGAGAAGCTGCGGGCAGAGCGTCCTCATGGCGCAGATCCGCACCGTGCGCAGCGACGGCTCGGACTGCGCGCCGGGCGAGGTGGGCGAGGTCCTCGGCCGCGCCCCCTACGTGATGGAGGAGTACCTGGGGAAGCCCGAGGCGACTGCCGCGGCGCTGCGCGACGGCTGGCTCTGCACGGGCGACCTGGGGTACCTGGACGAGGAGGGCTATCTCTTCCTGGTCGACCGCAAGAAGGACATGATCATCACCGGCGGCCTGAACGTCTATGCCGGCGAGGTGGAGCAGGCCCTCGCGAGCCTGGACGACGTCAAGGAAGCCGCCGTCGTGGGCGTCCCCCACCCGGACTGGGGCGAGGCCGTGGTCGCCTTCGTCGTGCCCGCGACGCCCGACGCCACGGAGGAGAGGATCGCCCGGGCGGCCCGCGCACTTCTCTCCGGCTACAAGCGTCCCAAAGAGGTGGTGCTCCGCGAGGAGCTGCCCGTCACGGCAGTGGGCAAGGTGGACAAGAAGCAGCTCCGCCTGCACACGGACGGCTAGAGAGGCGCATGCGGCCCGGCCCGCTGCTCGTCCGCCGCCACGACTCACGCATCATTCCGACGACACCATACAGAGGAACACTCATGTCACAGGAGACAGGCGCTGCGCAGAAGCAGCGCTTCATGGACCGGTATCTCGCGTGGTTCCTGCGCTGGATGCCGGATTCCTTCGTCATCTGCCTCGCGCTCACGCTCATCGTCGGGCTGCTGGCATTCTTCCTCACGGGCACGCCCGTGTGGTCCCCCGACCAGGAGACGACCTCGCTCGTCTCCGCATGGACCGGCTCCTTCTGGGACCTGCTCGCCTTCACCATGCAGATGACCGTGCTGCTGGCCACGGGCAACGCCGTCGCCACCTCGCCGCCGGCCAAGCTGCTGCTCTCCCGGATCGCGAGCCTCCCCCGGACCCGCGCCCAGATGATCGTCCTGGGCAGCGTGGTCGCGGCGGCACTGGGCTTCATCCACTGGGGCCTGGGGATGATGGGCGGCATCGTCATGGGCAAGGAGCTGCTCGCCCAGGCGAAGCGCAAGGGGATCAGGATGCATGCGCCCATCCTCGTGGCCACCCTCTTCATGGCTCTGCTGCCCGGCTCCGCGGGCATGTCCGGTGCCGCGGTCCTCTACGCGGCCACACCCGATTACCTGCGCGACCTCGTGCCGGACACCCACACCGAGGCGACTCCGGTCTCCGTGCCCCTCACGGACTCCGTGCTCCGCCTGGACTACGGCCTCCTCCTCGTGGTGTGCCTGTTCATCGGCATCGTCTTCATGCTGCTCATGCATCCCAAGGACCCCGCCAAGATGAAGCAGGTGGACCCGGCCGTGCTCGAATCCGCGGAGTCCGACACCGCCGTCGAGCGGACCACTCCCGCGCAGAAGGCGAATGCGAGCCGCTGGATCATGTACGTAATCGGCGGTGTGGGGCTGGTGTACAGCGTCCTGCACATCGCCTCCGTGGGTGCCGCAGGGCTCGACCTCAACTCCTACAACTTCCTCTTCCTCGCGCTGGGGATGGTCCTGTGCGCGAACTGGGGGCCGGAGTACTACGCCGGACTGGTGCGCGAGGGCATCGCGGGCACCTGGGGATTCATCCTCCAGTTCCCGTTCTACGCGGGCATCTTCGGACTGATCAGCGCCACCGGCCTGGGCGTGGTCATCTCGCACGCATTCACGGCGATCTCGACGGCGACGACCTGGCCGGTGATCGCGTTCCTGTACTCCGGGCTCCTGAACATCGCGGTGCCCTCCGGCGGGTCCAAGTTCGTCATCGAGGCCCCGTACATCATCCCCACGACCCTGGACCTCGACGCGGATCTGGGACTGATCATGCAGGCGTACCAGATGGGCGACGGCGTCACGAACCTCATCATCCCGTTCTTCGCACTGCCGTACCTGGCCAACTACAAGCTCAAGTTCAGCGAGGTGGTGGGATACACCGTGCCGCCGGTCCTCCTCATGCTGGCGGTCGTGTGCCTGTACCTCTTCGGCATGGCCGCGCTCCTGTAGGCCGGCTCAGCTCTCCGGGATCTCGATGGTGCCGTCCTCGCGCGCGGGCATGCCGGGCGCGTAGGCCGCCTCCCACAGGTGACCGTCGGGATCCGCGAAGTAGCCGGAGTAGCCGCCCCAGTCCGCGCGGGTCGCGGGCTTCACCAGCCGGGCGCCTGCGGCGACCGCTTCCGCGAGCGCGTCGTCGACCTCGTCCTCGCTCGCGAAGTTCAGCGCCAGCGTCACACCGCGGTACGCGGGTGCGGGCGTGCTCTCCAGCCCCGCGTCCGCGGCGAGCGCATCATGGCCGAACAGGCCGATCCATGTGCCCGCCGTACGGAACCAGGTGATGCCCAGGGACTCGTCGCCGCGCTGCGTCCAGCCGAGGCGGCGGTAGAACGCTGCGGACGCGCTCACGTCCGCGACTCCCAGGGTGACGATGGAGAAGTGAGCGGGGACGGGCATGGGGGTCTCCTCTGCGGCTGAGGTGGTGCGGCGCTGACGGGCACGGCGCTGACGCCGGGCACCGCACCTCACGCCCTCAGTATGTGGGACGGACCCGCAGCGGCACAGCCCCTGACGAGCGTGAACCCTCAGCCCGCTTCCGGACGGCAGAGCAGCGAGACCGGATCGACGGCCCGGAGCCCCGGGTCCACCTCCTTGACCGCCCGCAGCAGCGCCTCACTGCGCTCCTCTCCCAGGCAGTCCCCCGTGAGCTCCCGGAACTTGTCGTCGGAGAACTCCTGGGTCATGGGATTGGGTGCCGAACCCACGGAATCCTCGACGAACACATGCTCTGAGCTGCCGTCGCGGAACGTCAGGGTGATGTCGCCGACCATCTTGGTGGGATACCGCTCCGTGAGCCGGGGATCGGCCTCGATGCGCACCCGGTTCGCCATCGCGGCGATCTCGCCGCCCTCGCCGAGGTCCAGCTCGCCATTCATGTACGCGTTGTGGGTGGCGTATCCGTTCCCCCCTGCCCAGCACGGACAGCGCGAACTGGAAGGGCAGGCTGTACTGCAGCTGCTCGATCCGCGTGGGGTTGTAGGCATTCGCGTTCCGATTGCCGATCACCACGTCGCCGCTGGGCTGGATGCGGAGATCGACCCGCTCGATCTGCTCCGCCCGGTCCGCGAAGCCGCGCGCGCCGTCGATGAATGCATGGTTGTACGCGCAGCAGCAGTACGGCTTGAAGAGCGGGTTCGCGATCTCGAACGGCTTGTCGAGGGAGAAACGCGCAGCCTCCGCATCAGGCACCTCGCGGCCCACATAGGTGAGGAAGAATCCCTTCCCGCCGGTGAGGAAGGCCGTGGGTCCGGTGAGCCCGCCGGCGGCCATGCCTGCGGCGAGCATGCCGTTGCGCGTGCCGATGCCGGCATGGACGCGCTTGATCGAGCCGCCGGAGGACGTGCACTCGGTCGCGCCCGAGGCATGGCTGTAGGCGATCGCCAGCGCGTGGATCGTGGTCTCGAGGTCGAAGCCGCGCATCTTCGCCACGACGGCGGCCGCACCGAAGTTCGAGAGGATCGCATGCGGGTGGAAGCCGCGCGAGAGGATGTCCGGAGCAGCCAGCGTGCCGATCCTGGTGTAGACCTCGTAGCCTGCGACCATGTCTTCGAGCACCTGGCTCATGTCGGCATCGAGCTCCTCGCCCAGGGCGAGCGCAGCGGGGATGACGCAGCTGCCCGGGTGGCTCAGGCTGGGCGCGTGCGCATCGTCGTACTCGAACCCGTGGCCGTAGGCGCCGTTGACGAACGCGGCGTCCGCGGCATCCATCCTGTCGCCGGTGAGCGCCGTCCGGGAGCTCCCCGGCACGTGCCGGTTCCGCGCGACCTCCAGGACAGCCCGGCTCCAGGGCAGGGTGGAGCTTCCCACCTGCAGGCCCAGCTGATCCTGGAGAAGCCTCCGGGCGCCTTCGAGCGCCTCCGGCGAGAGGACGTCGTACGTGAGGTCGACCACCAAGCGGGCGACGGCCTCTTCCACTGGGGGAAGCTTTTCCATGTGCTGCCTCTGCCTCATCGATGGGCCGCCTTCTGCAGCCTCTTCCTCGGGACCGGTCCGGCACTGCGGATGCAGGCGAACGTCGGCGCTCCCGCGGCGTCGCCGGACCGTCACGCAGATGCGAATGACTCACCTCACAATATGGAATATATTTGAAGGATGTCAATGGCGGATGCATGCCGCGTCGCAGACGGCTCGGTGGCGGAGCTCCGGCCGGCAGGTCACCTGGAAACCGCGCCTCACCGCAGGCCGCGCGCCTCACCACCGGCTCCGCGCCTCACCGCCCCCGTGCCGTGGCGATGAACGCCTCCGCCTTCTCCGTCTCCGGCTTCGTCGCGAGGCTGACGACGAGGTAGGCCACGAGGCTCAGCGCCAGGCCGGTGAGGATGCGCGCCGGCCCGTCGTTCCAGAAGTGCGGCAGCGGCGCGCCGAACTCGATCGCGAAGCCGTAGAGGATGAACGCGCCGCCGGCGAGGATCGAGGCGATGGCGCCGGGCGTGTTGCCGCGCTTCCAGAAGAACCCGAACACCATGGGCCAGAAGAGGCCTGCGGTGATGAGCTCGGAGGCGAGTTCGAGCACATCGAGCGCGCTGGGCAGCTGCACGGCCACGACCATGCCGAGGACGGCGGCCGCGACCGTCGCCACCCGGCCGGTGCGCACCGTCTGCTTCTGGGTGGCGTCCTTCAGCGCGTACTTCACGGTGAGCTCCGTGATGTAGAGGCTCGCGACGTTGAAGGTCGTGCAGATGGTGGACATGATCGCCGCCGCGATGCCCACGAAGACGAGTGTGGTGAGCCACGGCGGCATGTGGCCGGCGGCGAGCGTGGAGACGATGCCGCCCTCCGGGACCTCACCGAAGACGCCCAGGGAGGCGATGCCCGTGATGACGACGAAGAAGTACAGGGGGACGAAGCCGATGAGCGCCGTCACCGCCGTCCAGCGCGCCGCCCTGGGCGTGGGCGCGGCCTGGATGCGCTGCCAGGCCGCACCGTCGATCATGAACGCCAAGCCGAAGGAGATGATGAACGAGAGGTTGAGCTGGATGCCCTGGAACAGGTTGAAGTAGCCGGGTTCGCGGGTCTCCGCGGCGATCGCGGCGACGTTGTCCCAGCCGCCGGACAGGGCGAGCGCCACGCACATCGTGACGACGAGCCCGGCCAGGAGCAGCAGGAACTGGAAGACCTCCGTGTAGACGACTGCACGGAAGCCTCCCACCAGGGCGTACACCACGCAGACCGCCACGGCGATGAGGACGGCGGTGAAGTAGGAGATGTCGAAGAACGACTCGAAGAAGTGGCCGATCGCCACCATCTGGGACGCGCCCCACATGATGAGGTAGAGCGTGAGGACGACGGAGAGCAGATTGCCTGTCGCGGCGTTGTACCGGCTGGCGAGGATCCCGTTCTGGCTCATGGCGCCCGTGCGGCGGATGAGCGGCGCGAACGCGATGAGGGCGATGACCGCGATGACGGTGGGCCCGCCCAGGATCCACCAGGACGACATGCCGTCCGCATAGGCGGAGTCCACGCTGATGAGCGCGGAGTTGCCGCCGTACCAGGTGGCGATGAATGCGAAGCCGAGCATCCACGCCGGAGTCTTCCGCCCCGCGAGGAAGAAGTCCTCACCGGACTTGGTGCGCTGCCGCACGAAGGACAGCGCGAGGAGCGCGACGAAGTACACGGCGAGACCGCCGATGAGCCACACGTGCAGCATGAGGATGTCTCCTGGGACAGGGCCGGCGCGGAACCGGGACGAGGGTGCCGCAGGTCACTCTTGCAGGCGAGGGCGCCGGTCTCCAACAATCGTTCTCGCGATGCAGGATCGGCCTCGCGGCGGGCGCGCACTCGTGCTGTCATGGAGCGATGGACACCCAGACGCCCGCGCGCACCTCCGAGGCCCTCGACCGGGACCTCCTCGAGCGCGCAGGGTTCCGCCCCGTGCGGGTCACCCGGGCGGAGCCCGTCGCCGAGGCCGTGCTCGCCCTCACCCTCGACAGCCGGCAGCCGTTCGCCCCGGGAGCGCACCTCGAGGTGGCGGTGCCCGCTCCGGCTCCGGCTCCGGCTCCGGCTCCGGGGGCAGGCATGGCGCCCTCCCCCGCTGCCGGATCTGAGGCCGGTTCGCCGCCTGAGGCGCCCGCAGCCGAACCCCTCATCCGCCACTACTCCCTGTGCTCGGATCCCACGGGTGCGACGCCGTGGCAGATCGCGGTGCTGCGGCACGAGGACGGGGACGGCGGTTCGGAGTGGATCCACTCGCACGTCCAGGCCGGCGATGAGCTCTTCGTGCGCGCCCCGCGCGCCTCGTTCCACTTCCGTGCCGCACTGCCGGCCCTCTTCATCGCCGGCGGCGTGGGCATCACGCCGCTGCGGTCCATGCTCACGTTCGCTCACGGGCTGGGTCTGGACTGGCGGCTGCTCTACATCGGACGCTCCGAGGCCTCAATGGCGTTCGCCCGCGAGCTCGAAGCGGAGTTCGGCGCCGAGCACGTCGAGGTGTGGGCGACGGCCCAGCGAGGCGGCAGGCCGGACCTCGCCGCCGCGGCAGAGGAATGGCTGGCCGCGCATCCCACCGCGGTCGTCTACACGTGCGGTCCCACGGCGCTCATGGATGCGGTGACGAGCGGGCTGAGCGCTCTGCCTCACCGGGTGGAGCGCGAGGACTTCGATCCGGAGAGTGCTGAAGCGGCCTCGGGCGCGGGTGCAGGCACCCCCACGACGGTGGGTCCGCCGTTCACCGTCGAGCTCGCCGACGGCAGCGAGGTGGCGGTGGAGCGGAACGAGTCGATCCTGGAGGCGTTCTCCCGGGCCGGCATCCGCTCGCTCTCGAGCTGCCGGCGCGGCACCTGCGGCACGTGCGAGACCCGGATCCTCTGCGGCGAGGCCGACCACCGCGATGCGGTGCTCTCCCCCGAGGAGCAGGCGGAGCAGTCCTCGATGATGGTGTGCGTGTCACGGGCGGCCGGCGAGCGCATCACGCTCGACGTGCAGCGGTAGCGGACCGGCGCCTCGGGCACCGTCAGCTCAGCCCAGGCCGGTCACCCCACGGTCAGCCGCAGCGGCACCTTCTCGAACGAGCGCAGCGTCGTGTGGATGTACGGCGTGGGCGGGGCGGTGGGCTCGAACGCGCTCACGCGGCGGACGAACTCCGCGAAGAAGGCGTCCATCTCCATGCGGCTGATGGGCTGACCCACGCACATGTGGATGCCGAGGCCGAAGGTGAGGTGGCCGGAGGCGTCACGGTCGAGGTCGTACCTGTCCGCATCCGGCCCCCACTTCTCGGGATCCCGGTTGGCGGCGCCGGGGAAGACGATGAGCTTGACGCCCTCGGGCAGCGTGATGCCGCCGATCTCCACCTCGCGCGAGGTCTTGCGGAAGAACGACTGGAAGGGCGCCTCAATGCGAAAGGCCTCGTCGATGGCGTACTTCACGAGGCGGGGGTCGCGGCGCAGGCGGGCGTACTGCTCAGGCTCCTGCGACAGCGCGACGAGGGTGTTCGCGATGGCGAGGATGGTGGTGTCGAGGCCGGCGGAGAGCATGGCGCGGACGAGCAGGGTGGCCTCCTCGGGGAGGATGTCGCCGGAGTCCGCATAGTCCCAGATCAGGGAGCCGAGGCCGCCGGGGGCCAGATGGGAGCGCTCGCAGGCGTTCATCACCCATTCCATGACGCCGTCCGCCGCGTCCATGTGGTGCTGCGCGACCTCATTCATGGGCCCGAAGCGGGAGAAGTTCATGGCGCCCTGCAGGACGAGGTACGGGTCGCGTCCCTCGCGCGGCACCCCCACGGCGTCGCCGAAGACGCGGAGGGTGAAGCGCTTGGCGAGTTCGAAGGCGTCGAGCTCGACGGTGCGGGGAGCAGTCTGGCGCGCGCCGGCATCCGCGCCCGAGGCCGGCGCACCGCCCACTGCGCCCTCCGCACCCAGGACCTCGTCGAAGAGCTCGCGCGCATAGTCCTCGAAGCCCTGGCGCAGGGGCCGGAGGCGGGCCGGGGAGATGACGGCGGACATCGCCGAGCGCATGCGGGTGTGGATGGGCGGGTCCACCTCGAGGATGCCGGGGCGCCACCAGGTGGGCGCGTCCTTCGCGAAGTCCACCGGGCCCACGCCGGCGCCGCTGATGAAGGTCTGCCAGTCGTCGAGGATCGCGCGGACCTCGGCATCGCGGCCGAAGGCGTGCACCCCGTGCTTCTCCAGCCACACCACCGGACCGGCCTCCCGCAGGCGGGCGAGGAAGGGATAGGGGTCGGCGAGCACCTCGGGCGCGTAGGGGTCGTCCTGCAGCACCGGGCACGTGCCGGAGATCGTGGAGGTTCCGTCTGCCATTGCTGTCCCGCTTCCTTGCCGTCGTCTCCGCAGTCTTCACTGCCGTCTTCCCTGACGTGGCACCCAATCTATGCCGCCGTCCCCGGCACCGCGAGGCGCGTCTCACAGCGCGTGCAACCATGGGTCCATGCCCTCGGACTTCACGCTCGTGCAGCTGCGGTACTTCCAGGCAGTCGCCCGCTGCGAGAACATGACGGCCGCAGCCGCGGAGCTCAGCGTGTCCCAGTCCGCGGTCTCCACGGCCATGGCCCAGCTGGAGAGGGCGCTGAGGGTGGAGCTGTTCCTCCGCCTCCCCAACCGGTCCATCGTGCTCTCTCCCGCCGGCCGGCGCCTCGCCGCAGAGGTGGACGAGTTCCTGGACGGCGCCGAGGCCCTCACCGAATTCGCGCACGGCCTCGCCCACTCGCTCTCGGGGCGGCTCCGGGTGGGCGTCTTCGCGCCCATCGCGCCCACCTTCCTGCCCGCGCTGCACCAGGAGTTCATGCGTAGGCATCCCGCTGTCGACCTGACCTATCTGGAGGCGGATCTCAGCGGCGTGCAGAGTGCTCTGACGGCGGGCGAGTGCGATGCGGCTCTCCTGTACACCCTGGGGCTGAACAGCACCTTCGATCGTTCGGTGTTCAGCGCGGTCCCTCCGCACGTCCTCGTCCCCGCCGATCATCCACGGGCGGGGACGAGCGCGCATCTCCACGACTTCGCGGACGAGCCGTACATCGAGCTTGGCATGCCGCATTCGCGGCAGTACTACGAGCACCTCTTCCGTCTCGCCGGCGTGGTCCCGCGCACGCAGCACGTCTTCGAGGGCTATGAGACCGTCCGTGCCTTCGTGGCCCAGGGGCACGGGTACTCCGTGCTCAACCAGCGCATTCCGGCCATGACGTACGCCGGAGCCGAGGTCGCCACCGTCACCCTGCTCGACGACTTCCCGTCCATCGACATCGCGGTGGCCTGGCCGCGCGGCGCGACGCTCAACCGGCGGGCGCGCGTGTTCCGCGATCTCTGCCACGAGATGTTCGGGTAGGGGCGTTCGGGCAGGGAGCAGAGACAAGGCCCAGGTCCCGCCGCTCATCAGGAAAACCGATGAGGCTGTTGAGAACAATGTGTTTGACGTATGTGACGCGCCTGACAGACGGTGAATGGACGAGAACGGCGGCCCCACACAGCGGCCCCGCTGCAGGAAGGCGCAGGCATCGTGACATCCGATGGATCCACCCACTCGCACATCGCATCGACCGACCGGGAGTTCCTCACCGATTTCCATGAGGTCGCGAAGATCGGCGCGACGCCTGCCGGCGGGGTCGAGCGGCAGGCGGCCACCCCGGAGGACGGACTGACCCGGCAGTGGTTCACCGCGTGGGCACGCTCCCGTGGCTGGGAGGTCCGCGTCGACGGGATCGGGAACCAGTTCGCCTGCTGGGAGTGCGTTCCCGGCGCGCCCTACGTCCTCGTGGGATCGCATCTCGACTCACAGCCGCTGGGCGGCAGGTTCGACGGTGCCTACGGGGTCATCGCCGCACTGCACGCGGCGCAGCGCGTCCGGCAGGCGGTCGAGGAGGGTGCGCGGAAGCCCGTGCACAACCTCGCCGTCGTCAACTGGTTCAACGAGGAGGGCGGCCGCTTCGCCCCCTCCGTCATGGGCAGCTCCGTCTACGCCGGTCTGTTCGACCGGGAGGAGATGCTGCAGGTGCGGGATCTGGAGGGCATCGCGGTCGCCGAGGCGCTGGCCGCGATCGACCAGCTCGGCACGGACACCCCGCCCACGGCTGCAGCCTATGCGGAGATCCACATCGAGCAGGGCCGCATCCTGGAGCGCGAGGCGCGGGACATCGGCGTGGTCGAGTCCAGCTGGTACACCCAGAAGCTCGACATCGAGGTGCTGGGAGAGCAGTCGCACACCGGTGCCACTGCGATGGCGGACAGGCACGATGCGCTCGTCGCCGCGGCCAAGGTGGTGCTGCGCGTGCACGCCGTCACGCAGAACTTCGAGGAGGAGGCGATGGTCTCCTCCGTGGGTCAGCACGTGGTCGAGCCCAATTCGCCCATCGTCGTCCCGCGCCGCGTGCACATGGTCGCGGATCTCCGTTCCTCCTCGCCGGAGATCGTGCAGCGAGCGCGGGAGATCCTGCTGGGAGAGATCCAGGAGATCGCCCGCGAGCACGACCTCACCATCGATGTGAACGATTTCGACATCCGGGAGAAGCGGTACTTCCCCGCCGAGGGCGTGGAGCTCGCGGAGAAGGCCGCTGCCAACGAGGGACTGAGCAGCCGGCGCATCGAGACGATGGCCGGCCACGACTCCGTGTCGATGAACACCGTGGTGCCCTCCATCATGCTCTTCGTCCCCAGCGTGGACGGCGTCTCCCACTGCGAGCGCGAGTTCACGACGGACGAGGACATGGTCAGGGGCCTCGGCGTCCTCACGGCCGTCGCCGGTGAGCTGGTGAGCGGGGAGCTCGCGCCCGAGGCCCCTTGGTCCGGGAAGTCCTGAGGGGCCGGCGATGCGTCTCAGCGGCAGGAGATCCACCCATTCCGCACCCGGCTCCGCTTGCGGTGGCGGTTCGGACCACGAGGGCGGCGCCTCCGGCTCCGGCCCCCGCTCGAACTCCGGTCACCCGGGCAGCGCATTATGAGCGACACGCGCGCGCAGAGCCGCTCCCGCGCTCTCCGCCTGCGGCTCCTCCCGGTGCTCGGCGCTGCCGTGGCCGTGACCGTGCTGCTCAACATGGCGCTGCACCGACTCGCTGAGCATGCCCCCGCGGCGCCGGGAGATGAGACCGCCTCGGGCTTCCTCCCCTGGCTGGACCGGTTCCTCGGCGATATGACGGAGGCGCAGTTCTACGGGTCCGCCCTGGCCGGTGCCGCGATGCTCGCCGGCGCGGCCCTCGCCCACGCTCTGGCCGTGCGGAGAAGCCGCGCCCGCGGATTCGACATCTCCTACGGCACGGGGCTCTGGCCCTGGGTGCTCGTCTCCGCCCTCACCGCTCTGCTGCTGTCCCATCTCCTCTGGTCGTGGACGCTCGAGTTCAGCGCATGGCAGCCGATATTCGTCCCCTTCGTCTCCGTGGCCCCCGCCATCGTGCTGATCTACGGCAGGGGGTGGGCCACCGCCGTCACCGCGGCGGTTCTCGCCGCCCTCCTCACCACCCCCGTGGCCCTCGTCCTCGTCGATTTCGTGCTCGTGCCGGCGGGGCTGCCCGTGGTCATCGGGAATGTCGCCTCGATGTGGGCGGGCGCGCTCATCGCCTTCGCCCTATGCCGCGCACTCCCCTGGATGCGCCTGCCCGAGGCGACCGAGGCCGCTGAGCTGTCCGAGGCGGCCGGGGGCGAAGACGTCTCCCCCGCCACGACCTCTGCCTCCTCCCCGGCTGTTCCCGAGAGTGACGACAGAGTCAGGTCGAACCTGCGCGCCGAGGTGCCCGCTGAGGAGGAGGCGCAGTCCGTCCGCCCTCTCTGGCTGCCCCGCAGAGCTCTCGCGGACTTCACGGAGCCGCAGTTCTACGGGAACGAATGGGCCTCGCTGGGGATGATCGCCGGTGTGCTGCTCGCCTGGTTCCTCGGCGGAGCCGGGCAGGGACCTCTCGGACTCGTCCCCGACATCCTCACCGCGCAGCTGCTGACGGCGCTGCTCGCCGTGTGGATCTGCGCCGGGCAGTGGCAGTCGCAGGGCTGGTACCCCACATTCGTGCCGATCGTCTCCTTCGTCCCCGCCGCTGTCATCGAGTTCGGAGGAGGCTGGGCGGTCATCGTCTCGGCAAGCGTCCTCGGCGCGCTCACCGGGCCGTACATCGGAAGGGCGATCGCCCGGAGGCTCCCGGCGGACTTCCACCCCTTCATCGGAAGCGTGATGTCGATGACGATCATCACGCTGGCGGGAGTGCCGCTCCTCCGGCTCGTCCTGTGACCAGACCTGCGACCCGATCAGTGACCCCATCCGGAATCGACTCATCGCACCTATCGCACGGAACCTGAGGAAAGAGGCGATCATGACCAGTGCAGAAGACCAGTCCCGCACAGGGAACCAGTCCGGCACGCACAGCCAGCCCAGCACGGCCGAGGAGCTCCTGGCGGCGGGACGGATAGCGCCCGCGGCACAGGCGCTCAGAGACGGGGAAGTGACATCGACCGATCTCGCCCGGGCCTCGCTGGCCGCGGCAGAGCGCATGAACGGGGAGCTGCGGGCGCTGGCGCACGTCTTCGCCGAGGACGCCCTCGCACAGGCCGCCGCCTCGGACGCGCGCTTCCGAGAGGGAACCGCGCGCGGGCTCCTGGACGGCATTCCCGTGGCTGTCAAGGAGAACTTCGCGATGGAGGGGAAGCCGTGGGAGTGCGGTTCCGCCGTCCTCGCCCAGAACCGGGCGGATCACAATGCCACGGCCGTGGACGCGCTCCTGTCCCAGGGGGCGGTCGTGATCGGATCGGCGACCATGGACGAGTTCGCGCTGACCACGATTGGCCCGGCCCGCACTCCGCTCGCGCCGGAGCGGACGGCGGGCGGCTCCAGCGGCGGATCCGGTTCCGCCGTGGCCTCGGGCATGGTGTTCGCGGCATTGGGCTCTGACACCGGGGGCAGCGTGCGCATCCCCGCGGCGGCGTGCGGCATCGCGGGACTCAAGCCCTCGATGGACCTCATCCCCACGGCGGGCGTGACGACGCTGGCGTGGTCCCTCGACCACGTGGGACCCCTGGCACGGACGTCGGAGGACCTGCGCATCGTGGTCTCCGCGCTGACGGCGGGAAGCCTGCAGGAGGGCGGGGATCGCTCTTCCGCCGCACCGGGCGATGCGGATCTGCCGGGCAGTGATGCGACTCTGCAGGGAGTGCGCCTCGGCGTGCCGTCGGCGGAGTTCCTCGCGGTGTGCACGGAGACGGTGCGCGAGGACTTCCAGCGCTCGCTTGCCGCGGCCGAGGCCGCCGGTGCCGTCCTCGTGCCTGTCGAACTGCCGCTGCCCGGCGAGATCGGTGCGGTGCACTGGCCGATCCTGGCAGCCGAGATGTACGCGTACCACGCTGCGCGCTTCGGCACGGAGGAGGCGCGCTACCGCCCCGCCCTCCGGGACTCGCTCCGGGACGCCGCGCAGATCTCGCGGGAGGACTACCTGAATGCGCGACGTCGCCGCGATGCACTGCGGCGCAGGGTGGACGCGGTGCTGGAAGACGTCGACGTCATCGCGCTGCCCACTCTCGTGACCCTGCCGCCGTTGGCCGGTGAGACGGTCATCAGCACGCCGGAGCCGGAGGACGCGACGACCGTCCTCGTCCGGCTGACGTCACTGGCGAATCACACGGGGCACCCGGCGCTCTCGGTGCGGCCGGGGCTGTTTCCCGACGACCACATCTTCGGTCTTCAGCTCGTCGGCGCGTTCATGGACGACAAGGGGGTGCTGGGCTGCGGGAGCGCCTTCGAGGCGCTCGGCCGGTGAGTGATGCACCAGCCGACTGACCGCGGGCAGAACCGGGAAGCCGGCGCGAATCCACCGACTTCCGCACACGCGGCATGCAGCACGCAAAGTCAGCACGCAGCGCGCAGCGCACAGAGAGGAAACCATGCAGTTCCGCACCAGGAGACCCAGAACCGCCAGGCACTGGCTGGCCATCGCAGTCGTGGTGGTCACGATGCTGCTCGGCCTGTGGCCCGCCATCGTCCTCTTCGACACCGAGCAGCTGATCTTCGGCCTGCCCGCACTCGTCACGTGGTCGGTGATCGTCACCGTGCTGACCTCGGTCGCAATGGTCGTCGTCAACGGCCTCGGAGTCCACGGCACGGACGAGGTGCCCGAGCCTCCAGAACCCGGCGATGACGCCCGCGCATCTGAAGCCGCGAGCGGCGCTCACAGGAGGGAGGAGTCATGACCCAGTACATTCCCCTGCTCCTCACCGCCTCGTACCTGGTCATCGCCGTGCTCATCGGCGTACGCGCCGGCCGCGGGCACAATATGTCCACCGTGCAGGGCTGGGGCGCGGGCGACCGCAGCCTCAACGCCTTCGTCGTCTACCTGCTCATCGGCGCGGGCATGGTGAGCGCCTACACCTTTCTGGGCTCGCCCGGCTGGGCCTACTCCCGGGGCGTCCCCGCGATGTACGTCATCGTCTACATCTCGTTCATGGCGTTCGTCGCGTGGTACATCGGACCGAAGGTCTGGGATCTGGGGTACCGGTACGGGCACGTGACGCAGTCGGCAGCGATCACGGATCGCTACGAGTCGCCTCTGCTGGGCGGGATCGCGGCTGCAGGCGTCTCCATCGCCGGTCTCGCATACGCGGTCCTGCAGACGATCGGCTCCGCGTACATCCTCAACGTCATGAGCTTCGGGCTCATCCCCACGTGGATGGGCGTCCTCCTGGTCCTCGGCGTCATCGCGATCTACCTCTACCGCAGCGGCCTGCGGGCCATCGGGATGACGAATGCGCTGCAGGGCGTGCTCATGTTCGTCACGGCGTGGGTCGTGGGCCTGTGGGCGATCAACCACACCACCGGCGGCTTCAATGCACGGCCCATCTTCGAGCGTCTGCAGGAGGACCTGCCGCAGTTCCTCACCCTGCCAGGGAACCTGGGCGACATGAACTACGCGTTCTGGACCACCTCGATCCTCATCTCCGTCTTCTCCATCTGGCAGTCGCACTGGGTCTCGTGGATGGGAGCGGCCTCGCCTGCGGGGCTGCGCAAGGCCTCATCGTTCATCCCGCTGTACTTCATCATGCTCATCCCGATGATCGTCGTGGGGTTCATCGGCATCTTCGAGTACCCGGACATCGCGAACCCCGACCACGTGGCGGTCCAGTTCGCCGTGGACAACATGCCGGTGCTGCTCGCTGGTCTGCTGGGTGCCGGCACGCTGGCGGCCTCGATGTCGTCGAGCGAGCCGCAGATCCACGCGACGGCGCTCACCTACAGCAAGGACATTATCCAGCCGCTGTTCAAGCTCAGCGACGAGAGGACCGGCCGGCTCACGCGTTGGCTCATCTTCCCGATCATGGCGCTCATCATCGCGCCGATCTCCATCGCGGAGCCGGCGAGCCTCGTCTACATCCTGCTGATCGGCTACGGATTCTCCGGCCAGGCGATGCCCATCATGGTGGGGATCTTCTTCTGGCCGCGGGCCAGCAAATGGGGAGCCATCGTGGGGCTGGTGGCCGGGCTCCTCGTCACGGTGCTGTTCTCGTTCTTCATCGTCCACCCGCTGGGCATCCACGCCGGCATCTGGGGGCTGATGGTGAACATCCCCCTGTTCGTCATCGTGTCCCTGCTCACGAGGCCGAGCTCGGACCGCGCGCTGGCGCGGTACTTCGAGCGGAAGGAAGCCGCCGCCGAGGCGTGATCAGGGAGTGAGACCGAGGCGCCCTGCCGCGGCCTCGGCGACAGGCGGCATTCATTGCCGCGGAAAGGATTCACATGACAGCGCAGCAGCAGTCCGCCCACACGATCTTCACCGGCGGCGAGGTGCTCACCGTCGATGCACACGACTCAGTCGCTGAGGCGGTGTCTGTCCGGAACGGCCTGATAGAGGCGGTCGGCACCTCGGCGGAGATCGAGACGCTGGCGGGCCCGGAGACCAGACGGGTGGACCTCGCCGGACGGACACTCATGCCCGGGTTCATCGATGCCCACGCTCACCTCACGATGGTGGGATCGAATCTCACCTCTGTGTCCTGCAAGGATCCGTCCGTGCGTTCGGTAGGCGATCTGCTGGGGCAGCTGCGGACCAAGGCTGACTCCTTGCCTGCTGGGGCGTGGGTGCGGGCGTGGGGGTTCAACGAGACGGTCATTGCGGAGGGCCGCTACCCCACGCGGGCGGAACTCGACGGTGTGACCACCGAGCACCCGCTCATCGTCGTGCGGGCGTGCGGGCATATCTCGGCGGTGAACTCGCGGGCGCTGGAACTTGCGGGGATAGATGCGGCCACGCCCGATCCGGTGGGCGGGCGGATCTCCCACGACGACTCTGGTGAACCGGATGGAGTGCTCATCGAGAGCGCGCACATGCGCATGTTCTCCACTGCGGTACTCAGCGATGCCGAACTGGATGCGAGCAACGAGGCAGGGTCGGAGCTGTTCGCCCGGCACGGGGTCACCTCGATCCACGATGCGACGGGCCAGGGGTTCAGCCATCTGCGCGGACTGCAGCGGGCAGTGGCCACCGGGCTCGTGAAACAGCGGATCTATGCGGTGGTGGGCGGCCTCGGCGATTCGCTGGGGATCGTCCGGGACACGATGCGGGTGGGGATCTTCTCGGGGCTGGGTGAT
>NZ_JALAHB010000211.1 GCF_022712115.1 Brevibacterium sp. | reverse complement strand
GGGCGGGCTCGCCGTCCTGCAGGCGGCGGGCGGTGCGGGGGAGCTCCGCCACCGAGGCCGCGTGGCGCTCCTGTGCCCGGCGCACGCCCTCGGCACCGGTGAAGGCGGCGTCGATCTCCCCGTCGCGGACGAGGTCGACGAGCAGTTCGCGCCCGTCGTCGAGGTCCGCCGGGAGCTGGGGGATGCCGATCGCCTCCTCCGTCGCGATCCCGGAGTCCAGGACGCGCACGGCCTGCTTGCGTCCGCCTCGGCTGCCCTTCGCCGCCGAGGTCTTCGCCACGGAGACCCATTCGGCGGTGCCGTCCGGGCCGGGTTCCCCCTCCCGGGCCACGAGCTTGTAGACGAGATTGGCGGTGGGGTGCCCGGATCCGGTCACCACCCGTGTGCCCACCCCGTACGAGTCCACCGGAGCCGCGGCGAGTGCGGCGATCGCGTACTCGTCGAGATCGCTCGTCACCGTGATGGTGGTGTCCACGGCGCCGAGCTCGTCGAGCTTGGCGCGGACCTCGGCGGCCTGGATGCCGAGGTCCCCGGAGTCGATGCGCACACCGCCCAGACGGGTGCCCGCCACCTCGATCGCGGTCCGCAGGGCGGTGTCGACGTCATAGGTGTCCAGCAGCAGCGTGGTGTCCTCGCCGAGCGCGGCCACCTGCGCCTCGAAGGCCTGCCGCTCGGTGTCGTGGACGAGGGTGAAGGAGTGCGCGCTCGTCCCCAGGGTCGGGATGCCGTAGGCCATGCCCGCCTCGAGGTTCGAGGTGGCGGTGAAGCCCGCCACGGCGGCGGCACGGGCAGCCGCGACGGCGGCGATCTCGTGCGTCCGCCGCGAGCCCATCTCCGCCAACGGGCGGCCGCCCGCGGCATTGGACATCCGGGAGGCGGCCGAGGCCACGGCGGTGTCGTGGTTGAGGACGGAGAGGATCATCGTCTCCAGCACGACGGCGTCCGCGAAGGTGCCCTCCACCGTCATGAGGGGGGAGCCCGGGAAGTAGACCTCACCCTCCGCGTAGCCGCGGACGGTGCCGGTGAAGCGGTACTCGCGCAGGTAGTCGAGCGCGTCCTCGCCCACGATCCGCCGGTCCGCGAGGAAGCGCAGCTGGTCCGCGCCGAAGCGGAAGTCCTGCAGCAGTTCGAGGACGCGCCCGGTGCCTGCGACGACGCCGTAGCGCCTGCCGGCCGGCAGGCGCCTGCCGAAGACCTCGAAGATGCTCCGGCGGTGCGCGGTGCCCGACTGCAGGGACGCCTGCAGCATCGTGAGCTCGTACATGTCTGTGAGCAGCGCAGAAGTCTGAGGGCCGGCCGTGAGAACGCTCATAGGCCAGATCCTAGAGCACGGGGGACCGGTCCCGCGCGCGGGACGTAGAGTGGGAGCGTGACTGAGCAAGAGGGAACGACCGCAGTCGCCGAACCGCGTACGGACACCGTCCCGGCGCCGGCGAAGGAGCTGCCCTGGATCACGATCGTGCTCAACGATCCCGTGAACCTCATGAGCTACGTGGAGTACGTCTTCCGCGAGTACTTCGGGTACAGCCGGGCACGGGCGCACCGGCTCATGCTGGAGGTGCACGAACGCGGCCGCAGCCGGGTGTCGACCGGCACCCGCGAGCAGATGGAGGCGGATGTGCAGGCGATGCACGGCTACGGCCTCTGGGCGGAGTGCCGCCCGGCGGACACGGACGGCGAGGCCGGCGGCGAGCGGGGAGGCGGGCAGTGAGGATCCTCACGGACCGCATCCCGGACGGGCAGCTGGCGGTGGAGATGGAGGACGGGGAACGCAGCATCCTCACCGCCCTCCTCGCCGATGTCGCCCAGCTGCTGTCCGCGGACATGCCCGAGCCCCCTGCCGATCCCTTCGAGCGGCTCGTGGGCCACCTCGACCCCGACCAGAGCGTCGCCAGGCCGCACGACCCGGCCCTGCTGCGCCTCCTGCCGGACGTGGACTCCGCGGATCCTGCGCGGTCCGCGGAGTTCCGCCGCCTCACCGAGCTGGACCTGCGCGAGGGCAAGCTCCACCGGATCCGGATCGCCCTCGAATCGCTGCGCACGTCCTCCGGCGCGGGGGAGGTCGTCCTGGACCGGGAGGCAGCGATCGTGTGGATGCGGGTGCTCACGGACGTGCGCCTCGTGCTCGCGGCCAGGCTGGAGATCACCGACGAGGACGACGCCGAGCGGATCTTCGCCGGCGAGTCCGAGCTGGGCGACGCGGGGGAGGCCGTCGTGAGCCTGTACGAGCTCACCTCCTGGCTGCAGGAGCACCTCACCGAGTTCGCCGCGTCCGGGCTGTCCGAGGACGGCGGAGAAGCACCGGACGAGGGCCGGACGGGGCGGGACAGGCGCCACGGGCCCGGCGGAGACGCGCCGGAGGCCGGCACCGGTGAGGGAGGACCCACATGATGCGGCTGAGCGCAGTGGGCACCTCGGGGTCGTTCGGCGGGCCCGGTGCCACCACGAGCTGCTACCTCGTGGAGTGGGAGGCGGAGCGGCGCTACGCCGTCCTCCTCGACCTGGGGGCGGGGGCGCTGGGTCCGCTGCAGTCGCACATCGATCCCGATGCGCTCGACGCGGTGGTCCTCTCACACCTGCACCCGGACCACTGCTTCGACATCGCAGGGCTCTACGTCCACCGGACCTACTCGCCGTGGGCCGTGGCCCGCCGCGAGGAGACGGGCGAGCCCCGCGCGCCGCTTCCCGTCTGGGCGCCGGAGGGTGCGCTCGCC
>NZ_JALAHB010000210.1 GCF_022712115.1 Brevibacterium sp. | reverse complement strand
GTCCGGCCGTGCCGGCCGGCCTCGGGTGGAGGCGCGAAGCGGGAGTTCTGCGGTGCCGGGTGCGGCTGCTGCGGGGGAGGATTCGTCATAGGAGGTCGACCTCTCTCTCGATCGAAGTGATGTCGGCGGACAGACGGACGAACGTCGCATCGTCCCCGGCGGGCTGGGTGAGCAGGACTGCCTCGGTCCACGCCGGATCCAGGCCGGCGGCGGCCGCCGCCCGGGCACAGACCTCGGTGGCCGGAGTCTCCGGCCCCAGCGCGAGCCGCCTGCCCAGGCGCACGAGCGCGGCGGCCCGCAGATCCCTGAGCGCGGTCTCCCGGTCCTGTGCGCGCTGGAGCAGCGCGCTGCGGCCCAGCACCGTCTCCGCGGCGGGCACCACCACGGGCAGCGGCTCCACGGCAAGCGGGCCCAGACGCCGCCCGTACACCAGCATCGCCACGAGGGCGACCGGCAGCAGCCAGAGGACCGCCCCCACCGCCCAGTCCGGGAAGAGCCCCATGAGGGGGATCGGGAGCTGCTCGTCGTCGGCACGGGGCTGGTCGCCGCTGTCCGGGTAGTAGTACGTGAGCTCCCCGTCCCCGGCGACGGCACCGGCCACGAGGGACATGTGGCCCTCGTCCGCGAGCGTCTCGTTGCTCAGCCACTCCTCTGCGCCCAGCACCGTGAGCGTCGACGCGCCGCGGTCCTCGACGGCGTAGAGGCCGTGGGGGACGGAGGCCTCGTCGATCGCGCCGGTGCCCGTGCCGGGATAGCAGAACTCCACGTCCTCCGGTTCCGGAGAGGTCGAGTAGTAGTCCGCACCCGCCGCCCGGGAGGACACCGCCCCGGCGGTCTGCGCCTCGGGCACCTCGCACTCCGGAGCACGCCGGGTGTCCGGGGAGACCTCGCCCAGGTAGTCGGTCTCGAGGGCGTCCGTCCAGTCGGAGACCGTCAGGTCAGGGGCGATGAGCACCACGTCCGTCCCGGCCTCGTCCGCTGCCGCCATGAGTTCGCCGGGAATCTCCGGGTCCAGCACGTCACCGGCCGCATAGACGAGGAGCGTCCCGCCGCCCGCGGCCGCCTCACGGGCCTCGGCCAGCGACTCCGTGGTCGTGACCTCACGGCCCTGGGTGCGCAGCACCTCCGTGAAGGCGCGCCCGCCGTCCGGCTGCGTGGAGTCGTAGTGGAGGGGCCGCACGGCCTCCCTGCCCTGCATGAGCACCATGACGATGGCGGCGAGCAGGACGACCACGGCGGCGACCACCCACAGGGCGGCGGAGCGGAGGACGCCTCCGGCACGGGCGCGGAGGCCCGCGGAGCTGCCGCGCACGGTCCCCCGGACGGCGACGTCGATGCCGGCGCTCACGCCCTCACCTCCCGCGCGCGGTCCTGCACGGCGGCGTCGAGCGCACGGGCGCGGTCGTAGGCCTCGGGTCCGGTGGCGGTGCCGGAGAAGGTGACGGTGTCGAAGAGGCCGCCCAGCTCCGCGAACGCGGAGGCGGCGGGAGGCACCGCGCTGCCCGCCGCCTCGGCGAGCTCGTGGGCGGTCGAGGAGCGGTCGATCGCGATCCTGCCCGCACGGGACTGCTCCGCGAACACGGCCCGGACGAGGTCCTGGACCGCGCGGCGCCAGTCGCGCGCGGCCGCCGCCTCCGCGGAGGTCCTGCGCAGGACCTCGGGGTCCATCTCCGCATCGAAGACCGGGGCGGACTCCGGCTTCCGGTCCAGGGGGACGCCCGCCGCGCGTCGGGTGAACCAGACGATGCCCACCACGAGGGCCGCGACGGCGAGGATGACGACGACGATGAGCGCGGGGTGCTCGATCCGGGTCACGCCGTCGAGCAGATCGGCGAAGAACTCGGAGATCGCCCTGCCGATCCGTTCGAGCAGGGTCGTCTCGGCCTCGTGGTAGCGGGTCTTGGAGAGCTCCTCCTCCGCCCAGCGCCGGCCCTCCTCCCGGCTGGGCTGGGACAGGAGGTCCGCCTGGGTGAGCAGATCAAGCCGGCCGGCCGGTCCCTGCGGGGCGAATGATCCCTGCGGGATGAACGATCCCTGCGCGGTGAGCAGCGCTGCGGCGCTCATGCGGCCTCCTCCGCCCGGCGCAGCAGGACGAGGTCATAGCCCTCCAGCCGCATCCTCCGGTCGAAGTAGACGCAGGAGACCGTGCCGCAGAGGTAGGCGAAGAGCAGTGCGCCCGAGGCCATCGCGAAGGCCGCCATCGCCACTCCGAGGCCGCCGAACAGCACGGCGGCGAGGGTGAGCGTCAGCCCGCCGCCCACGCCCAGGAAGATCGACAGGGCGAGCAGGGCCACGAGCAGGATCGTGAGGACGGGCGACATGATGAGGCTCACGACCTGGGAGGAGAGGAAGTAGGCGAGCACCAGCTGTCCCAGCGTCTTCCAGAAGCTGCCGCGGGTGAGTGCCCAGGAGCGGCGCAGCGCCTCCCGCACTCCGGTCCGCTCCACGGCGAGCACGGAGCCCGCCAGGGCGAAGCGGGCGAACGCGGCGGCGGTGACCGGCAGCCAGGCGAGGAACCCGAGCGTGCCCAGGACCATCCCGGCCGCCGGCGAGACGAGGAGGAGCAGGAGGCCGGGCAGCATGAGGACGAGCAGCGCGCCCACGTGCGCGCCCATGCACAGGAGCGTGAGGCCGATCAGTCGCAGGCGCACGCCGGCGAGCCGCCGCCAGACCTCGCGCAGGCTCATGCGTGCGGTGCCGAACGCGGAGTCGCCGGCGACCGCGGAGAAGCCGCTGAGCAGCTGGCCCACGGAGAGGGAGGCGAGCGAGCCCGCCGTGGCGCCCGTCTGCAGGAGGATGTTGAGGCCCAGCCCCGCATCCGGGGAGGAGAAGAGGGTGCGCATGAGGAAGCCCGCGCTGCCCACGGCCACGGCGGTGATCGCGAGCGCCACGAGGAGCGCGGTGAGCGTCTGGACGATGAGGGCGATGCCGAAGGTGGAGCCGGGGGCGAAGCGGAGGAGGCGGAAGCCGCCGTCGAGCGTCTCGAAGAAGGTGAGCGGGCGCTTGGGCATGGTCCCCGGCTGCGGGGGCGGCCGCCAGGCCCCCGTCCGCCGGCCCGCTCCCGGCGTGCGGGCGCGCAGAGTGCCGGTCCGCCAGTCGACCTGGGCGTTCCAATCTGCGTGCTGCGAGGACGTCACGCCTCCCATCCTGCCAGGTCGGCCCCGGTCGGCACACCTGACGGTGCGGCGCGGACCGCCCGGCGGCGCGGCGGCGGGCGCTGCGGCCCGGTCGCCCTCGGCCGGCACACCCGGCACGGTGCGGCGGGTCGTGCGTGCGCTCGTGCCGGGGTTTGGGACAATGGCCGGTATGAATGCACGGATTCTCGTCGTCGACGACGACACAGCACTCGCGGAGATGATCGGCATCGTCCTCAAGAGCGAAGGGTTCGACCCGGAGTTCTGCGCCACGGGGGACGGTGCGCTCGAGGCCTTCCGCACGACTCGCCCGGACCTGGTCCTGCTCGACCTCATGCTCCCGGGCAAGGACGGGCTGGAGGTCTGCCGGGAGATCCGTGCGGAGTCCGGCACGCCCATCATCATGCTCACCGCCAAGTCGGACACGGTGGACGTGGTGTCCGGGCTGGAGGCCGGGGCGGACGACTACGTGCCCAAGCCGTTCAAGCCCAAGGAGCTCATCGCGCGGGTGCGCGCGCGCCTGCGGCTCTTCGAGCCCACCACTCCGGAGATGCTCCAGGTCGCGGACGTCTCGATCGACGTCGCGGGCCACCAGGTGACGCGCGGCGGCGCACCCATCTCGCTCACGCCGCTGGAGTTCGACCTGCTCGTGGCGCTCGCCCGGAAGCCGTGGCAGGTGTTCTCCCGCGAGACGCTGCTCGAGGAGGTGTGGGGCTACCGGCACGCTGCGGACACCCGCCTGGTCAACGTCCACGTCCAGCGTCTGCGCTCCAAGATCGAGAAGGATCCCGAGAACCCCGAGATCGTCGTGACGGTGCGCGGCGTGGGCTACAAGGCCGGACAGAGCGCGTGAGGCCCCGTCCCGCATGAGCCGCACTCCTGCGCTCGCCTTCGCCTTCCGCAGCGTGTGGCAGGGGCTCGCTCGCGGGGCGCGGGGGTTCGTCTCCCTCTTCTTGCGTTCGCTTCAGGTCCGCGTCGTCCTCCTCACCATGGTGCTCACGGCCGTCGCGCTGTTCGGCGTGGGCTCGTACATGACCCAGGTCATCGCCCGCGGGCTCTTCCAGTCCAAGCTGGACTCGCTGTCGTCGCAGACCAACGGCTACACCGGGCAGCTCGAGTCGCTCGCCGCGGACGCGGATCTGGACGAGGCGCTCGGCGTACAGCTGCGCAGCATGTACTCGCGCTCGCCCACACCGCTGCGCGCCATCAGCCTGGTGCCCCGTGATCCCGCCGGCGCAGGCGAGCCCATCGTGGTGACGGACAAGCGCGCGGACACCCCGGAGGTCGCCGAGCTGCCGGAGGAGTTCCTCCGCACCGTCGCCGATTCCCCGACCGGTCAGCAGGCGTACCGCTCGCTGAGCTTCACCGGTGACGGCTCCGCCCCCGGCGTCGTCGTGGCACAGCCCGTGGTGGTGCCCGGTGCGGGACAGTTCGAGCTCTACCTCGTCGCGGACCTCGAGGAGGAGCAGTCGATCCTCGACTTCGTCACGCGTGCCGTGGGCGTGGCGGGCGTGGTCCTCGTCGTCCTCGTGGGCGCGGTGGGCCTGCTGGTCTCGCGGCTCGTCGTCACCCCCATCCGCACCGGCTCGGAAGTGGCCCGGCAGATCGCCGACGGCGATCTCGACCGCCGCATGCCGGTCGCCGGGCGCGACGAGATCTCGCACCTGGCGGAGAGCTTCAACGACATGGCGGACACCCTGCAGGACCAGATCACCCGCATGGAACGCCTGTCCGTCCTCCAGCGGCAGTTCGTCTCCGATGTCTCGCACGAACTGCGCACACCGCTCACCACGATCCACATCGCCTCGGACATGCTCTACGAGTCCCGCGACGACTTCGACGAGACCACCCGGCGCAGCGCGGAGCTGCTGCGCTCACAGGTGGATCGCTTCGAGGCGCTGCTCGGGGACCTGCTGGAGATCTCCCGGTACGACGCGGGCGCGGCGGAGCTCGTGCCGCACCCGCACGATCTGGGCGAGATCGTCGCCGGCGTCGTGGAGACCGTGAGCGTCGTCGCGGACCAGGCCGGCACCCGCATCCGGGTGCACGCCCCGGCCACGCCGGTGATGGCGGAGGCGGACCGCGTCCGCGTCACCCGCATCCTCCGCAACCTCGTGGTGAATGCGGTGGAGCACGGAGAGAGCCGTCCCATCGACGTGTACCTCGCCTCCAACGCCGAGGCCGCCGCCGTCTCCGTCCGCGACCACGGGGTGGGCATGAGCCGGGAGGCCGTGGAGCACGTCTTCGACCGCTTCTGGCGGGCCGACCCCTCCCGCAAGCGCACCCTGGGAGGCTCCGGACTGGGACTGGCGATCGCGCTCGAGGACGCACATCTGCACGGCGGCTGGCTGCAGGCCTGGGGAGAGCCGGGGGAGGGCTCCTGCTTCCGCCTCACGATCCCGCGCCGCCACGGGCAGGCCATCTCCTCCTCGCCCCTGCCGCTGCCGCCGGCGGACGCCAAGCGCGGGCAGGCTCTGGTGGCGGGTCCCACCAGCTCGGACGGCTCCGTCCGCATCCAGACCGGGAGCATCCCCATCGTCGTGGAGAGCGGACCGGAGAGCGCGGACGCCTCCGCGGACGGTGCGCCCCGGGAGCGCACGGGGCACACTGGAGGGGACGCGGAGGGCAGTGCGCCGCCCGGCGGTGCGGACGCCGTGCGGCCCGGCGCGGTGCGAGGGGACGGAGGTGCCGACGATGCGGACTGAGCCACCGGTGCGCGGGCGGTCGCGCGGCCGCCTGCGGGCGCTGGCCTCGGGCGTGGCCGTCGCATGCCTGCTGCTCTCCGGCTGTGCCTCGATCCCCGTCGACGGGGAGACCGGGACCATCGAGGTCGAGGAGCCGGTCGACGGGCTCGGCTCGGAGTTCGAGCCGGACGGTCCCGCCGAGGGCGCGGAGGCCCACGACATCGTCCGCGGCTTCCTCGCCGCCGGCGCGGGCTACGCGGACGACTTCGCGGTGGCCCGCTCGTTCCTCACGGAGGACTTCGCGAAGGAGTGGGATCCGCAGGCGGGCGTGACGGTGATGCCCGCGGACACGAGCTTCGACTCCCTCATCCCCAACGTCACCTCGGACAGCCGGGACGTCCGGCTGCGCCTGCCCGTGGACGCCATGCTCAACTCCCAGCACGTCTACCGGGAGCAGCGGCCGGACACCGAGGCGGAGTGGGAGTTCTCCCTCCGGCAGGTCAACGGGGAGTGGCGCATCTCCGACGCACCCCAGGGGCTCGTGCTCACCCACGCCTCGTTCGCAGCGGTCTTCGACTCGTATCCGCTCTACTTCTACACGGACGGCTACGACCATCTGGTCCCGGACACCCGCTGGTTCATCCGGTCCACCTCCACGGCGACGGAGGTCGTCTCCGCCCTGCTGGCAGGCCCCGCGGACCACCTCCGCGGCGCCGTGACCTCGGCCGTCCCGGACGGCACGCATCTGGACCCCCGCTCCGTGACCGTGGAGGGAGGGATCGCGCAGGTGGCCCTCGACGCCTCCGTCCAGGGCCTCGACGGGGAGGACGAGGGTCGCCTCGTCAACCAGATCGCGGCGACCCTGCGCGGACTCTCCTCGACCAACTCCGTCTCCGTCACCTCCCCGGCGGGGGAGCTGTCCGCGCAGGGCACGGAGATGCCGCCGGTGGGCGTGCAGACGGACCAGCGGCCGGTCGTCGTCTCCGGCGGTGTACTGGCCCGGCTCACGGATGCGCGGGTGGAGCCGGTGGCGGGCCTGCCGGAGCCGGCGCCGGGGGTGAACGAGCCGGCGGTGTCCTTCGACGAGAAGACCTACGCCTACCTCGCCCGCGGGGACACGGAGCTGCACCGGATCGTGCCGGAGTCCGGGGACGAGGGCGTGGTGCTCAGCGACGCGCAGGGGCTCGTGGCCCCCAGCTTCGACCGCTTCGGCAACATCTGGACGAGCACGCGCAGCAACGACGGCGGAGTGAGCGTCCTGCGGCCCTCCGGGGATCTCGTCGAGGTCCCGGCACAGTGGCTGGCGGGACGGGACGTCGTCACGCTGGCCGTCTCCCGCGACGGCACGCAGCTGGCGGTCGTCTCCGCGGAGGACGACGGGGGCCGGCGGATCGACGTGATCGGCATCCTCCGCAACGACGACGGCGTGCCCACGGGCCTCACCGGGGAGACGCCGCTGCGGGTGGGCGCCGGCTTCACGGACGTCGTCGACTTCTCCTGGGCGGGTGCCGCCCAGCTGGCGGTGCTGGGCTCGCTCGACGGCGAGCCCGCCCAGCCGTACTCCGTCGGGGTGAGCGGGCCCAGCCGGGAGCTGGGCGAGGTCGAAGGGGGCGTCTCCATCACCGCCAGCTCCGATTCGCCCTCCATCAGGATCACGACCGAGGCCGGGGAGCTGTACTCGTACGGCTCCGACAGCTGGCAGAAGCTCGTGGACATCGTCGCCTTCGACCCGGCCTACCCGGGCTGAGTCCGCGAGGCACGGGTGTGGCATGGGAGCGTACGGGGAGCGGTCGTCGTCGGAACGGGCCGGGCGTGCCGATGGATCCGGTGGGCGGCTGACAGAGCGGGAGCGGTCACCGGCGATGGGGGCCGGGCGTGCTGATGGATCCGGTGGGCTGCGGGCGTTCGGCTCCGAGGCGCTCGACCTGCTCCTGCCGCGCAGCTGCGCCGGATGCGGAGCGGAGACCGTCAGCATGTGCGGCGCCTGTCTGAGCCACCTCAGCCCGGAGCCGCGCACCGTTCTCCCGCGCTACGGGCTGCTGCCCGTGACGGGGGCGCGTGCGTACACGGGCCCGCTGCGCCACGCGATGGTGGCGCTCAAGGAGCGCCGCCGCCGTGATCTGCTCCCCGTCCTCGAACTCCTCCTGGCGGCGGCCCTGGGGGCCGCGGTCGAGGCCTCCGGCCACCGCGGCGGGACGGTGGCGGCGGTGCCGGTGCCCAGCTCGCCCGCGGCGGTGCGTGCGCGTGGCACGGACCTGGTCGCCGCCCTCACCCGGCGCGCGGTCGCGGTCCTCGCGGAGGACGGGCTGGACATCACGGTCGCCGCGCCCCTGCGCACGCGCGGTCACCGTGACCAGGTGGGATCCGGCGCGAAGCAGCGCAGGCGCAACGTGGCGGGGACGCACACGGTGGGCACGGACGCGGCGGCGCGCTCGGCACTGCAGTGCGTGCGGCGGGCACGGACGGTGGTGCTGGTGGACGACGTCCTCACGACGGGTGCCACCCTCGCGGAGGCGGCGCGCGCCCTGACCGCGGCGGGCGTCCCGGCACACCGGTGCGCCGTGCTCGCGCTCACCGGGGACGGCTCCGGGGATCTGCCCGCACCCTCGTCTCCCGAGGGCGGAACCGGCACAGACATCTCTGACACTACACGCTTCTGAACTGCACAGATGCACCCACGTCGCATGTCGGGACGCTGTGCGACACCGGGTGCGGGAGGCTTACGCACGGGGCGGAAAATGGTGTTCAATGGGGTGTACCCATCAGACGGTGGGTACGGAGCGATCCGTCAAGCGAGTCGCCAAGGAGACATCATGGATGTCGTAGTCAAGGGCCGCAATCAGGCCGTTTCCGACAGCTTCCGCGCGCACGTGGAGGACAAGGTCTCGAAGGTCGAGCAGCTCTCCCCCCGGGCTCAGGCCGTCGAGGTCCAGGTCAAGCACGAGAACTCACGCAACCCGGAGATCGAGGAGCGCGTGGAGATCACCGTCTTCGCCAAGGGCCCGGTGCTGCGGGCCGAGGCCGCCGCTGACGACAAGTACGCTGCGCTGGATCTCGCCTGGGCCAAGCTCCTCGAGCGGCTGCGCAGGGCCAAGGACCGGAGCAAGGTCGCCCGGTCCGGCCACCGCCGCAAGAGCTCGACCGCAGAGGCGCTCGCGCACATGGAGGTCGTCGACCCGCTGGTCCCGTCCGACGGCGGCGTGGGCGGTGCCGCCTCGGACGAGGACGACGCGAACGCGGCCAAGACGAACGGCAGGATCCAGGCGGAGGGCGACTCCCCGGTGGTGCTGCGTGAGAAGAAGTTCCCGGCCCAGCCGATCGGCATCGAGGAGGCGCTCAACCGGATGGAGATGGTGGGCCACGACTTCTACCTCTTCATCGACGAGGAGACGGAGCACCCGTCCGTGGTCTACCGGCGCAAGGGCTGGAGCTACGGCGTCATCGCCCTCGACGGCGCGGCTGCGGCCGAGGGCTGAGTGAGCAGGTCCGGGCCCGTCCGGATGAGACCGGAGGCGGCGAGGCGTATGGCGCTCGCCGCCTCCGGTCTGGCGCGTGCGAGGCCCCAGCGGCCCGACGCCGGGCATCTGCGTCGCACCTTCTCCCGGCTGGGCGTCGTCCAGGTCGACTCCGTGCAGGCGGTCACGCGCTCGCACTACCTCCCCTTCTTCTCCCGGCTGGGCCCGTACCCGCGGGAGACCCTCGACCGTCTCCTGTGGGAGGAGCCGCGGATGGGCGTGGAGTACTGGGCCCACGAGGCTGCGTACACCGCGCCGGAGACGGTGGGGCTCTTCCACCGGCGGCGCGCGGAGTGGTACGTGCACGACTACGGGCAGCGCGATCCCCGCACCGGCGCGGCCTTCGCCGCGCTCATGGAGCAGATCTGTGCGGAGCTGGCGGCCGGTCCCGGCTCCGCCCGGGAGCTCTCCGCGCGCGTGCCGCACAGCCTGCCGGAGCGTGCCCGGGACCACTGGGGCTGGAACCCCTCCCGGGTGAAGTCCGCGCTCGAGGCCCTGCTGCGCTCCGGTCGTGCGGCCTGCGCCGGACGGAACGCGCAGTTCGAGCGCATCTACGCCCTCCCGCAGCACGTCCACCCCGCGCTGCCGCAGCCGCCGGCGTGCTGGGGCCCGGAGGAGGACCCGGAGCTGGGGCTGAGACCGGACGCGGGGAGGATCCCGCGGGGCGTGAGCGGCGAGGCCGACGACGCGCTCGCGCTCGTCCGCCTCGCCGCACCCGCGCTGGGCCTCGGCACCGTGGACTGCTTCGCGGACTACTTCCGGCTGCCGAGGGCCGCGACGGCGGAGGCCGTGCGCACGCTGGCGGGGACCGGCGAGCTCGTCGAGGTCGACGTCGACGGCACCCGCGCCTGGCGCTGGCACTCCGCGGTGGCTCCGCGCACTGCGGAGGGCAGCGCCCTGCTCGCCCCGTTCGATCCCCTCGTCTTCAACCGGCGCAGGCTGAGCTGGCTGTTCGGCTTCGACTACCGGATCGAGATCTACACGCCGGCGGAGCGGCGGCGCTACGGCTACTACGTCATGCCGTTCCTCCACGACGGCCGGATCCGGGCGCGCGTGGACGTGCGTGCCCGCCGCGGCGAGGGGGTGCTCGTCGCGGGTGTGCACATGGAGCCGGGCGAGGACTGCTGGGCGGCCGTGGAGGAGGAACTCGGCGAACTCGCAGGGTGGCTGGGGCTGGGCGAGGTCGTCATCGGGCGGAACAGGCCGATATGCTTGGACGCTGGACCACAGGCGAGGACCGTGCGCCGAGAGCGCGGGTGAAGGAGAATCGTGGCGAATCTGCTCGAGAAGCTGTTGAGGACCGGAGAGGGCCGCACTCTCAAGCGGCTGCGGAACTACACGACGGCGATCAACAACCTCGCAGAGGAGTTCGAGGCCCTCTCCGACACCGAGCTCCGGGAGGAGACGGACCGCTTCCGGACGCGCCACGAGGACGGCGAGACGCTCGAGCAGCTCCTGCCGGAGGCATTCGCCGCCGTCCGCGAGGCCTCCTCCCGCACCCTGGGGCTGCGCCACTTCGACGTCCAGCTCATGGGCGGTGCCGCACTCCACCTCGGCAACATCGCGGAGATGCGCACCGGTGAGGGCAAGACCCTCGTGGCCACCGCACCGGCCTATCTCAACGCGCTCTCCGGCAAGGGCGTCCACATCGTCACGGTCAACGACTACCTCGCCGGGTACCAGTCCGAGCTCATGGGCCGCGTCTTCCGCTTCCTGGGCATGGAGACCGGGTGCATCAAGGCGCAGATGAGCAGCGAGCTGCGGCGGAAGCAGTACGCCGCGGACATCACCTACGGGACCAACAACGAGTTCGGCTTCGACTACCTCCGTGACAACATGGCCTGGTCCGTCGACGAGATGGTGCAGCGGGGCCACAACTTCGCGATCGTCGACGAGGTCGACTCGATCCTCATCGACGAGGCGCGCACGCCGCTCATCATCTCCGGTCCGGCCGAGGGCGGCGTGGACCGCTGGTACGCCGAGTTCGCCCGCGTGGTCACCCGTCTGCGCCCGGACCGCGACTACGAGGTCGACGAGAAGAAGCGAACGGTGGGCATCCTCGAGGCCGGCATCGACAAGGTCGAGGACTACCTGGGGATCGGCAACCTCTACGACACGGACAACACCCCCCTCATCAGCTTCCTCAACAACGCGATCCGCGCCAAGGAGCTGTTCAAGCGGGACAAGGACTACGTGGTGCTGGGCGGCGAGGTGCTCATCGTCGACGAGCACACCGGCCGCGTGCTCCGCGGCCGCCGCTACAACGAGGGCCTCCACCAGTCAATCGAGGCGAAGGAGGGGGTGGAGATCAAGGCGGAGAACCAGACGCTCGCCACGATCACCCTCCAGAACTACTTCCGCCTCTACGACACCCTCTCCGGCATGACCGGCACGGCGGAGACCGAGGCCGCGGAGTTCATGTCGACGTACAAGCTCGGCGTCGTGCCGATCCCCACCAACAAGCCGCCGCAGCGCCTCGACCAGTCCGATGTGGTCTACAAGCACGAGCAGGCGAAGTTCGCGGCGATCGTCGACGACATCGCCGACCGCCACGAGGCCGGCCAGCCCGTCCTCATCGGCACCACGAACGTGGAGAAGAGCGAGCTGCTGTCGAAGATGCTCGCCAAGCGCGGGGTGCGCCACGAGGTCCTCAACGCGAAGAACCATGCGCGCGAGGCCTCGATCATCGCCCTCGCCGGCCGCAAGGGCTCGGTCACCGTCGCGACCAACATGGCCGGCCGCGGCACGGACATCATGCTGGGCGGGAACGCGGAGTTCCTCGCCGTGGCCAGGATGGAGGAGCTGGGGCTGGACTCCCGGGAGGACCCGGAGGCGTACGAGGCGAAGTGGCCGGAGGTGCTCGCGGAGGTCGAGAGGACCGTGGACGCGGAGGCCGAGGAGGTCCGCGAGCTGGGCGGCCTCTACGTGCTCGGCACGGAGCGGCACGAGTCCCGGCGCATCGACAACCAGCTCAAGGGCCGTTCCGGCCGCCAGGGCGACCCCGGCGAGAGCCGCTTCTACCTGTCGCTCACCGACGACCTCATGCGGCTGTTCGGCTCCGGCGCGGCAGAGCGCATCATGTCCGTGGCGAACGTCCCGGACGACGTCCCGCTCGAGGCCAAGATGGTCTCCCGCGCCATCCAGTCCGCACAGAGCCAGGTGGAGTCGCGCAACGCCGAACAGCGCAAGAACGTCCTCAAGTACGACGACGTGCTCAACCGCCAGCGCACCGTCATCTACGCCGAGCGCAGGCGCGTCCTGGAGGGCGCGGACCTCGAGGAGCAGATCTCCGGCTTCCGCCGCGACGTGGTGGGCGCCTATGTGGAGGGCGCCACCAAGGGTCCGCCGGAGACCTGGGACCTCGACGCCCTGTTCGAGGCGCTGAGCCGTCTCTACACGCCGTCGTTCACGGCGGAGGAGCTCGCCGAGGACACGGGCGGGAAGGGCGGCCTCACGAGGGCCGGGGTGCTCGCGGAGATCCTGGAGGACATGGAGCTGTTCTACGGCCGCCGCGAGGAGGAGCTGGGCGAGGAGGCGACCCGCGAGATGGAGCGCCGGGTGACGCTCTCCGTCATCGACCGGAAGTGGCGCGAGCACCTCTACGAGATGGACTACCTCAAGAACGGGATCGGTCTGCGCGCGATGGCCCAGCGCGATCCGCTCGTGGAGTACCAGCGTGAGGGCTTCGAGATGTTCACCGCGATGCAGGAGGGCATCCGCGAGGACGTCGTCCGTCTCACGAACACCCTCGAGGTCAAGGTTCGCAGGCAGGGCGAGGCCGCGGACGGCTCCGGTGCGAAGCTGGCCGCCGCGGCGGCGGACGCCTCCGGGGGCGGCGTGACGGTGGAGGCCGAGGAGCTGGCCCCGCGCACACCGCGCCTGCAGCTGAGCGCTCCCAGCGACGGCGGAGGCGTGCAGGTGCGCAGCGAGGACGAGGCTCCCGCGGCGGAGCCGAAGAACCGCGCGCAGCGCAGGAAGCGCAGGAGCTGAGCTCCCTCTCCGCCGCGCACGCCGCCGGCAGCGGCCGGCTCAGACGCTCACGAACTCCGTGAGCCTCCACCGCGCCCGTGTCCGCTCGAACCTCATGGCGAGCGCACGGGCGCGTCTGCGTGTGCGGACGACGACGCTGGCCTCGACGACGGTGCCCGAGACCGGGCTGAGCCGGTGGCCGCCGGCTGCGGCCACCGTGTCCGGACGGACGCCGGTGTGACGGCTGAGGGAGGCGCGCACGGCGGCGTGCGTGCGGATGCGCTCGCAGAGCTCCGGCGTGACCCAGCGTTCGACGGAGTGCACGGGTC
>NZ_JALAHB010000209.1 GCF_022712115.1 Brevibacterium sp. | reverse complement strand
GCTCCGGGCCGCGGGCAACTTCGCCAACGTCAACGACTATGAGAAGGCACGCCGCGGTGGTCGCACCGACCTGGAGCCGCTTCCCGCCCTGCTCATCATCGCCGCCGAGTTCTCCGAGCTGCTCGCCGCCAAGCCCGAGTTCGTGGAGAGCTTCATCAACATCGGGCGCGTCGGTCGCTCGCTCCAGATCCACCTGCTGCTCGCGTCCCAGCGGCTGGAAGAGGGCAAGCTCCGCGGGCTCGACACGTACCTGTCGTACCGCGTCGGCCTACGGACCTTCTCAGCCGCGGAATCGCGCACCGTGCTAGGCGTTCCCGACGCGTACACGCTGCCGCAGGAGCCGGGTGTGGGTTACCTCAAGAGCGACCAGGAGACGATGACGCAGTTCCGCGCCGCGTACGTGTCCGGACCGCCGCCGCGTCGGCGGCGGCGCGGGCTCCGCCTCCTTTGCGGACGCGGCGGTGTCAGCGGATGCGGCGGAGGCGGAGGGCGTGCGGGCCGGCCCCCTCGGGGCGGTCAGCATGATGACTGCGCCCACGAGACAGCAGACGGCGAGTGCTGCGAACACGCCCTGGTAGCCCACCGGGCCGATGAGGAGGAACACCGGCACGAAGACGACCCAGCTTCCCGTCTCCTCCGCGGAGACCAGTGCGGCGAATGCTCCGGAGTCCTCGCCGAGCCGCTCACCGACGATCGCCCTGAGTGCGACCCACAGCAGCGCGCCGCCCGCCCCTCCGACCGCTGCGGCGGCATACGCGAGGGCCGGATCGGCCGCACACGCGTATCCGAGGCATGCCGCGGCGTAGAGGAGCGCACCGAGGGCTGCGACACTGCGGCGTTCGAAGCGGTCTGCGAGAGATCCCGCAGCCGGCCGCACTGCGAGTGAGACTGCGAGTTCCACGGCCAGCAGGACGCCTATCTGCGCTGGCGTGAGGCCGATCGACGCTGCGGCGAAGAGCGGCAGCATGAAGTCGACGACCTCTCCGGCTCCGCTGAGGAACACTGCGGACGTCAGCGCGCGCTTCTGTCGCCTCCGTGGACGGGGACTGTCGATGCTCATGTGATACGAGCGTACTAGTACGACTGTTCTTCTTCAATGTATGCTGTGGAGCATGCCTCGACACGTCGATCCCGAACAGCGGCGCCACGACGTCGCGCAGGCGACCTGGCGCGTGATCCTCCGCGCCGGTCTGGCGAAGGCCTCGGTCCGCGCCGTCGCGGAGGAGGCAGGGCTCTCGGTGGGCTCGCTGCGCCACTACTTCAGTGAGCAGCGGGAGCTGCAGATCTACGCCTTCGAGCTCATCAACGAAAGGGCCGCGCAGCGCCTCGCAGCCGTCGCGGGGGACCTTCCCGTCCGGGACCGGATCGAACAGACGATGTGGGCGCTGCTGCCCGTCACTCCCGCACAGGTCGAGGAGCAGCAGATCGCGCTGGCCTTCCTCGTCGAGTCGCGGACCGATCCTGCACTCGCCGAGATCGTCGCGCAGGATCGGGCCGCTGCCGTCGATCTCACCCGCGGGGCGATCCTCGCCCTGCGCGAGGCCGGGCTCGCGGATCCTGCTGTGGACGTCGAGACCGCAACCGTGGAGCTGAGGGCGCTCCTCGACGGTCTCGCACACGCCGCTGCCCTCCACCCGGCAGACATGCCGGGCCACCTGATCAGGGCCGCTGTGAGGAGCTGGCTCGACGGCCTGGCCCCATGACGCGGAGCGATGCGCCGGTCACCTCCGGGCGCGGAGGAGATGGCGGGTGGAGTGCGCGACGAAGCTCCTGTGGCGGCGGATGTGGGCGTCCATGTCCCGGAGCCGGTCCCGGTACCGCTCGACGCTGAAGTCCGGCACCCACCACACGCACCGGCGGAGGATCCAGACGACCGCGCCCACGTCCCGGAACTCCATCCGCAGCCGGGCGCTGCGGAGATCGGTGACCTCGAGTCCGGCCTCCGCGGCGGCGTTCGCCTCGAGGTCCGGGCGGCGGTCCGCGCGCTGTGCCGCAGTGGTCTCGCCGAGGAAGAACTCGATGAGCTCGAATGCGGACTCCGGACCCACGTGCTGCCCCAGGTACTCGCCGCCTGGCGCGAGCACGCGTGCGATCTCCGACCAGGCGGGCTTCACCGGGTGGCGGGCCGTGACCAGATCCACGCTGGCGTCCGCGAATGGGAGCGGTGCTCCCGGGGCCGTCTCGTGGACGGTCACGCCCCGCGGACCCAGCAGCTCCCGGGCACGGGCGGCATTGGCCGGCCAGCTCTCGGTGGCGTGCGGGTCCGCGGCCATGAGCGGGGCCTCGGCGAGCACCTCGCCCCCGCCGGTGTCGAGGTCGACGGCGGTCCGCGCCCGTGCGACGGCCTCGCCCAGCAGACGGGAGTAGCGCCAGGGCGGCCGCTCCTCGCTCGCCCTGCCGTCCAGCCAGGAGAAGTCCCAGCCCGTCACGTCCGCGCGGGCGGCCTCGTCGATGAGCTCCTCGAAATCGCGCATGCGCGTCATTGTGCCAGGCGGGCGGCCTCGGCGGCTGCCGCGGCGGCGCGTGCGGCATCGATGCGGGCGCTGCCGATCCGCGGCCATCCCCACAGGAGGAGCGGGGCCATGAGCACGGCGGCGCTCAGGTATGTGGACCGCAGCGCCCACTCGCGGCCGAGCTCCGGTTCCAGGAGGGAGACCAGCGCGCCCGCCGCGAGCGCACCCAGCGACATCGTCCCCCAGCCGAAGAAGCGGTAGACGGAGTTCACCCTCCCCAGCAGCCGGTCGGGGATGATCCGCTGGCGGAGGGATACCGTCACCATGTTCCAGACGACCACGGCGAACCCCATCGCGACGCTCACCGCCCAGACCGCAGCGGCATGGCTGAGCAGGCCGATGACGCCGTAGCAGGTGCCGATGATGAGGAGGGATCCGCGCAGGACAGTGCCCTCGCGAGCCCGCTCGGCCACGCGGTCGCCGGTGAGGGAGCCTGCGAGGGCGCCCGTCGCCATGCCGGTCGTGAGCATCCCGAACGTGAGCCCGCCGCTCACGCCCAGCACGTCCTGGGCGAAGAAGACGAACTGCGCCGAGGTGAGCATGCCCAGGAGGTTGAATGCGCCCAGCAGCAGGGCCAGCGTGCGCAGCAGCCGGTGGCGCCAGAGCCAGGCGAGGCCCTCGGCGGTCTCGCGGCGGAAGGAGGGCGGGAGGGGAGAGTCCGCGCGGCCGGCCCGGCCCCGCCTGCGCCCGTCGTCTCCTCGCAGGGTGAGCATGAGCGCACCGGCGAGCGCGAGCAGCGCCGCGTGGGCACCGAAGGGCACGACCACGGCGACCCCCCACGAGCGCTCCGGCGAGTGCCGGTCCGGCGAAGCCGCCCAGGGCCGTCTCCGCACCCCAGAGCCGTCCGTTCGCCCGTTCCAGCAGTCGCTGGTCGACGAGGGAGGGCATGAGGGTCTGTGCGGTGGTGTCGCGCAGCACCTCCGCGCAGCCCACGAGGAAGGCGAGGAGGCAGAGAGCGGTGAGGAGGAGGACGGTCCCGGGAGCGGCATCCGCATGGGAGACGGGGTCGGGTGCGGGTGCCGGACCGCGGACCGCGAGCAGGAGGAGTGCGAAGGCGAGGACGAGGACGCAGCGCGCCCCGTCCATGGCGGCGACGAGGCGGCACCGGTCGACGCGGTCGGCGAGGACGCCCGCGGGCAGGGAGAGCAGCAGCCAGGGCAGCCGGGTGGCCAGTGCGACGAGGGTGAGCCACAGGGGTTCGCGGGTGAGGGACGAGGTGAGCCACACGACGGCCACGCTCATGAGGCCGTCGCCCAGGTTCGCCGCCGCCGAGGCCACGAGCAGCCTCCAGTAGCGCCCGCCCAGACGAGGCGCGGGGGCCGAGGCGCCTCCTGCCTCGGGAGCCCCGGCCCCCGTCATGTCTCCTCGCCGCCGGCGGAGCCGAGCGGCGGGCGCGGGGAGGGATAGAGGGCGAAGGCGAGGGCGTAGGTGGTGGTGCCCCCGCGCGGTGAGTCCGCGAACTCCTGCAGCAGCGCATTGAGGCGGGCGCTGATCTCCTCTGCACGCTCCGTGGGCACGCGCACATGGCGGATGTTCGCGTTCAGCACGCCGCCGTGGTCCTGCGGGACCTGTGCGAGCTCCGCGGCGGCGAGGTCGATGACCTGCTCCGGGACCCGCGTCCCCGCGCCTTCCCGCCCGTACAGGAAGACCCGCGCGGTGCGGCCGTAGTACTTGGCCTCGAGTGCGCGCACCCGCTTCCGGCGCACGACCCGCACCAGCCCTGCGGCCTCGAGCACCTTGAGATGATGTCCGATCGTGCCCTTGGGCCGGTCGAGCAGGTGGGAGAGCTCGCTGGTGGTGGCCGCCCGCTCGCTCAGCGCACTCACGATCTGCATCCGGGTCTCCTCGAAGAGCGCGCGGTGCTCCTCGGGGCTGCTGAGGCTGCGGACCTCGTCGAGCGGATAGTCCGGCGGCACGGGTGCCGCTGCGGCGCTGGCGGAGGTGCGCGTACGGTCGGCATCGTCAGTATGGTCGGTCATACTCATATGGTCGGTGAATGCCGACCATATGGTCAAGGGCCGCTCTGGGTGACCGAGCCGAGAGTGCGGATGGGGGAGCGGAGCCGCTCAGATGACGAGGCCCACAGCCCCGTAGGCGGTGAGGAGCACACCCACTGCGAGGAAGGAGACCGCACTCAGCTTCGTGCCGTTGCGCTCCAGCCAGTCGTCGAGGCGCCGGAGGGCGGGATCGATGCGTGCG
>NZ_JALAHB010000208.1 GCF_022712115.1 Brevibacterium sp. | reverse complement strand
GGCACGTAGGTGGCGGGGGCGGCGAGTGCTGCGAGGTCGAACATGAGCTGATCCAGAGTCCGCTCATCGACGACGACGGCCTCGGGCAGGGTGGTTTCTGCGTGTGCCGCATCGAGTGCGGTCGCGTGCGTCGCTGACGGCACCTCGGTGCTGTGTGCGTGAGCGAGAGTGTCGTCGTCATCCGGTGTGCCGCTGGTGTCGATGAGTGCTTGGAGGCGTCCGGCGCGTATGGCGCGGGCGGTGGCCTGGAGGCGTTGGTAGTAGGGCTCCAGCACCGTGACCGGCCCCTCCAGAGTGAGGAACGCGCGTCCGGAGGCAGCACGCTCATAGGAGACTCGTCGTTCGCCATGGACGGTCTTCACCGGGGACACGGGTGGGGCGCAGAGTGCTGCTTGGGCACGCACATGCTGGGTGAAACTCTCCAGGGGAGCCGCGAGGAGAATGGGTCCGTGCATGCGATCCCGGCTCACATGAGCTGAGTGGGCTGGGTGAGCGTCCTGGACAGCTTCGTCCACGGCGGCCTCGTCTTGGGGAGCATCCGTCCCTGCGGTTGCTGTACCGGCGGGGTCTGCGGCGTCCGGGCAGGCGCAGGTGAGTTCCGCGACTGCCTCCTCCGGATTCCTCCCTCCACGATCCGCCTGGGTGCGGCCTGTGGTGTCGCGGTCGATCCAGCGTGCGTCGTGGAGCTGGAGGCGGGTCGTCGCGCGCAGCAGAGCACGCAGTTTCGCCATGCTCAGCCTGCCCTCGAGGACCAGGCCCAGGCAGCGGGAGAACGCGAGATAGGCATACACGGCATCGACGAGGCGGCGGTGGGCTTGGGTCTTTGTGAGGTCTGTATCCACCAGCACGGCGCGGACGACTGTGCGGGGCAGGTGTTGGCTGATGAGTTCCCTGGCTGAGTATGTCCCGTGTGAGCGCAGGAGGACCTCGAGCGTGTCGGGGCCGTCTTCGGTGGCGATGACGGCCAGGGTGGTCTCTGCCAGGGCTACGAGGTGGGCGGCCTCGCACCGGTCGAGAGCGTAGGCCGTGGCCTGCACGCTGTGGGAGATTCCCTGCACGTCGATCGACTCGACGGTGGCGCGGGTTTCAAGTGCTGCGTGGTGGGGTGATTCGAGCATCTGCCAGTCGTTACCGGCGGGCAGTTCCCCGGGCTGACGGTGGAAGACCGGCAACCGGGCAGGCATACCAGTGCGCGACCCGCCGGAACCGGACCCGCCGGAAGTGGGCGCACCGCTCGTGGAGAGGCTGGTGCCGCGAGCGAGGTGCTGACAGAGGTCATCCGCACTCACGATCTCCACCGCCTCCACCTCTGTGCAGGCGGGCACGACCAGGGTCTGTGCGGCGGCGTGATGGCGGCCGGTGTTGTACTCATGGTGCTTCCGGCTGCCCCGCCGCGGGCGCAGCGCGTCAGTCGCATGCACTGCTGTGGCACCCGCGGCTGTGGCACGTGGAAGGGAGCGCGCAGGCTGCTGGGGGAGTGCGGGCAGCGGAACGGGTGACATCGTCGTCACCTCCTCAACCGTGTGTGATCGGCTTCAAAGATTCATCTGGTTCGAATTTATCGTGAGGCACGGACACAACTCTCGACCGCGCGCGGAGAGCACTGAAGCCACAGGTGAGGAGCCGCGTGCGCGGGCACGCCGGTGACAATCCCACGAGTCCATTGCCCTCCGCGAGTGTCGCATCTACGATGTGAACATGTTCAGTGAACGTGTTCATTCCAGCGAGATGGAGGCTGCTCCGGTGCATGATCTCGCATCGGCACCTGGACCGGTTCCTCGTCCGCGCAGGGCGCGTCGCGATGCGCGTCGTGACAGGACCGAGGCGGCGATCCTCGACGCCGCGAGGGAACTGTTCTCCTCGAAGGGCTTCACAGCCACCACGGTGCGGGGGATCGCCGCACAGGCCGGGGTGAGCGTGGGCAGGGTCATGGCGGTGGGAGACAAGGAGCGCCTGCTCGTCCTCACTGTGGAGGCCGAGGTGCAGCGCATCCACGAACGTCGCATCCACGAGCACAGCTCCCACGAGCAGAGGCCTCCCCGGGAACCGGGCGGCGGAGGCTCCGCCGCAGGGGTGATCGGTGCCCTCATCCGGCCGTTCGTCTCGTTCTTCACCGCAGATCCCGAGCTGGCGCGCGAATACGGTGCGGTGCTCATGCGTGGCCGCACGCCGTCTGCGATATTCGACGGCCTCTCCGAGCGGCTGGAAGCGGAGATCGAGGCGGTCCTGCGGGCGCACGCCGTGGCACGCACTGCCACCCCAGACGCGCCCCGGCTCCGCGCCGCGGCCCGCACCGTCTATCTCGCCTACCTGGGCGCGCTCTTCGCGGCCGCCCACGGTGCACTCCCGTTCGAACGCATCGAGACCGAGGTGGCCTCGGCCGTCGACGCAGTGACCGCGGCCACGGACCGGACGACCCTGGGAGGAGAGCGATGCTCACACAGCTGAGCCTCTGGCTGACCCTGTTCCTCGCCGCAGTGCTCGCCGGGGACGTGCTGCTCTCCCTGCGGCCGCCGCGCTTCGTCCGCGACTGCCTTGAGGGTGTGCGCTTCCCCGCGGACTGGTGGTGGGTGCTCATCGTCGTCAAGCTGCTGGCTGCGGGCGGCCTCGTGCTCGGCGTGTGGGTGCCCGGCATGAGCCTCGCAGCCGCAGCCGGCGTGGTCGTCTACTTCCTCTGTGCCGTCACAGCCCATCTGCGCGCAGGTTTCCTCGGAAGCGCGTTCTGGTTCAACTGCCTCGGCATGCTCGCGCTCTCCGGGGTGACGGCGGGAGTCCTCACCGCGCGGGTGCTCACGCTCGGATGATGTCCACGCCCGCCCGGGCGAAGGGCTCCAGTGCGTCCTCGTCGCGGGCATCGGTCACGAGGGTCCAGCCCTCCGGCAGGGGCGCCCACGCCGCGACCCCGCGCACGCGCAGCTTGGAGGCGTCCGCGAGCACCACGGTGCGGTGGGCGCGCCGCGCGGCGAACTCCTTGACGTAGGCCTCCTCCAGGGTGGGCTCGCCCACTCCCTGGAGCGCGGAGACGGCGTCGCAGCCCAGGAAGGCGAGGTCGAAGGCGAAGCGGCCCAGGGCCTCGAGCGCCAGCGGGCCGGTGGTGCCGTGGGAGGCCGGTGTGAGCGCACCGCCCGCCACGTGCACGCTGATCCCCGGCCTGCCCACGAGCGTGATCGCGTTCTCGAGCCCGCGGGTCACCACCGTCACGTCCTCGACGTCCGTGAGGGCGTCCACGAGGGCGAGAGTGGTGGAACCCGCGTCCACGAAGATCGTCGCACCCGCGTGCACGAGACCCACCGCGGCGCGCCCGATCCCGGACTTGGACTCCGTGTTCACGGCGAGTCGCTCGGTGAGCGAACGGTCGTGGAACGGGGCGGGGGTGATCGCACCGCCGTAGGTGCGGGAGAGGTGGCCGTCCGCCTCGAGTGCTGCGAGGGCCCGCCGCACGGTGGACGGCGAGACCTCGCAGCGTTCCGCCAGCTCCTCGACCCGCGCGGTTCCGGAGTTCACCAGGCGCAGCAGCGCCTCGCGGCGTTCCAGGGTGGAGCGGTGGGGCCGGGCCATGTCAGCGGGGGAGGTACTCGGCGCGGATCCCGTCCACGAACGGGGCGTAGCCCACCGCGGCGCGGAACGCCGAGCGCATGGTGCCCGGATCCGCCTTGGCCTGACCGGCGATGTCGAACGCCGTGCCGTGGTCCACGCTGGTGCGCAGGATGGGCAGCCCTACGGTCACGGAGATCGTGCCGTCGAAGTCGAAGGTCTTCGCGGCGATGTGGCCCTGGTCGTGGTACTGCGAGAGGATCCCGTCGTACCGGCCCATGAGGCCCTGATGGAACACGGAGTCCGCAGGGATGGGGCCGGCGACCTGCAGTCCGTCGGCGTTGACCTGCTCCACGGCCGGTCGCAGGATCTCGATCTCCTCGTCGCCGAATGCGCCGTTCTCCCCGCCGTGCGGGTTGATCGCGGCGGTCGCCAGGCGCGGGTTCTCGATGCCGTAGACCTCGAGCGCGCGGTGCGCGCGCCGGATCGAGTCCGCCTGGGTCTCCAGCGTGATGGCGTCCAGCGCCTTCCGCAGCGACATGTGGCGGGTGGCGAAGAAGACGTGCATGTGGTGTCCGGGCACGTGCGAGCGCTCGACGACGAACATCGTGTCCTGCTTCGTCACGCCGGTGAGTTCGCCCAGCATCTCCGTGTGGCCCAGGTGCTTCGCCCCGGCCTTCCAGATGGCCTCCTTGTTGATGGGGCCCGTGACGATGCCGGCGACCTGCTGATTCATCGCCGCGGTCGTGGCGATCTCGATGGACTTCACCGCGGCGCGGCCGGCGCGGGCGTCGACCACGCCCCACTCCAGCTGCTCGTCGCCGAGGACCCCGATGTCGAAGACGTCGATGACGCCCTCACCGGGGTGGGCCACGTCCCAGGAGTCCACGGCGCGGACCTCCGCGTCCAGGCCCAGGACCTCGACGGCGCGGCGCATGACGGAGGCGTCCGCCACCGCGATGCCGTGGATGCTCGGATCGCCGGAGTGCTCGTGGAGGACGGCGGCGGTGATCTCCGGGCCGATGCCCACCGGATCTCCGGGAGTGAGTGCGAGGACGGGTGCGGTCATGACTGATCCTTCCGAAGGGTGGAACGGTGTGTCTGGAGAGAACGGTGTGTCCGTGGGAGAGCGCCGGTGCGTGCGGGCCGGGCTCATGCGGAGAGCGCCTCGACGGCGTCCAGGCAGACGGCCGCGGTGTCCGCCGCGCCCACGAGGCCGCCCTTGGTGACGATGGGCATGCCGTGGTGCGCACCGCCCACGACGGTGCCTGCCGCAGCGAGCGGCACGACCTCGCCGCGCACCTCGATCCCGACGCCGTCCACGTGGTCGAGCACCGCCGTCGTGATGTCGCCGCCGGTGGTGTACAGCCCCCGCACCGCCGTGTCCGCGAGCACGCGGGCGGCGATGGCGCCCAGTGCCGTCGGTAGGGCGTCGCCCTCCTCGTGGGTGAGGTCGAGGAGGTCCGTCTCGTCCAGCACGGTCGCGAGCAGGACCACGGGAGCCGAGGCCGGTGCGCCGTCCGTGCGCCCCTGGGCTCCCCGGAAGGAGAGAGCGGCGAAGGCGGCGGCCACGGCCTCGGCGGTGGCGTCCTCGTCGAGGAAGCGGGTGCCGGGCCGGTAGCGGGCGCGCACGACCTCGCAGGTGCGCGTGCGCCGCAGGTGGGAGAGCTGGAGGCGCGTGAGCTCCGTCGCGGAGCCGGAGACCGCGAGGAGCGGAGCGGCCGGATCGTGCGCAGGGCGGCGGTGGTCGGGTCGGCTGGAGCCCGTGGGGGCCTCCGGCACGGTCGTGTGCGCAGATTCCCCGGCCCAGCCATCGGCGGTGTCCGCGGTGCCGTGCCCCCGGGTCAGACCCAGCGCCTCGGCGAGCGCCCACGTGCCCGGCCCCGGGTCGATCGAGACCCACATCGCCTCGGGACGCACGTCCGCGGCGGCCTCCGCGACGGCCGCGAGGTGTGCTTCCGTGTACGCGTCCGCGATGAGCACATCGGGTCTGGACGCGAGTGCGGCGGCGAGAGCGTCGCGGAGCGTGCTCCCGCCGGCCGTCACCGCCGCGATGCCTATGTGCGCACAGGTGAGGTCCGCATCCCGGGTGAGCAGCTCCTCCACGGAGGACGTGGTCATGGGGGAACGGACGTCGCGGGCGAGCTCCGTGTGCTCCAGCCGCTTCCCGCCCATGAGCTGCAGCCCGGCCAGCGTCTGCCGGTCCGCGGTGGGGAACGCCGGGGCGCAGAGGCCGATGGTCTCCGCGCCGGAGAGCTCTGCCACGGTGCGGAGGACGGCCTCGGCCTGCGGACCCACGTTGCCGCGCAGCGTGGAGTCGCAGCGGGAGGCCACGAGCCGGGCGGGCCACCCCGCACGGACGGCCTCGCGGGTGAGCGAGGCGGCGTGGGCGGGGGACAG
>NZ_JALAHB010000207.1 GCF_022712115.1 Brevibacterium sp. | reverse complement strand
TGAACTCCGGCGGCAAGGACCTGACCCTGGCCGATCTGCGCGGAAAGGTCGTTCTCCTCGACTTCTGGACCTTCTGCTGCATCAACTGCCTCCACGTCCTCGACGAGCTGCGTCCGCTCGAGGAGAAGTACGGGGACGTGCTCGTCACCATCGGCGTGCACAGTCCCAAGTTCGAGTTCGAGCGCACGGTGGAGGCCGTCGACCAGGCCGTGGAGCGCTATCAGGTGGAGCACATCGTCCTCGACGACCCGGACCTCGTCACCTGGCAGGCCTACACCGCCCGCGCCTGGCCCACGCTGGCGCTCATCGACCCGGAGGGCTACCTCGTCGCCTCGCTGTCCGGTGAGGGGCACTCGGCCGGCCTCGCGTCTCTCATCGAGGACCTCGCCGCCGAACACGAGGCCAAGGGCACCCTTCACCGCGGCGACGGTCCCTACGTCCCGCCGGCGCCGGCCGAGCGCGACCTCTCCTACCCCGGCAAGGTCATCCGCCTGCACGACGTCCCCGGCCACGAGGGCAACCTCCTCGTCGCGGACTCCGGCCACCACAGCCTCGTCGAGTACGACCCCACCGGAGCGCGGATCCTCCAGCGGATCGGCACCGGGGAGCGCGGCAGCACTGACGGCGGGCTTGCGGAGGCGCAGTTCTCCGAGCCCGGCGGCCTCACCGAACTCCCGCGGGAGCTTGCGGAACAGCTGGGCTGCGACCTCGTGGTCGCTGACACCGTGAACCACCTGCTGCGGGGCGTCCGGCTGGGCGTTGCGCCTACGGAGGCCGGTGCCGAGGCCCGCTCGCCTGCCGCGGCTGACTCCGCCGAGGCCGCCTCCCGGCGGGAGTCCGGCTCCGTCACCACGCTGGCCGGCACCGGCGCGCAGTTCATGGTGGGAGCCAACGACAACGTCACCGACGAGCCCGGAGCTCAGGCACCCTTCGACGCCCCGGCGACCGGCATCAAGCTCTCCAGCCCCTGGGACGTCCTGTGGGTGCCGCAGACCCAGAAGGTCGTCGTCGCGATGGCGGGCAACCACACCCTCTGGGAGTTCGACCCGCTGACCGCGCGCATCCGCCAGCTCGCCGGCACCATGAATGAGGGCCTGCGCGATGCCGATTCCGGCGAGACCGCGTGGTTCGCCCAGACCTCGGGCCTCGCGCTCGCCGCCGACGGCTCGGTCCTGCTCGCGGACTCGGAGACCTCCGCCCTGCGCACTCTGGACCCGGCCTCGGGCGCGGTGTCGACGCAGGTGGGAGTGGGTCTCTTCGACTTCGGCTTCCAGGACGGCCCTGCCGCCGAGGCCCGCCTCCAGCACCCCCTCGGCGTCGCGGCGCTGCCGGACGGCTCCGTGGCGATCGCGGACACCTACAACGGTGCCGTGCGTCGCTACGACCCGGTGAAGAACGAGGTGACGACGCTGGCGCGCGGCCTCGCCGAGCCCAGCGACATCCTCGTCGTCCGCGCGGGAGACGAAACCGGACCCGCGGGAGCCGGTGCCTCCGGTGTGGGCACGGCGGCCTCGGGCACGGGCACTCCCAGGGGTGAGGGCGCAGGTGCAGGCGAGGCCCACCTGCTCGTGGTGGAGTCCGCGGCGCACCAGCTCACAGCGGTGACCATCCCCAAGGAGGCGCAGGTCGTGGCGGAGGGCGCACAGCAGTCCTCGCGTCCGGCCACGGAGATCGGGACGGGGCACCTCGACCTCGAGGTGGCGTTCACGGTGCCCAAGGGGCAGAAGCTCGACGACCGCTGGGGCGACCCCACCCACCTCCAGGTGTCCTCGACCCCGCCGGAGCTCATCGCGGAGGGGGCCGGCGGCGAGGACGGGCTCACGCGCACCGTCCGGTTCAACCCGGAGATCACCTCGGGAGTCCTGCACATCACGGTGCGCGCGGCGGCATGCGACGGTGAGCCCGGCGGGGAGATCCCGCTGCACGCGGCCTGCCACCTCTACCAGCAGGACTGGGGCATCCCGGTGAATCTGGTGGACGGCGGCGAGACGGCGCTCCGTCTGGACCTCCGCGGCACGGACTGAGGCTCTTTCCTCTGGACGGTCTGGCATCTCCGGGTCCCAGAACCCCGGGCCCGGGCCCACTGGAACCCCGAGCCCTCCGGCCCCCTCCTCCGCAAGTTACGTCTGCGTAGCGGCCGCTCTGCACGGCCGCTACGCAGACGTAACTTGCGGGTGGGGAGGGGTGCGAACTCTTGTGCATGTGATTCTGATGAAGGCATCATTGAAGCATGACGATGATACAAGTGCGCAACGTGCCTGACGACCTGCATCGCAAGCTCAAAGTGCGTGCGGCGGCGGAGGGGATCACACTCTCGGACCTGGCGTTGAATGAGCTGAGACGTGCCGTCGCGGCACCGAGCCCCAGTGAGTTGCGGGCGAAGTTCGCTGCACGTCCGATCCGTCCCTACAACGGCGAGACTCCCGCAGAGTCGACGCGGGCGGAACGCGATTCGAGGTGATCGTTCTCGACACGTCGGCAGCGGTCGAACTGCTTCTGGCGCTCCCGCTCTCGCATCGTGTCGCGGCCAGGCTGGAGGACGCACAGTGGCAGATCGCTGCACCCCAGCTCATCGTCGTCGAGACGCTGCAGGTGCTTCGCAGGCGCGTGGCGGCAGAGATCTCCACGCTGGAGGAGGCAGAGGAAGCGCGGGCTCTGCTTCAGGATCTGAATATCCGCTACTTCGACCACACACTCCTCGCGGAGCGGACGTGGCAGCTGCGTTCCAACCTGAGCGCGTACGACGCGAGCTATGTCGCACTGGCCGAACTTCTCGATCTGGAGCTGCTGACGACGGATGCGCGCCTCGCGCATGCCCCCGGGCACAGTGCGCGGGTCCACCTGATCACGTGAACCCCGTGCGGCTCCGCCCCGCAAGTTACGTCTGCGCAGCGGCCGTGATGGGCGGCCGCTGCGCAGACGTAACTTGTGAGGTGGAGGAGGAGCCAGTGGCGCGGAGAGAGGCGGCGCTGCAGCCCCGCCCCGCACTACCGCACGGCCTGGGTGCCGCTGGCGAGTCCCGGCGTGAGCGGAACGATCGAAGGCCCGCCGTCCTCCACATTCACCGCGGCGGTGAAGGTGAACCGCACCGTCTCGTCGAAGTCCGACTCCGTCGCCGTGACGATGTCCCGGTACCGCCCCTTGATCTGCGCCACCCCGCTCGCCGGCGCCACCACCAGGCGATTTCGCTCCGAGCGCAGGCGCACGGCCGGGTAGCTCACCATCTCCCAGGACACGTCGCCGAGGATCTCGTTGTCCGAGTCGTAGCCGAACGTGCAGCCCGTGGGCAGGAGCGTCTTCGCCTCCACGCACTCGTCCAGGTGCGCGTGCACGAGCTCCTCGGCCTCCTCTCGCAGCTGCTCCGTGGGCTGTGGGGCCAGACGTGTGCTGAGCTCCTCGCCGGGTTCCAGTGCGGTCACGCTCTCCACGGAGGAGCGGAAGTACTCCTGTGCGAAGCCCACGTTGTACTCGACCGGGAACAGCACGGGCAGACCCTCCCGGTCCACCTCGATGTCCGCGCTGTTGAGGCGCACGGCGGAGGCACCGTCGATCTCGAGCTCGAGCCGCGGCAGCTCGCCCACGTCGATGAGCCAGCGGTGGTAGAGGCCCCAGGTCCCGTCGTCGCGGGTGAGTTCGAACTCCTGGCTCCGGGTGGATCCGGCGAGGTCGTACTCGGCGGTGACGACGGCGCGGCGCCCCTCCGTCTCCGACCGGGTCACGTCCACCCGCTCCGGCAGTGAGGGTGCGCCGGCGAGGGCGTCATCCGTGAGCGCGGCGGCGTTCTCGATCGTCCCGGTCAGCAGGCGCGCACGGGCCCCCTCCGCGTCCCCTGCCGCGATGTCGCCCAGATAGGAGGCCACCGCACGCGCGGGCGAGTAGACGAGGAGGTTGAGCGCGGGCACGCTCGCCGCGGTGAGGGCCAGCGCTGCCAGCCCCGCGATCGCCGTCGTCCTCACCCTCATGCCGATGTCCCTCCCGTGCTCACTCCTCGACCGGCCAGACGTGGATGCGCTCGGTGTCCACCTCGGCCCACAGCCTGGCACCCACCGTCAGGTTCCGCAGCTGCTCCGGCACGCTGCCGCCGAGGCCGGGGTGCAGGAGCGCCCAGCCGGTCCCGTCCGCGGAGGTTCCTGCTCCGTCCGCCGTGCCCGAGGCCTCGGCCCGGTTCTCCGCCGCGTTCGCCTGCGGGCCGTCAGCGGTGTCCGTGGGCAGGCTGTCCCCGGTGTCCGTGGGCAGGCCGCCCGCGGCCTCGGCGACGGCCTGCCATGCCCGCCGCGGCGAGGCGTCCAGGACGTCTGCGACCAGCGGCAGGCCCGCCTCGGTGTCCACGGGGGAGAGCCGGACCTGGAGGGTGCTGCCCTCGTCCCGCACGCCCACCACCAGCACCTCGAACACGGCTTCGCCGGAGAACGCGGGATCGAACTCGTCGAGGGAGAGCGTCACGGCGTCGGTGGGGATCGCCAGGTAGACCTTGCCGTCGAGCTCGGTGCGCCTGCGCACCTGGGAGTGGCCGATGCTCAGCCAGCCCTTCCGCGCGAGGCCGGACATCACATTGGCGCCGCCCAGCGCGGCGCTGAGGCCGCCGCGGGGCATGCCGAAGATGGTCCGGGCGTCACCGGCCTGCGCCACCTGCTCCGCATCGAGTTCGATGATCCGCGCACCCGTGACGACGGCGTCGACGGGGGAGTCCGTGCTGAGCACCGCGCCCAGGCCGCGGGCGTGCACCGCGCGCAGGAGGGCGGTGCGGAGTCCAGAACGCAGATGGCCGGGCACTCCGGCGAGAGGGGAGGGGAGGACGAGATGGCTGATCCCGTCGGTGCCCGTGAGCGTCACCGCGGCGAGGAGGAGCCGGGTGCGCGCGGCCGTGTCCAGGGAGCTCAGCCGGGTGCGCGCGGTGACGGAGCCGCTCAGCCCGGCGTCCCGGAGCGCCGCCCGCAGACGCGAGCGGGAGCCCGTGCCGGTGGTCCGGCGCAGCCAGGTTCCCACACGCAGCCGCGACGGTTCGGGACGCGCGACCTCCCGCGCGCCGGGGAGTTCCGCGACGGCACGCAGAACGGCGGTGACGTCCTCGGCTCGCCCCATGAGCACGAGGTCGTCACCGCCGTTCAGCGGAGTCGCGGACAGCGGTGCGCCGGAGAGGCGGAGGCCGCTCAGGTCGAGGGACCTGGCAGCGGCCGTCCCCTCACCGAGCACGGTCGTCCGTGCCGCGGCGGTGCCGGTGCTCCCCGTCGCTGTGGGAGCGCCGGCGGAATCGCCGAGGCCGGGCTGTGCTGTCAGTGCGTCTGTCCCTGCTGCGGGTGCGGTGCTGTGTGGGTCCACCCCCGCATTATCCCCCGGTCAGAGACCGGCGGGATCGGTGCCCCTGCTGCGGCGGCGTGTCACCACGACTGCGGCCGCGCCCACCGCGATGAGACCGGCGCCCAGGGCGAGGCCCGTGAGCTCGGTGCCCGTACGGGGGAGGTCCGAGGCGCTGCCGGACGACTGCGAGCCGCTGCCCGAGGCCTGCGAGCTCGAGTCGCCGCTGCCGGAGCCGCTGCCGCCGGCGCTGCCCGCGTCATCGCTGCCGCTGGTGTCCTCACCGGCCGCAGCGGGCTCCTCGGACTGTGCCGCGGACGGCTCGTCCTTCTCGCCCTCGGCATCGGACGCCTTCGAGCCGGACTTCTCGGAGTCGTCCTCCTCGACGGTGCCCTTGCCGCCGTCCTCGCTCTGCGAGCCGGACTGGTTCTCGCCGGAGCCGGAGCCGCCCTCGTCCCCGGACTCGGGGCGGTTCGGCACGTCGATCTGCGGACCGGTCTGGCCCTTGTCGTCCGCCCCGTTCGCGCCGTCCTTCTCCGAGCCCTTGCCGGAGTCCTCGGCGTCCTTGCCGCCGTCGTTCTCCACCTCGGTGCCGTTGGTGGTGACGGTGAAGCTGCCCTCCTCCTCGAACTCCTCACCGGTCGCATCCGTGCCGGAGACGTACACGCCGTACCAGCCCAGCACGGGCTTGGACTCGGAGTGGATGGTGAACACCACGGCACCGGAGGCGTTGGTCGACTTCTTGGTGCGGAAGCGCTCCACCTTGCCCTGGGCGTGGGCGATCTCGAGGTGGACGTCGGAGCTCTGCTCGGCGCCCGTGACCTCGATGGTCACACCGCCGTCCGCGGCGGCGAACTCCTCGGAGGTGACGGCGCGCGGCGAGATGGAGAGGCCGAGGTCCTCCACGGGCGCGGCGGACTCGGACGGCGTCGCCGTCTCAGTGGGCTCCGCGGATTCGCTCGGCTCCGCGGTCTCCGTGGGCTTTGCGGTCTCCGTGGGCTCTGCGGTCGGGGTCGCCGTCTCCGTGGGCTTCGGGCTCGCAGAGGGGGTGGCCGACGGAGAGGCCGTCTCCGTGGGAGCGGCGGTCTCGCTCGGCTGCTCCGTGGGCGTGGCGCTCGGCGTGGGCTCCGCGGACCGGCTCGGCGTCTCCGAAGGCGTGGCGGACGGCGTCGCGCTGGGCGACGCTGTCTCCGTGGGAGCGGCGGACTCCGTGGGAGCGGCGGACTCGCTCGGCGCTGCCGACTCGCTCGGCGCTGCCGACTCGCTCGGCTCCGCGGATTCACTCGGCTCCGCGGTCTCCGAGGGCTGCTCGCCGCCTTCGACCTTCTCCACGACCTCGAAGGTGACCTTCTCCGTGCGCTTCTCCGACTTGAGGTCCGTGAGGTAGAGCGAGTAGGTGCCCACCGGGACCTTCGCGCCCTCCGTGGCGGTGAAGAAGTAGCGGCCGTTGACCTCGCCCTCGCTCGTGACGGTGAGCGGGGTCTCCGGGCTGTACTCGGTGCCGTCCGTGCCCACGACGGTCACGGTGGCCTTCTCATCGGGGGTGAAGTGCTTGCCGGAGAACCGGATGCCCTTCTTCTCGTCGGCGATGTCCGCCTGCGAGACCTGGTCGGCTTCGACGATCGCCTCGGGATCGCCCTGTTCGGCGTCCTCGGAGCTCTTCGCCTCGTCGGTGGAGTCCTCGGTGGGATCCTCTGTCGCAGTCGGCTGCTCACTGGGGGGCAGGGTTGCCTTCGGAGCGGTGAACTCCGGCACCGGAGTGGTCGCGACTGCGGGAACGGCGATGAAGCCGGAAACAGCGGCGGCTACTGCGGGGGCAAGAACAAGACTCTTTGAAGTCTTCACAGTATGTGCCTTTCGGTCGTAGGGAACACGACCGCACACGTTCGATCCTCCCGGCACCCTCTGGCTGAGAAGGGGAAGGCACCAACGTGCACGGGCGTAGACAGTAGCCCACTGTATGGCATGGAAGCGGCGACTTCGAGGATCTCGCGGGAACTACACGCATGGAATTCGGCGCTCCGATCTGCGGACCATCTGCCGGGTGCGGTCTTCC